>SLBP01000096.1:0-15669 GCA_007126245.1 Planctomycetales bacterium
GGCTTCGGCCTCCTGGCGGCTGCGGACGATGCGCGGGCCGAGCTGGCGGCGGAGCTGCTGGCGGTAGCCCTCGACGGCCGCGGGCTCCGCGCCGGCGGCGTGGCGGCGGAGGAAGGCCGGCTGGGCGAGGGCCACCTCCACGGCCAGCCGCCCTCGCTCGACGAGCTCCTTCCAGTTGGGCGCGTCGACGGCGTGGGTTTGGATCTTGGCAAGGATTTCGCCGTAGAGTTCGAGGGCCGTTTCCTCCGAGACCGCCAACACCTCCTCGCGAAAGCTGCGGTCGCTGTAGCGGCGGGAGAAGTCGTAGTTCAGCCGCGCGTGGTCGAAGCGGCGCTGGAGCGCGGGAGTCCCGGGGAACTGCCGCAGGGCGTCCTCGTAGTGGGAGAGGGCCTCGCTCCAGCGGTGTTCCGTCTCCAGGATATGGCCGCGGCGGAGGACCTCCTGGACGGCGGTGGATGAGTCGGGGGTGACGGAGCCGCCGATCGACGGCCGGATCGTCCCCTCGGCAGCCAGGCTCCCAACGGCGGCGATCGCCAGCCCCATTCCCAGGAGCAGGGCCACGCTCGCCCGTGCCAAGCCCCGGCTGCTGATCCGATCCGTGCGCTGCATGTTCTCGTCCGTGGCTTCCGTGGCCGCGCCGCGGCCGCTGCCGGCAGCGCGAATGAGGAAGGTGCCCGTGGGGTGGAATATGCCGGATGGCGCGGCGGGACGGCTAGGCGGGATCCTGTCGACCCCGCGAGATGGCTCCGTCCGCGGCACACGTCCGGCCCTTGTGACTATAGGTCACGTTTCCCGCGCGGTCAAAGGACCGCTCGCCGTTGGGGGGCGCTTTGTTTGCTACCACCGCCCCAGCCGGAAGGGCGCGCGATACTGGCAACGGATCGTCCGCATGGGAGCGAAGAACGCGTTTTGCCGCCTGCGCCGGCGGCGACGGGCAAACGTTCTCGAGGAGAAGACAGGGCACGCGCCGCGGCGCCCTCACGGCGCGGTAAGGACGAACCCCATGAAATGCGGCCGCAACAGCGAAGAACGCATCCCGGCGCCCTCCTCTCGACCGCCCGCTGCACCGGGCCGTGGCGTCTTCCTGGTGCCGGCCGTTCACTCGCGAGCCGAGCGCTGGTATGTTGAGGAGGCGGTCCCGGGGGCTTTCAGCAGAGGTGATCCAGCATACGCATGATGACATCCCCGGAAACGGCAAGCTGGAAGGCGGCCGACGGCCTGGTGCTGCACGAGCACCGCTGGCACGCCGCCGCACCGCGAGGCGTAGTCGCCTTGGTGCACGGCTTCATCGAGCACGGCGGCCGCTATGCGCCACTGGCCGAGCGGCTGGTGGAACGGGGCTACACCGTCGCGGCGATCGATCTCCGCGGGCACGGGCGTTCGCAGGGGGAGCGGGCCTTCGTTCACCGCTTCGACGAGTACCTCGGCGACGTCGATCGCTTTCTGGCCGCGGTGTACAACGACTTCCCCGCGCTGCCCCTCTTCCTCCTCGGCCACAGCATGGGCGGGCTCATCGCCGCCGAATGCTACCTCACCCGGCGGCCGCCGCTGCGCGGGCTGATCCTCTCCGCACCGGCGGTGACGGTCGGGGCGCGGGTGTTCCCCCTCCTCCGCGGGCTGGCGACCTTCGTGGCTGCGTTGTTCCCGCGGCTGCGGGTCACGCAGCTCGGCAACGGCGGCTTCGTCTCCCGCAATCCGCAGGCCGTCGCCGAAATCGAGAAGGACCCACTCATCTACCGGGGACGCTTTCCCGTGCGGACCGGCGCGGAAATCCTCCGCGCCGGCGAGCGCCTCCGCCGCCAAGCGGAAGCGATCGACCTCCCCCTGCTCATCCTCCATGGAACGGGCGACCTGCTCACCGATGCCAAAGGAAGCGAGGAGCTCCACCGCCGGGCCGCCTCGCCGGACAAGACCCTCAAGCTCTATGAGGGGCTGTACCACGAGCTCTTTTCGGAACCCGAGCGCGAAACCGTCCTCGCCGATCTCTTCGACTGGCTCGACGCCCATTGCGGGGAATAGCGATTCCGTCGGCACCGCCGGGAGGGAGACCCGCGGCCAGCGCGTCGCGGCGCGTTTCCACCGCGGGATGGGTCAGCTGCGGCGGCCGTGGATGTTGAACCACTGCCGGCAGTAACTGCACTTCACGTCGCCGTGGGGCGAGACATCGGCCTCGTTTCCCAGCGCGGCGCCGCAACGGGGGCAGGCGAAATCGGCCCGGCCGGGGCCCGGTTGCCGGGTGTCGGTCGGCCCGGCACCCCCTTCGCTACTCCGCTGCTGCTCCTGCCGTCCGTAGATGCCGAAGAGGACGGCGGCCGCCATGCCAAAGCCGATCACCACGAAGCTCAGGGCAACCAGGCTGCCCACGAGGCGAAAAAAGAGCGGCGGCTGCATGCCGCCGAAGCCGCCCAGCCAGAGGCTCCCCACTACGACTAGCCCGATGAGGCCGAAGATGGTGCCGATCACGACACCCACGGCCTTCTCGGGGCCGGTGGGCGTGCGGTGGGGCAGATGGTGGGGCCGATCGCGGAGCCTTCGCATACGGAGCCTTCGCATACCTGGGAGCCTCCTCGCAGTACGGGGTGGTTTGCCGGCGGAGGCCCGTTCGCCAGATCCCTCCTTTTCGCACGAACGGGCATTCCCCGCAAGGCCTGTGCTCCCCTCGCGAAGCGGGTTCACCCCGCACGGGTGGCGGGCGGTAGTGAGGTATGGTAATGGTGGAAGGGATGGGGTGCCGCCTCCGTCCCATCGAACCGGACCGTGCGCACATAATCGCCAGGAGCCCAGCGATGCATAGCGACTGCCCCCAAGCCGGCGCCGCGGCACCTCCCCAGGATTCTCCCCGTCGCGGCCTCTCCCGCCGCGACTTCCTCCAGCATACGGCCCTTGCCGGCGCCGGCCTGGCCCTCGCCGCCGGCGGGGTCCGCGCCGACGAGCCGGCGGGCGACGCCCTGCCCACCCGCGTGCTCGGCCGCACCGGCGAGGAGGTCTCGATCCTCGGTCTGGGGACGGCGCCGGCCGGCGAGGGGCCGCCCGACGTCCAGGAATGCATCCGCGTCTTCGCCGCCGCCATCGACCGCGGCGTCAACTACGTCGACGCGGCACGCATCTACGGCAACGCCGAGGAGGCCCTGGGCCACCTGGTCCCCTCGCGCCGCGAGCGGCTCTTCCTGGTCACCAAGTGCTGGTCCGACAACGCCGCCGACGCCGAGAAGTCGCTCGCCGAGTCGCTCCGCCTGATGAAGACCGACCACGTCGACCTCTGCCACATCCACCACATCGGCAACAAGGACCTCGAGCAGGTCAAGGCCGAAGACGGCATCCTCGACTACCTGCTCAAGGAGAAGGAGGCGGGCAAGATCCGCTTCATCGGCCTCTCGGGACATGCCGGCCGCTCCCGCTTCATGGAGATGATCGAGACCGACCAGATCGACGTGGTGATGACAGTCCTCAACTATGCCGACCGCAACATCTACGAGTTCGAGAGCCGCGTCCTGCCCGCCTGCCGCGAGCGGAACGTGGGCGTGGTGGCCATGAAGGTCTACGCGGGCATCCGGGGAGGCTTCCGCAATCACCGCAGCGCTCATGTCGGCTGCGCCACCGATCCGAAGTACCTCCCCCACGCCCTGGCCTACGCGCTCGATCTGCCCGGCGTGGCCTCCGCCTGCGTGGGCCCGTACACCGTCGAGGAGGCGATCCACAACGTCGAGCTCGCCCGGCAGTACCAGCCGCTCACCCCCGAGCAGCGCGCCGAGCTTCTGGCCTACGGCGAGGCGCTTGCCGAGGACCTCGGCCCCCGGTACGGCCCGGTGGTTTAAGCGCCTTTTGCGGCGCGCACGTGGCGGCGCCGGCGATTCTACGTCGCAGATGGGCCGCTGGCGGCTGCGGATGCAGTCGAGCCAGTTGCGGTGGTGGCCGGGGGAAGCGGAGATCAGAGGTCGGAGGGCGGAGTGGTTTGCCCGCTGGGTCCGTCGGCGCTGCTGTCCGTTGCAATGTGCTGCCGCGGGTACTATGCTCAGCCGGGAAGAAGGCGGATGACTCTTGCTCGGAGGTGGACTGATGCAGCGACAAGATTCTCTCAGCCGGCGGTCGTTCCTGCGACGTGCCGCGGGGGCCGCGGGGGCGGTGGGTGTGCCGTGGATGGTTCCGGGGTCGGCCCTGGGGGCCGATGGCAGTATTGCCCCCAGCGAACGGATCACCATCGGTATGATCGGTGTGGGCCGGCAGGTGGTGGCCTACAACCTGCCGTTCTTCCTCGATGCCCCGGATGCCCAGGTCGTGGTCCTTTGCGACGTGGATCGCTGGCGGCTGGAGCTCGAGTCGGAGCGGCTGGTGAAGATCTACGGGGGCGAGGTGCTGCGGCGCAAGGTCGAGAACGTGGCCAAAACGCAGGACTACCGGGAGGTGATCGGCCGCGAGGACGTCGACGCGGTGATGATCTCCACGACCGATCCCTGGCACGTCCCCATGTCGATCGAGGCGGCGGAGGCGGGCAAGGACGTCTGCTGCGAAAAGCCGCTCACGCGCTCCATCGGCGAGGGCCGCCGGCTCGCCGACGCGGTGAAGCGGCATGGGCGGGTCTTTCGCACCGACAGCGAATTCCGCTCCATCGCCCATTTCCACCGCGCCGTGGAGCTGGTCCGCAACGGCATGATCGGCGAACTGACCACCATCCGCTGCGGCGTGCCCTACGGCCCCGACAGCTCTCCCCAGCACGTCGACATGCCCGTCCCTCCAGAACTCGACTACGCCATGTGGCAGGGGCCGGCACCGCGGCGGCCTTACACCGAGCAGCGGGTCCACCAGCGGCATGGCTACGAGCGGCCCGGATGGATGAACATCCTCGATTACTGCGATGGGATGATCACCAACTGGGGCACCCACCTGTGCGACATCGCCCAGTGGGGCAACGACAGCGACGATAGCGGCCCGGTCGAAGTCGAAGGGGAGGGCGTGTACGTGCCGGCGGGCGGCCTGTGGAACGTGCTCCGCAGCTTCGAGGCCCGCTATCGCTACGCCAACGGCGTGGCGCTGTTCTACCGCACCGAGGCGCCTTTCGCGCGATTCGAGGGGACCGAAGGCTGGATCCAGGCCAACTTCGGCGGCCCGAGCCCGCTCGAGGCCGAGCCGGAGTCGCTGCTGTCCGCCGAGCTGGGGCCCGACGCAGTCCGTTTTCCCCTCAAGCACGAGAAGCGGGATTTCCTCGACTGCATCAAGACGCGCGAGCGGACGCTCGCCGACGCCGAGGTGGGCCACCGCACCACGGCGCTCTGCCACCTGGGGCATATCGCCATCCAGGTGGGCGGACGGCTGCAATGGGATCCGGTGCAGGAGCAGTTCCTCAACTCCGACGAGGCCAACGCCCTGGTCGACCGCCCCATCCTGGAGCCGAGATACGCGTAAACGATAGGCGGACCCTCCATGAGACTGCGTTCGCCTGGAAGGAAGGCGGTACCGGTCGCTGCCGCCACGCTGCCGTAGGACGAGACGAAACAACCTTCGAGAACAACACCAGATCAGGATACCTGCCATGCGTGCGGTCCGCGAAATCTCCGGCAAGGCCGGCCTTCTGGCCGCCATCGTGCTCTGGCTTGTGCCGGCTTTGGCGGCGGAGGAGCCGGCGGCGATGAACCGCTTCTTCGCCTTCGACAACGGCACCGGCCGGGGCCGGCTTCCCTTGGAGGAGCAGGCCAGAATGCTCGATGAGCTCGGTTACGATGGCATCGGCTTTACGGGCACGGCGGAAATCCCCGAGTTGCTCACGGCGCTGGATGCCCGCGGTCTGACGATGTTCAGCACGTACGTTGGCGCCCATGTCGATCCTGACCAGCCGCCCTACGATCCGGGGTTGCCTGCGGCGATCGAGCAGCTCGAGGGGCGGGAGACGATCCTCTGGTTATACGTGCTCGGCGGCCGGCCCTCCGGCGAGGAACACGACGCGCGGGCGGTGGAGATCATCGGCGAGGTGGCCGACATGGCGGCCGGGGCGGGGCTGCGCGTGGCCCTCTATCCCCACGTGGGCTTCTACGTGGCCACCGTCGACGACGCCCTGCGCCTGGCCGAAAAGGCCGACCGGGAAAACCTGGGCGTGAGCTTCAACCTCTGCCACTTCCTGAAGCTCGACGACGAGCGCCACCTCGAGGCCACGCTGGAGCGGGCCATGCCGCGGCTGCTGCTGGTGAGCATCAACGGCTCCGACCGCGGCGATACCCGCGCCATGGGCTGGGACCGGCTCATCCAGCCGCTGGACCGCGGCGACTTCGACAACGCCGCGCTCATCAGAACGCTCCGCGGGCTGGGCTACTGCGGGCCGGTGGGGCTGCAGTGCTATGCCATCCCGGGCGAACCCGAGGAAAACCTCGCCCGCTCCATGGCCGCCTGGCAGCGGATCGGCCGCCGCGTCGCGGGGGAGTATGAGTAGCTCGGCTCACACGGCAGGGAGCTCCCAGGGAGAGCGCCAGGTGCGGTCCAGCCACGCGTTGGCCTCGGCGTCGTCCACCACCCGCCAAGCCGCCGGGTCCCACTGCAAGCGGCGGCGGTACCAGTAGGCGATGTTCGTCAGGTGGCAGAGCGTGGCGGCGCGGGCGCCGATTTCCACGTCGCAGATGGGCCGCTGGCGGCTGCGGATGCAGTCGAGCCAGTTGCGGTGGTGGCCGGGGGAGCGGAAGAGTTGCACGTCGTCCTCGCCCAGGGGCTCCTGGGCTATTTTCGCGGGATCGCTCTCCAGCACGCCCCGGTCGAGATGGAGCGTCCCGTCCGTCCCCTCGAAGAGGCAGCCGCCGGGGCCGCCGTGGATCACCTCGATGCCGTCGTCGAAGATCAGCCGTGCGCCCCGTTCACTCTGCGGATCCTCGGGCGGAATCACCTCGACGGGGCCCGAGTCGTCGCGGTCCAGGGCCCACTGGGCGATGTCGTAGTGGTGCGCCCCCATGTCGGTCAGCCAGCCGCCGCCGTACTCGCGGAAGTCGCGCCAGGCGGGCCAGTGCTCGTGCATCCCGCGCGGGCTGAGCGCCGAGTGGTAGGGACGCTGGGGCGCCGGCCCCAGCCAGAGATCCCAGGCGAGCCCCGGCTCCATCTCCTCCTCCCCCAGGTCGCACCAGCGGCTGGGGCCGCCCACGCCCACGTGGACCCGCTCGATCCTCCCCAGTCGGCCGCTGCGGACGATCTCCACCCCCTCGCGGAAGCGGCCGAAGACGTTCGACCGCTGCTGGCTCCCCGTCTGCAGGACGCGGCCGTGCTTGCGGACCGCCTCGATGCACCGCTCGGCTTCGACGATGTTGTGCGTGAGTGCCTTCTCGCAGTAGATGTCCTTGCCGGCCTGGCAGGCGAGGATGATGGGAATGGCATGCCAGTGCTCGGGCGTGGCCACCACCACGGCGTCGATGTCGTCGCGGTCCAGGACCTCGCGGAAGTCGACATAGGCGGCACAGCCCCCGTAGTCCTCGCCGTAGCGGCCCTCGACGTACTGGCGGGCGTGCTCGCGGCGGGTGGTGTCGACGTCGCAGACGGCCACTGCCGTCACGTCATCGAAGCCGGTCAGCACGGGCATGTGGAAATCGTGGGCGAACTTCCCCATCCCGATGAAGCCGATGCCGATCCGCTCGTTGGCCCCCACCGCCCCGCCCCGTCCCAGGGCGGCTCCGGGAATCAGCGTGGGGACCATGGCCGCTGCAGCCCCGGCCGCACCAGCCCCACGGAGGAAACGGCGGCGGCAGAGGCGATGGGCCTTTCGGTCCATGACAAGATCTCCAGGTTGCTGCTTGATGACAGGTCGTTCCGCGGGATCGTCAGGGATCTCCTCGATTCTGCACCCCATCGGCACCGAGCGGGAACTCCAGCCCCCGGCACCACCTCATCGCGCAGATCCATTGCCGGCGACCGGCTTATGGACCCATCCTAACCGCCGCGGCAGCGCGGAGTCAAAAGCAGGGTAGAAGTGGCCACGAGCCGAAATCCGCTGCCGGGCGCGCCCGGGCATCATCGCCAGCCCGAGAAAGGGCCGTTGGGATTGCGTTCAAGCCAATGGAACGTGCAGTTGGGGAGGTTGGCCTTGAGCGCGTCGATCCCTTCGATGGTGACCCCTAACCCGTAGGGCACGAAGCTCTGCCAATTCGTGGAGGCGGGCCAGGACTTCATCGCTCGCGTTATCTGCGAAAAGACAAGCCACCCGGTGCACATCGCCACCGCGCCATACGGGTCATTTGTCCCCTGCTCGACTTCGCTGAACCGCCTCACGGTCCCCGCCCTCGCCCCATTTTTCGGGCTTCGCGCTGTCACCGGGAATCGCGGGAACTGCGTCGGGCGGTTGACTCTCGCGAGGCTGGTCAATACCCTTAAACCGTTGTCACCCACCCTCATCCTGCCTGCGACTGCGAGAGGGACTCCTCGATGACTGTAATCCCCGCCCTTTTCTTCGGCGTACTGGCCTACGCGATCATCCGCGTCGTGGCCTTTGGCTTCTACACCGTGCGGCCCGACCAGCGCGCCGTGGTGACGACGTTCGGCCGGGCCGAGCGGCTGCCGGGTGGCGAGGTGAAGAAGGTCCAGGACCCGCAGTTGAGTGACGAGGAGCATGAGCGGTATGCCTATCCCCAGGTCCGCGTGATCGGGCCCGGCGGCCCCTACTTCAAGTGGCCGTGGCAGAAGGTCTACCGCCTGAGCGTGGCCACGCAGGCGGTCGACCTGGTGTGGGACCCGAGCAAGCGGCAGTCGACGATCGAGGCGGTCACCAAGGACAATCTGACCACGGGGGTCAACGGGCAGATCCGCTTCCGGGTGAGCGAAAACAACCTGTACGCCTACTTGTTCGGCGTGGCCGTCCCCCTGGAGCACGTGATGGGCTACTTCGTCTCCGTGCTCCGCGAGCGGATCGCGACCTTCGTGGACCCCAAGGGGCAGAGCCTGATCGGCGACAGCGAAATGGGCGGCGACGAGCAGGGGGCGGCCGTGGAGCTCTCCGAGGGAGTCTCGATCAACGATCTCCGCAAGAATCTGCCCATGCTCAACACCTACATGGAAGAGCAGTGCCGGTCGACGCCCGGCCGCTATGGCATCGAGCTGGATGCGGCGCTGATCACGAGCATCAACCCCCCGCCGGAGGTGGACCGGGCCCTGTCGGCGATCAACAGCACGCGGAATCAGGTGGCCGCCGACATCAGCACGGCCCGCGCCGATGCCGAGCAGCAGATCACCATGAGCAAGCGCGCCGTGGACATCGCCTCCAACAACGCCCACGCCGAGGTGGCCCCGCTTCGCGAGTTGGCCGCCACGCTGGCGGCGATCAAGGAGCAGGGGGGGCGCGAGGCCCTCGCCGCCTACGTCCGCAACATGCGCGCGCCGCTGTTCGAACGGGCGCGCCGCATCGTTCTGGCCGCCGAACCCCAATCCCCGTGAGTAACGAGAGCCATCCAAGAGTACATGCCATGTCTCCTGAACAGCTCATCGAGTTCGCCGCTGCGTACGCCGCCGGGCTGATAATTCCTTTTCTCGTCGGATTGGCCGTCATCCCTCTCGGGCTGGCCGTCGCCCGGGGCTTCGGAATCTGGACGGTCGTCCAGGAGTGCGAGGCCCAGGTCTTCACCCTCTTCGGCAAGGTGATCGGAACCATTAGCGATCCCGGTCTGCGGTTTCCCGTGGCCGAGTTCGGTGCCAAGGCACTGCTGATCCCCTTCTTCGGCAAGAAGCAGAAGGTGAGCACGGCGCTTAGGCAGCACTACCTGCGCGGCCAGTTGGTGAACTCCGAAGAGGGGACGCCCATGGGCGTGGGCATCTGGTACGAGAAGCAGGTGAACGACCCGGTGGCCTATCTCTTCGTGAACGCCAACCCGGAAGGCTCCCTGGAAGCGAACGTGGCCAGCTCCACGATCTCGACCCTGAGCAACCTGGAGATGGACAAGATGCTCGAGGACCGGCACAGCCTCAGCCGCAGCGTGCGGCGGACGGTCTCGCCGCTCTCGGAGAAGTGGGGCTACCGCCTCGGCTCGGTCTACATCCGCAAGGTGTACTTCACCGACGAGAAGATGGTCGAGAACATCACGGAAAAGGTGGTCAAGCGCCTCGTGCAGGTGACCAGCGCCATGAAGCAGGACGGGGAGAACCGCGTGGGGCTGATTCAGAGCGAGACGGCCAAGAAGGTCTCGCAGCGGATGGCGGAAGCCAAGTCGACCCGCCCCGGGGTGGTAGGCCGCGCGCTCAACGAGATTGCCGCCCGCGATCCGGAAATCCTCCGGGCGGTGCTGGAGGTGATGGAGACCGACCGACTGCTCGAATCCGCCGCCCCCGTGGAGTTCGTCCCCGCCGCTGCGAATGTTCTTCTTCAGGTCGGCGACGGCTCCAGCCCGTCCCCCGCCAGGCCGTTGCCGCCATAACCACCTCGTGCCGCAGAAGTCTCCCCGCGGATCGGCGGCGGCCAAGGATAAGGATTCCGGGCTCAGCTCGGTGGGGCGCCATCGAGTAACGGCCACGAAAGGAACCGGAACATGCTCACCAGACTGGTAACGCTTCCCCTGGTGCTGGCAGTGACCAGCACGATGGCTCGGGCCGAGGACCCCGAGGAGCAGGTCGGCGAGCGGCCCTACGAGATGGTCTGGGCGGGACGGACCGAAGACGACCGCCCGGCGCTGCTCGATTTTGAAACGCTCGAGGGCTGGACCGTCGAGTCCGTGGATGCGGAAGCGACATTCGCCCGCAGCCGCGAGCAGCAGCTCTGGGGCCGCTACGTCGGCAAGCTGGTCTACCGCGGCACCGGTGGCCAGCCGCTGGTGACGGTGAGGCCGCCGGAGCCGGTTCCTATTGCCGGGCCCTTCGACTGCATCAATTTCTGGGTCTACGGCAACAACTGGGACTGGGTGCCGGACCCGACCACGCCCCAGGTGGAGGTCGCGCTGCGGTTCGGCGGCGAACGAGGTGAGGCGGTGCACGTCTCCATGGGCCGCGTCCGCTGGCGAGAGTGGTGGCTCATGCACCGGAAGCTGAGCCCCGAGCAGATCGAGCTACTCGGCGAGCGGGCCACCCTGGAGGCCATCGAAATCCGCGGGGGACGCAACGAAGAGGACCGCGTCCTCTACTTCGACAATCTCTCCGTCTACCAGGAGGAGCTGCCGCCGCTCGAGTTCGAGCCCCGCCCCAAACGGAACCTCACCCTCTTTCCCGGCCAGAGCCCGGGGACGAACACCGGCCCCGGCACGCTCCCCTTCCCCACCCGCGAAGAGACGATCCTCCCGGATAACCTCGCCGCCGCATTCGAGGTGGAGCTCGAAGAGGGCGACGGCGTCTACCGGTTCCATTACCGCGGTGAAGACGGGCATCTGGTGTATCGATATCGGCCTGCGACCGGAACCCTCAGCGACGTCACTGCCGAGTGGGTCGGCCGCGGCGAGCCTTTTCGCCCCATGGACGGCGGTGGGCTCCGTTTTGCAGTCGATCGCGGCAGCACGGTGGTCCCCGCCGAAGCGATCGAGCTGGTCTCCGTCGAGCGCGCAGGGGAAACGGTCGAATCGGTCTGGCGGCACCGGGTGGGCGAGCGTGTTGTCGAGGCGAAATACACCTTCCGCCTCTGGCAGAAGTCGCTGGTCGTCGACGTCGAGTGTCTCGGCGGCGCCGTGGGCGAGTTCCACGTAGGCCGGGCCGCCGGCGTGGAAAATCCCCGCCTGGTGACGATCCCCTACCTGACCGGCGGGGCCCAGCGGCCGGCGGTCCTCGTCCTGGGGCCGCCCGAGGAGCCCCTCTTCACCTTCTCGATCGTCGACCACTACCGCTCCAACGCCTCCTCGCTCTGGGCGGTCAACGAGGTGAGCGACCGGGGCGTCGCCTACAACGGGGGAAGCCGGTACACCCCCAAGACCGACGGTGCCCGCAACGACTGCTTCGAGCGGCTCTTCCTCACCGTATCGCCGCGGTTCGAGGAGATCCTGCCCAACGTGCCCAATCCCCCCTCGCCCTGGATGCACGTGACGGGGGAGCGGGTCTGGATTGCGTACGGCGCCTCGGATCGCGAGCGGAACTATGCCTTCTGGAAGAACATCGCCCGCTACGGAATGACGAAGATCGCCATCACCGACCACGAGACCGGCTGGCGCGACGGCGGGGAGAGCTTCACCTTCCGCACCCGCGCCGCGCCCGGCAAGGGGGGCGACGAAGGCCAGGCCGACTACGCCCGCAAGATCCGCGCCCTGGGCTTCCGCTACGGCATCTACAACAACTACACCGACTTCGCCCCCGTCAACGAGCACTGGGACGAAGACCTCGTCACCCGCACGCCGGACGGCGACTGGCAGACCGCCTGGCCGCGGTGCTACAACCCCAAGCCGGCCCGCGCCGTGGAGATGGAGGCCCGCCTGGCCCCGATCATCCAGGAGAAGTTCCAGCTCGACACCGCCTACTGCGACGTCCACACGGCCGTGCCCCCGTGGCACTATTGCGACTTCGACGCCCGTGTCCCCGGCGCCGGCACCTTCGCCGCCACCTTCTACGCCTACGGCGAGATCATGCTCCACCAGAAGGCGACCTGGAACGGGCCGGTCTACAGCGAGGGGAACCACCACTGGTACTACTGCGGCCTGACCGACGGCAACTACGCCCAGGACCAGGCGGCCCGGCTGCACGAGAACCCCTGGCTGGTCGACTTCGATCTCCTCAAGCTCCACCCCCTCTGCTGCAACTTCGGAATGGGCAACCCGGAGATGTTCTTCGGCCGCGGGCAGCGGCTGGGGAGCACGCCCGAGGAGCGCGAACCGCGGCTCGACCAGTTCCTGGCCGCCACGCTGGCCTTCGGCCATACCGGTTTCCTCATCCTGGAAGGAGGCATCACCAACACCGTCCGCAGCTACTTCAATCTCCAGCAGGTCCACAAGCACTACGCCCAGGAGACGGCTGAGGAGATCCGCTATGCCGACGCCGAGGGGAATCTGCTCGAGACCAGCGCGGCGGTGGCCACCGAGGCCTTTCGGCGCTCGCAGATCCGCACGCGGTATTCGAACGGGCTTACGGTCTGGGTCAACGGCCACCCCTCGGAGACCTGGCACACGCCCCACGGCGAATTGCCGCCCCACGGCTGGTTCGTCCAAGGGGCGCCCGAGGTGGAGCTGACCGCCTTCAGCGCACTCCTCGACGGCCACCGCGTCGACTACGTCGATTCGCCGGCCTACCTCTATGCCGACGGCCGCGGCCGATTCACCCGCTTCGACCGTCTCGCCACCGACGGCCAGGTGATCGCCCACAAGCGCGACGGAGGGGTTCTGGAGGTCATTCCCGTCGCCGGCTGCGCGGACTTCGGCGTCGCGCTCGGGGGCCGCACCGCCACGGCCGTGGCGCTCGACGTCGACGGCGAGGCGATCGGCCCGGCAGAGACCCGTTTCAGCCGCGGGCTGGTCTACATCGAGCCGGTCCCCGAAGCCTTCAGCTATCTGCTCACGCCGCAAGCACCGCCGCCGGTGGCCTTGCAGTGCTGCCGCGAACGGGTCGTACCGGGCGAGACGGTCCGCATTGCCGGCCGCACGGAACACGAGTTCCGGATTCCCGCCGATGCGGCGCCGGGCGCGCGGCTCTGGCAGCGCTTCGACGGCGCCTGGATCGACTTCACCGTCGTCCCTCTGTTTGAAGCCGCGCTGCACGTCGGCCCGCCGCTGCGGCTCGAGCTGGTCTCGCACCTTGAGGAGCCTGTGGAGGCGACAGCGACCCTCGCGGGGCACACCCAGCCGCTGACGCTCGTGCCCGAGACGACCACAAGCCTGGAGTTCCCCTATCAGCCGCCCGCGCAGGAGGAGGTGCGGCAGTTGCCGTTGGAGGTCCGCGCCGGGGACTTATCCGGCACCAGGCGCTGGTGGCTGAAGGCCGAGTACGCCCTGGTGCCGCTGGCGGAGCTGGGGACCGATTTCACCGCCGGGCAGTGTTTTCGCGGAGATGAAGAGGTGCCGCTCGACGACAGCAGCGGGGCCGTGGTCGCCTGGCGCGAGCAGAGCTGTGGCGGCGTGGCGAAGTCGAGTCTCTTCATGCACCCGCCCTACATGCACGGCACGGGCTACGCCTTCGCCACCTTCCCACCGGTCGAGCTGCCGGCGGCACCGGCCGCGGCGCTGCGCTGCCGGATCGGCAAGGCCGACGGCAGCGATCCGGGCGACGGCATCCTCTTCCGCATCGCCGTGGTTGAGGAGGACGGTACGGAGACGGTCGTCGCCCAGCGGCATTGGAGCGAACACGCCTGGACCGACTTCGAGGCCGACCTGACGCCTTGGGCCGGGCAGCGCGTGCAACTCAAGCTGATCAGCGACGTGGGACCGGCCGACAACTCCGTGGGCGACTGGTCCTGCTGGGCCGACCTTCGCCTGGAGAGCCTCGAGCCGGTGCTCGAGCGAACGCTCCACGACCAACCGGTGACTCTGCGGTTCGAGCCGGGTCCTCATCCCATCGAGGACCTGAATGTGGACGAGCTGCGCCAGGCCCGCTCCGCAACGCTCCATTACCAGGGGATGGGCCTGCAGTCCCACGGCGAGTACATCTCCCACGGTACGCTCAACGGCGTGGCCCTGGGCGCGATCCCCGCGGCGGGCGGCAGCGAACAGGAGGGCATCTGGAGCGACGCCACCCTGCCGCTGGCCCCCGAAGCCATCGCCGCGCTCAAGAAGGTCAACCGCTTCACCATCGACAACCCCGGCCGCGACTGGTTCAAGGTACGCCGCTTCTGGATCGAGCTCGAACTCCCCGGCGGCCGCCGCGCCACCTCCCGCATCTCCACCCCCGCCTACACCCAGCCCCCCGAGTGGCCCTATGCCGAAGGCACCGGCGTCCCCTTCGGCGAGCCGATCGAGGTGGATATCCGCTTCTGAGAAGAATCTGTCAGGGCTTGAGTACCGCGACTCATGACACGCTGCCGGTCCGGTGTCAGGTCCCTCGAGCGGCGCGGAGCGTCGCGAAAAGGGCGTGGCTGTGCTCGGATCTTCCGCCCCAGTCGGTTTCCTGTTGCCAAGGAGCAGCCCCATCCATCCCGACCCCCACGGGACACACGCGCGCCTTCCGTGGCACGCCCGCGCATTCCCGGCCCTCGCAGCATGCGTGGGTAAGGGAAGAAGACACCAACCGTCCACCACCGCCGCTGACCCCTGCCTGCGGTTCTCTTTCCATCGATAGGAGAACGATTCGTCGGCACGCTGCGAAGCGGAGCTTCGCGGAGCGGCGTTTGCAAGCGGGAGCTGGGGAACGAGGGGACGGATCCCCGTAGGGCGGACATCCTGTCCGCCACCGGTCGGCGCTCCGTATCCTCCGGCAAAATGCCCGCGGGCGGCACGACCGCAGCGGCCGAAAGCGGGCCCCGGCGGCCCCATGTGGCCCGCTCGCATGCCGTAAGTCGTTGGGTTTCCAGCAGTAACGAATAACGAATTATTCCAGGACATCCCGTCTAAATTGTGTGGAAAAAAATTTTTCGGGTGCTTGACGAATGGGTTGCATCTGATAGAATGACGGTCGATGTCCTTTTCACGGTGGAATGCCCGGGAACTGGGAGGCGCCAAGATGGACGCGCGGCATAAGTGCGCAGCGGCACGGCACGGCACGGCACGGCACGGCACGGACCGGCACGGTGTGGTGCAGGGCTGGCCGGGTGGGTGACGCCATGAGCCGGGCAGCGGGGCGGCTTCTGCGGGCGGTGCCCCTGCTGGGCACCCGCCTCCCCAGTGTTGA
>SLBP01000078.1:0-15458 GCA_007126245.1 Planctomycetales bacterium
GGCGCCGGAGATGTGGAACGTGGCCACGGCACCCGCAGCCCCCAGGGCCCCACGGAGGAACGTGCGGCGACGGATTCTCGACATGGTTCTGTCCTTTCGGCAAGGCGTTGCGAAAACGGGCAGGCGGTTCAGTCATGGTGCAGGACGATTGTAATCCATCTGATCAGCGGTCACAATCGAATCCTGGGCACCGCGCATCGCCGGCCGCCCCGCTCCTGCTCTAGACCTGGGGCCAGGGCCACCGGCGAGTGCCTCCACCTACTCCCTCGGCGAACGGGCAGGGCCACCCCCATCCGAAAGGAATGGGTGTTGGGCCACCAGTTGAGGTCTTCGTCGATGTAGCCTATGATGCCGCAACACACGAGGCCTTCCTTGCCCGTCGGTCCTTTGCCGAGGATCAAGGAGGGCCTTTGTCATGTTGTACCCGATAAAGCGGATTGGAAGCCAGAGCTTTCTCCCGGTCTGCCGCAGCTTCCTCCAGGCCGAGGGGCTCCCCTTCGCCGAGGTGCTGGACGCGGGGACCATCGAGGCGGCCTTCGAGGCCGAGAACGCCTCGTTCGCCCGGGGCGAGAATCACATCTACACGCCCGCGGTCACTCTCTGGGCATTTCTCTCGCAGGTGCTGCACACGGGCCGGGCGCGGTCGTGTGTGGCGGCAGTCTCTCGGGTGATGGGCAAAGAGACCTACGCCACGATCCCGAAGACGCTCACCGTGCGCGAATTGAAGGTCCGCGTCGCCATCCGCGGTTTTCGCGTGCAGCAGTTCGTCGTCGTCACCACGCTGACCGATGCCGAGCACTACGCCAAGGATGAGATTGCCACACTCTTCCGTCAGCGCTGGCACGTGGAGCTCGATCTGAGGAACATCAAGATCAGCCTGCAAATGGACGATCTTCGCGGCATGACCCCGGAGATGGTGCGCCGGGAGATCTGGGCCCATTGGCTGGTTGCCATCAACGCCGCAACCGCAGCCACCGCCTGGCGACGTCCACGCCGTCAGGTCGCCGCTCCCCGTCCGCGCGCCGGCACCACGACCACCCACATCGCTCTTCCTGCTGCACTCGATCACCCCAGCGTCTCGCAGTCAACCGAACAGCGCCCCGCTCTGGCTTCTCCCGGCCGGTCATCCCATGCCATACCAGTACAGGCATCTCGTCACAACCTCTTGTCAGCGATACACTAAAGGCAGTCGACAGTGCCATTCAAGTCAGAATGGGAAGCCGTGCAGAGAGGTCCCGCACCATTCACCGAGCACGAGCAAGCCATCGTGGACGCGCGCAGGCGGTTTCATTGGCAGGTCGTAGGGATAGCTGCTAACGATGGCTTGCTGTTTGAGATTCACAATGGCTCAACAATGATTCTTCCCTACCTGTCGGTTGGCATTCGAGGAAAGCTGCGCCCTCCCAAGAGTGGACTGTTGCATGGTGGCGCACGGCTTCGCGTAGCGGGCGAAGGGGAGAGTCCCATTTTCGCGGCCGAACAGCGTTAGCCACGAGGAATACCTTCTACGGCCGCGATAATCGGGACGGTCCCCCGTGAACGGTTACCGTCCGCCGGCTTCGTCGGCGCGGGGTGGCCGCGGCATTCACCGAGGCTATCTTCCACGAAGACGCCCATCATTGAGTCCTGCCCCCTTGGATTCCATCTCGCGGAGGAATTCCTCGTAGGCGGGTCGTTCGAGGGGGTGGAGGGAGGCGGTTGAGAGCCCCAGGTCTCGGGCGGCGGCGAGGGCGGCGGCGGCCTCCTCGCTGCGGCCCGCGGCCAGTAAGGCCTGGGCGCGGTGGAACTGGCGGGTGGCGGTGGGCGCCACGGTGACCACCTGCTCCAACTCCTCGATGGCCCTATGGAAATCGCCCTCCGCCATAAGGACCACGGCCCGCGTGTCCAATAGATAGGGGAGGTTCCCCGCGCGGGCGAGGGCGCGCTCGATCATCGCGCTCGCCTCGTCGATCTTCTGCCCCCGGACGGCGAGCAGCATGGCCAGGTTGTTCAGGGCCACGACGTCCTCCGAGTTGCGCGCGAGGACCTCGCGATAGACGCCTTCGGCCGCGTCGAGGTCGCCGCGGCGCGAGAGGGCCTCGGCGCGGGCAAAGAGGAGAGGGAGCACGCGGCCGTGCTCGACGAGCGCGCGGTCGAAGAGCGCTTGGAGCCGATCCCACGTGCGGGGCTCGGGATCTTGGCTGGCCACCGCCGTGAGAGCGCCCGCCAGCGCGGCGGCGCTCGCCGCGTTCCAGCGCGCTTCGATTTGCTCCAGGGCCTCCTCGGTACGGCCCTGGCGCCCCAAGAATGCCGAGAGCAACAGCCCGTCGAAGGAACCATCCTCAGCCTCGCGGAGGAGGGCCTCGGCGCGCTCGACGAGCGGCAGGGCGCGATCCTCCTCCCCCCGGTTGCGGAGGCGGCGCGCGTACTGCTCCAACATGGGGACGACGAGGCGCCGCCGCATCTCCACCTGGTGCGGGTCGGGGTCGCCGCCATCGACGAAGACGTCGAAGAGCCGGATCACTTCCTGGTAGCGGCCCCGCTGGAAGGCGGCCTGGGCCTGGAGGCTCGCTGTTTGGAAGGCCTGTGGGGCAATTGCCTGAAGACGCCGGAGCCAGACGTCGGCTTCCGCCAATTCGCCCCGCTGGAGGAGGCCCGCGGCATACCAGGCCGCGTACCGCGGCTCTGCAGCGTGGGCGCCGAGCAGCCCTCGCATGTGGCCCGCCGCCCGCGCCCAATCGCCGTCGGCCTGGTAGAGTTGGGCCAGCAGGAAGACATCCTCGGGATTCGCGGGGCGCTGCTGCGCGACGACGTCCTCCAAGACCCGTCTGGCTTCGCGGCGGCGTGCACGGTCGGGGTGGGCGGCCAGCAACAGCCCCTGCGTGCGGCGGTCCTGGAGGGTGGCCACCGGCGACGCCAGGTTCGCTTCGATCAGCGCCAGGGCGCGGTCGACGGCAGCCCGGCTGCCGCCGGCAAGCAGGAGCATCGCCTGGCTGCGGCGGGCCCACGCCAGGTCGCCGTCCGTGGCACGCAGCCCGCCATCCAGAAAGCGGGCGAGCTGCACGCCCGCCTCCTCCTCCATCTCGTGACGGAGGTAGAAATCGACCGCGCGGCGGGCCAAACGGGCGTCGCCGGGAGCCGCGGCCAGGGCCGCGGCGTACTGCTCCGCCGCCCGCTCGATCCGGCCAATGGCTTCGTAGCAGAGAGCCATCGCCGGGGATACTTGGGCTTCGGCCACCTCCTCGCGGGCCCGGGCGATGGCTTCCTCCGCCTTCTCCAGCTCTCCGATGCGGCCCAGAAACTGGACGAGGGCCACGTGGCTGTCCGCGGTCTCGCCGGCTGCGGCCACGGCGCGGCGGAACTCGCCTTCCGCCTCGGCAAACCGGGCGGCCGCCTCTTCGCCGCGCTCTGCGGCAAGGGCGCGCTGGCCGAGGATCGCGTATACCTGTCCGAGCCAGATGTGATCCAGATAGCTTTGCGGCTCATCGGCGACGCGTGCGATGATGCCCAGGGTGCGGGCGTCGTCCTCCAAGCGCAGCGAGACCTCGGCCGCCATGCGGTTCAGCTCGGGAGAGAAGGGCACCTGCTGCTCCTCGAGGAGCCGGATGACGCGGTCGGCTTCGGAGAAGCGTTGGCGCTCGTAGAGCATCCGCACCACCCGGCGGATGCCCACCGCATTCCGCTCTCCCAGCTCGATGGCCTCCATGTACCGCTCCAGCGCCAACTCCGGCTCCCCTTGCAGCTCGAAGATCTCGGCCGCCAGGGCAGCGAGACGCGACCAATTGGGCCGCATCGCCCGGGCCTCGGCAAGGTGCCGCTGCGCACGCGCCAGAGGCTCCCGGTCGTCGCCCGAGGCCGTCAAGCGGAGCAGCACGGCGGTGCCATAATGCCAGAGGGGCCCCTCGCCCTCGATGTGGCGGATTTCCTCGAGGGCCTGCTCCATGCCGGTGCTGTCCACGGCGAGCAGGGCCGCATCGAAGAGGAACATCCGCACGCGCGAGTCGGTCGGGTCGATCTCCAGGACCCGCCGGGCGAGCTCCCCAGCGAGATCGACCTCGCGAATCTGCAAGGCCGCGGCGGCCAACGAACGCCATAGCCCCACCCGGTCCTCCTCCGGCCAATGCCGGACCTCTGCCAATCGCCGCAACCCCGCCGCAGCGTCGGCCTCCTCCCGGCGGAGCAGAAGCCGTGCCCGCGCCAGGCGCACTTCCGGACCATCGCCCAATGCGTCCTCGGCGGCATCGAGCAGTTCCGCCGCCCCTTCCCAATCGCCCCGCTGCCGGGCCAAGGCCGCCCGGGCCGTGCGGATCTCGATCCGCTCGGGGAGCGCCGCTTCGGCAGCCTCCAAGAGGGCTTCGGCCTCGTCGACCCGGTTGCGGGCCACGAGCGTCTCCGCCCGCAGGATCGGCACCTGAGGCGAATCGGGGAGGACCGCGGCGGCCCGATCGAGAACCTGCTCCACTTCGTTCCAGCGCCGCGGGTCCCCCTCGCTGCGAAGGTTCCGCAGGATCATCAGGCGCGCCAGATCGACCAGGCTGCTCGCCGGAGCCCCCTGGAGCCGGACGAGCTGCTGCATCTCCGCGAGGGCCTCCTCGATCCGTCCCGCTGCCGTGAGGGCCGAAATGACGCCCGTGCGCGCCGAGACGGAGAGGGGATCGAGATTCACCGCCCGGCGGAACGCGGCGAGCTGCCTGTCGGTGTTCCCCATCCGCTGGTAACAGGTGCCCAGAAGGTTATCGGCCTGGCGGAGCGTCTCCGGCCACTCGGTCAGGCCGGGCCGGGCCCGTTCCAGCGTGCGGGCCGCGGCGCGCCAGTTTCCCGCCGCGGCGTCGATCTGCGCTTCGGCAAGGGCCAGGAGCGTTTCCGGCTGGTTCGCGGCGCGTAGCTGCCCCAGCGCGTGGCGGGCCTCGTCCAGGCGCCCCGTCTCAATGAGGAGACTCGTCAGATTCCAGAGCAAGTCGGGGTGTGGACCGCAGGCCGCAATCCCCTGCTGCACCGTCTCCAGGGCCCCCTCCGCCTCGCCCAACCGCCCCTGCACGTCGGCCAGGGTGACGTAGAGGGGGGTCAGCTCGGAGGCCCCTTCGATCCCCGCGCTGGCGAAGCGGCGCGCCGCCTCATACTCCTCGGCGTCGCGGGCCGCCTGGGCGGCCAGCAGGAGGGCGGCGGCCTCCTCGGGCGCCAATTCCAAGGCGCGGGCCACGTGAGGGGAAACCCGCTCCGCAGGTCCGAACTCGCGGAAGTATTGACCGGCCACAATGTGGGCCTGGGCCGCCTCGGGGTTCTCCTCCAGCAGGCGGTCGATCCAGGCGTCGGCCTCCGCGGGGCGGTTGAGTCGGGTCCGCAGCAAACCGGCCAGCAACCGATAGGGATCGATGCGGTGGGGGGCCTTTTCGACGGCCTCCTCCAAGATCTCGGCCGCGGCCGACCATTCGCCCATCCCCGCTCGGCACAGGGCGAGTTGCTCGAGCAGTTCCACATCGTCATCCTCGCCGGAGAGCAAGTGCTTCTCGATGTGTTGCCGGGCATCCGGGAACCGGCCCAACCGGATGGCCACGTCGACGAGGCGGCGACGAGCGCCATCCTCCTCAGGCCAGCGGCGGGCCACCCGTTCCAGTTCGCCGAAAGCAGCCTGCCACTCCTCGAGGTCGGCGAGCAGGTTCCCCAGGCGGACGGAGACCTGAGCATCGTCGGGGACGAGCCGGAGGTACATCCCCAGGAACCGCGCCGCGTCGTCGGGGCGGTCTTCCCCCTCGGCGCGGTCGGCCTCGCGGAGAAACGCCACCGCGTGCCGCCCCTGCTGGTGGCGGCTTACGAGAAAGACGCCTCCCCCCAAGACGGCGAGGGAAGCCACGAGGATGATAAGCCCACGGATGTTGATCGATCGCATTGCCACCCTCACAGTACGGCCACATCGTCCCACGTCCGACCACGACCAACGACTGCCAGAGCTTCGCAGAAGACAGCAGGGTCTCTCTCCCCGGGCAAGGTCCGTCCATCCTCTCGGCAAGATGCCGGCTGGGCAGGCAGTCGGCGGCGAGGCGCCCCCGCTACTGTCCAGTATAGACAAGGGGGAAGAACGGCGGGACTGATTCGAGGGTCGTCCGTCAGCCCACGGCCGCGCGGTAGCGGTTGAGCTCGGCTTGCCGCCGGGGCCCGTCCCAATTGAACAGCTCCCCCATCCAGGCGGCCACCGTGCCAGCCAGTGAGTCGGCGTCGTCGCAGTAGCCATACCAGCTGGTGCGGCGGATCATCACGTCGGCGAGCGAGACCGCCCATTCTCGGCGGCAGAAGTGCGCGACCAGCTCGCCGCTGGGCGGCGGGGGAACGACACCGCTTGTCCCTTCGATCGCCTCGGGCGGCAGAAGCGGCTCCTCAGCCGTCCGGCAGGGGGGGAGGGTCTTCCGCATGTGAACGGCGACGCGATCGAGGCACTGCTCGGCAATGAGCCGATAGGTAGTCAGCTTACCTCCAGCGACGTCAATCCAACCGCGGTCCGGCTCGCGGAACTCGTGCCGACGGGAGATGTCCGAAGGCCCCCCACCGTCGGAGGCGATCAGCGGCCGCACCCCCGCCCATCGCGCTGCCACGTCGGTGCGGTTCAACCCCACCTCGGGAAAGTAACGGCCCACGACGCCGAGGACGTAATCGACGTCCTGCTCCTCCGCGCGGACGTCTTCCGGGGCGCCGCCGTAGTCGGTGTCGGTGGTTCCCAGAATGACCCTGGCGCCCCAGGGGATGGCGAAGAGAATGCGGCGGCCTTCGGCCATGACCACGGCATCGGGCAGTGGGAGCCGTTCCCGGGAAACAACGAGGTGGATCCCCTTCGTAAGCCGCAGGCGGATGCTGCTCACGGGCAGGTTCTCCGCCCAGGGGCCGGTGGCGTTGACCACCACCTTGGCTCGCACGGCGACCTCGCGGTCGGCCAGGGCGTCGCGCAGCGTACACTCCCAGCGGTCGCCGCGACGATAGGCGTCCAGCAGACCGCAATAGTTGGCCAGCAAGGCGCCGTGGGACGCCGCCGAACGGAGGGTGTCGAGCACCAGGCGGGCGTCGTTGGTCAATGCGTCGAAATAGCGGACGGCCCCTTTCAGGCCCGTCCCCTTCAGGCCCGGGAGGTGGCAGAGAGCCTCGACCCGGGACATGGCGGTCGAGGGGCCGAGATTCTTGCCGCACAGCAGGTCGTAGGCCTTCACCCCCACGTAGAGTTGCCAGATCGGCCACCCGGAACCCCGAAAGGAGGGGAAGACGAATGCCAGCGGCTGTGCCAGATGAGGGGCGATGCGGTGAAGGATTCGCTTCTCGCGACTCGCCTCGCGGACGAGGCCGATGCGGCCTTGAGCCAGGTATCGCAGGCCCCCGTGCAGCAGGCGGCTGGTGCGCCCGCTGGTGCCGAAGGCGAAGTCGTAGCGGTCGACGAGGCCCACGCGCAGCCCGCGCAGAGCGGCGTCGCGCGCGACTCCGGCGCCGAGGATTCCCCCACCCACGACGAGGAGATCGAGGGGTGCGGCGGTGAGCCCCTCCAGCCGATCGGCTGGACTCTGCGCCTCGGGTGAGTCGTTCATTCGGGAGATTCCCATCGCAAGCTGCGGCGGACCGCCTCGGTCCAGCGGCGGCACAGCCGTTCCCGCTCGTCGGCCGCGATGCGGGGCTTGAACTCGTGGTCGAGGACCCAGTGCTTGGTGACGTCGGCCGCATCCGTCCAGAAACCGACGGCCAGACCGGCGAGATAGGCCGCCCCCAGCGCCGTCGTCTCCGCGACCACCGGCCGCCGTACGTGGACGCCGAGGAGGTCGGCCTGGAACTGCATGAGCTGATTGTTCACGCTCGCCCCACCGTCGACCCTCAGATCGGAGAGGGCCAAGCCGGCGTCGCGCTGCATCGCCTCGACCAGGTCGCGGGTCTGGAAGGCCATCGACTCGACGGCGGCCCGGGCGATGTGGGCCGCCGTGGTGCTGCGGGTGATGCCGAAGAGGGTGCCGCGGGCGTGAGGGTCCCAGTGGGGGGCGCCCAGGCCGACGAAGGCCGGCACGAAGACGACGCCGCCGGAATCGTGGACGCTGCCGGCCAACCGCTCCACTTCGGCCGAGGTGCGGATCACTCCCAACCCGTCGCGCAGCCAGCTCACCACCGCCCCGGCGACGAATACGGCCCCTTCCAGGCAGAAGGTGACCTCGTCGCCGATCACCCAACCGATCGTGGTGAGGAGGTTGTTCTTCGAGGCGATGGGCTGTGCTCCGGTGTTCATGAGGAGGAAGCAGCCGGTGCCGTAGGTGTTTTTCGCGGCCCCGGGTGCGAAGCATGCCTGCCCGAAGGTGGCGGCCTGCTGGTCGCCCGCGCAGCCGGCGATGGGAATGGGGGCGCCGAACCACTCCTCGCACGTCTCCCCGTAGACCTCGCTCGAAGGCCGCACCTCGGGGAGCATGGCCCGCGGCACGCCGAGGATGCCGAGCAGTTCGTCGTCCCAGTCGCGGGTGTGGATGTTCAAGAGGAGCGTGCGGCTGGCGTTGCTGAAATCGGTGACGTGGCGGCGGCCGCCCGTAAGGTGCCAGAGGAGCCAGCTATCGACGGTGCCGAAGAGCACCTCGCCCCGCTCGGCGCTGCCGCGGAGGCCCTCGTGGGTGTCGAGGAGATGTTTGATCTTGGTGCCGGAGAAGTACGCATCGAGGAGCAATCCCGTCTTGGCGCGGAAGAGGTCCTCCAGGCCGTCGCCTTTGAGCTGCTCGCAGATCGGTGCGCTCACGCGGCTTTGCCAGACGACGGCGTTGGCAACCGGCCGGCCGGTGGTCCGCTCCCAAAGGAGCGTTGTCTCCCGCTGGTTGGCGATGCCCACGGCAGCCACGTCCTCGGCCGTGGTGCCCGCGCGGCGGAGGGCCTCGCGGGCGGTGGCCAGTTGCGTCGCCCAGAGGACCTCGGGCTCGTGCTCGACGAATCCCGGCGCCGGGTAGATCTGCTCGAACTCCGCCTGCGCGGAAGCGGCGATCTGCCCCCGGCGGTCGAAGAGGATCGCGCGGCTGGAGGTCGTACCCTGGTCGAGGGCGAGAACGTACGTCGGCATGGTCGGATGCCTCCCGGAAGCAGGTGAAGGCGTCGCTGGCAGAAAGGGCCAGTCTTTCAGCAGACGTCATTGGACTGTCTGGGCGCAGGTCCCGCAAGGCGCGGGCTCCTGCGGCCCACCTTGCCGCCGATGCCGGCAGCCGCTACAACCGTCCCATCTCCCCCGCCGAGGACGTGATCGCCATGTCTCCCCGTTCCCCGCAATCCGCCGCCGCCCCCCTGCCACGGCCTGCCGCCCTGCTCCTCGGGCCGTCCGCCGCGGGCAAGACGCCGCTCGGAGACATCATCGAGCGCCAAGGGCTCTGGGGTATGGCATGGAGGCATTTCGACTTCGGCGCCCGCCTCCGCGCGTATGCTGCCGGAGATGTCACCGGCGCCCCGTTCGAGGGAGGGCCTGACCGCCATTGGATCCGCGAGGTGCGGGAGATCCTCACCACCAACGCCCTGCTCCGCGACGACCAGTTTCCGATCGCCGAGGAGGTGCTGCGGGCCTTCCTGGCTGCCCGGGACCCGGCGGGCACGTGCTGGCTGCTGCTCAACGGCCTGCCGAGGCACGCGGGGCAGGCCGAGGCGATTCGGCCCCTGGCCGACGTGCGGCTAGTCATCCGGCTCGACTGCGACGCCGCCACCGTCGCTGAGCGCATCGCCCGCGACACCGGCGGCGACCGCCGCGGACGGACCGACGACGGACCGGCTGCCCTCGCCGAAAAGCTGAACCTTTTCCATCGCCAGACGGCACCACTCCTCGCCCACTACGCAACCCGCGGCATACCCTGCTCGAGGTTACCCGTAGGACCGGAGACGACAGCCGATGAACTCCACGCCGAACTTGCCCGCCGGAACACGCCGCCCGCCCTTCGCCGACCGGGCGGGTCGCTTCATGGGCCGTCGAGTCATGACCGTTAGCCATCATCCAAGCCGGGATTGGTTCCATCGCCTTTCGCCTTGGAAAAGGACCGCTTCGAACCGCAGTGAGTGCGGAGACCGCCCCGGGCCAATCGCGGAAAGTCCCCTGAAGCGGCACCACGCCGGCGCCCCGGCTGTAGGCCTGGGGACTGCTTCGGACGACGTGTGACAAGGGCCGTGCCGGGGACGAGAACGAGAGAGGATGGAGAATGGTCGACGGCGGTTGCGGGGACGCTCGAGTGCTGGGGGCGTCGCCAGTCGGCCGGTCGGCACCGGTGGCGACCCGTTTCCCCTGGGGGCGTTCTTTGGGAGAATGACGTCCATGTCGGGAATAGCTGAGTGTCTCCGCGCCGTTGTCGTGGCGCGTGCCGTCCTGCTCGAGATAGCCGGGAGTCGCAGCATGGGTGAGAGTCGGAGCAAGATCGTAGCCGGCGGTGTGGCCGCGGCGGTTCTTCTTGGCGCGCTCTTCGCCGAGGCCGGTGAGGTGGTGCGCAGGGAGGCCCAGGAGACGATGACTCCCGTCGAGCTCGACGTGGGAGACGTGCTGCAGTTCACGCTGCGGAACGGCCGGACGCGGACCCTTCTCCTGGAAGACGCCTCGGCGGCGATCCTGGAGCGCGTGTCGCCGGGCGGGATCGTCTACCATTTCACCTGCCGCGTGCAGATCGACGGCCATCCCATGACCCTGGAACGCTACGTCTGCACCCAGGAGAGCTTCTACGAACCCTACGTGGTCAACGGGATGCGGATCTGGCTCGACTCCGTGGCCGATATCTTCGAGCGCATTCCCATACGCTACCCCCGGCCGGGAAACCTCGATGCCCACCCGCGGAAGCGGGCGCGGTTCGCCGTCCAGGACGCCGCCCTTCGCGTGGGCCCGCAGGAGATGCAGCCGTGGTATCCCAACGAGGAGGGCTTCATCGACATCGGCGACTGCTACGACGGCGACGACTGCTGGATGGGGCCCTACCAGGGCGAGGCGTGCCACGTGGGGCTGGATATCAACCACCCCAGCGGCGACCCCCTGTGGGCCCCCATCGACGTCGATGACCAGTTCTATTTCAACTCGCTGGCGGCGGGCCACAACAACAACCGCTGGCGGGGGCTGCGGCGGTGGCCCCATGGCGACGTCTGGGCGATCCAGACGCACCACCTGATCGAGCTTTTCGTCCCGGAGCACACCGCCGTTGCGGCGGGCACGAAGTACGCCACCACCGCCGGCGTCGCCGTGGGCCGGCACGAGCACACCCACTTCGAGTTCAAGGTCGCGAATCCCGCGTGGATTGGAGCCGAGGGGGAAGCGATCACGCTGGCCACCTTCGACGACACGGCGGAAACCCGCCCCCTGGTCTATCACCTGGACCCCTGGATCCTCTTCTGGCAGATCTTCGAGGACCAGCGAGAGCGGCAGGGGGCCATCTGCGCGGCCATGGAGCCCGTGGGACCCGCGCGGACGGGCGAGCCGGTGCGCTTCTCGAGCACGGGATCGCGGCCGGGACCGCAGAGCGACAGCCTAAGGTGCTACTGGACCTTCGGCGACGGCGGCTGGGCCACCGGCGCGGAGGTCGAACACCGCTTCGCCCGGCCCGGCGTCTACCCCGTGACCCTGGTGGTGGACGACGGCACCGAGCTGGCCACCTTCACGCAGCACATCACCGTCGGCGGCGAGCCGACGGCGTCAGCGGCGCTGGTGCTGGCCGCCGAGGACGAACCCGCCTTCCGGCCCCGCCCGGTCCAGGCCATGGACGTGTACGGCTGGCCGGTCGCCGTGGTCCCCCACACGCTCGCCGTGGTAGCTCGGCCCACGCGTCCCACCCCCGCGAGCCGCCGCATCGAGCTGGTGAACCCCGGCGGCGGAGTGCTCGGTGGGGCCGAGGTCAGCATCGACTATGGGGCGGGGAAGGATTGGCTGGACGTCGCCGTGGCAGGGTCGGGCAACGACCAGGTGCTCTCCGTTACGGTGGACGCTGCCGGGCGGGAGCCGGGTCTCTTCGAGGCGCTGGTCGAGGTCGCGGTCGCGGGGGCGATGAATTCGCCCCAGGCATTCCGCGTCGAACTCCGCGTACCCGAGAGGCCGGGGGCCGCCGAAGTGGTGGTGGACGATGGCGACTGCGGTTTCTTCGCCACGCCCTATTTCTGGGTGGGCCATCGCTTCTACCGCTGCCCGCCGGAGCGGCGGGGCTACGGCGGGTTTTACCTTACCAACGGCGGCCGGGCCGTTGCCGGCGAATTCGCCCGCTTCACACCCGACTTGCTGGGGGGCCGCTACAGGGTATCGCTCAACGAGGCGACGCCCTTCCCACCGGAGACGGCCTTTTCCGCCCGCGTTCGCCACGCCGAGGGGGAGACCCTGGTGCGGCTCTCTCCAGCGGAATCGCGGGAGGTGGGCGTCTTCACGTTCCATGAGGGGACGGACGGCTACGTCGAGATCCTGGCCGGCGGATCGCAGGGGCTGGTGATTGCCGACGCGGTCGATTTCGAGCTCGTCGCCGAGTGATTACGGCAGCACGGAGCCCATGCGATGGGTCGGCTCGGGCCGCGCGGGGGAGAAGCTCCGCACCTTGGTGATGGCCGCGGTGATGCCCTCGCCGGCGACCTCGTCGAGGGCCGCCTCCACCGCGGCGCGCAGGTGGGCCGGTGCGGTCCGAACGCGGGCGTTGATCAGCAGCGTCACGGCATCGGTATCGGGATTCGGCGAGGGCCGCAGCGTGATCGGCGCGTCGTTGCCCGCGAGGTTGGCGGCCACGTGACCGGCGGGGCTCTTGAAGAAGAGCTTCACGTGCGCGATCTGGGCGCCGTCGGTCGCCAGGCGCTCGCGGATGGCCGTGAGCAGCGCGGCGGCCAACGCCCGCCAGTCGACCGGAGTCTGCGCCGAGAGCGTGCCCGAGGCGTTCATCCAGCCCAGGGCGGCCTCGCCGGCGGCGTAGGTCTCGTAGTCGACGTCCGCCAGCCGCCCGCCGGCGGGCAGCCGCTCGAGCAGCTCGAGCCACTCGGCCACGCCCTCCCCTTCGGCGGCCGCCATCCGCACGACCGGTCGGTCTGGGAACTGCTCGCGGACCTGCGCCTCGATGGCGGCGAGCTCCTCGGGCGTGACCAGGTCGGTCTTGTTGAGTACGATCAGATCCGCCTCCTCGAGCTGGGTGCGATAGAGATACATGACCGCATCATCGCGGTCGGCCCCCTGGCGCAGCCGGTCGAGCACCTGCACCTGCCGGGTGTCGACCAGTACGGCGAAGGGGGCCAACTGAAAACGGTCGGCGTGCGCCTGCTTGAGCGGCTGGAGGACGGTGGCGGAGAGATCGGTGCAGCTCCCCACCGGCTCGCAGAGGATCACGTCGGCCGCCGACTCGCAGACCAGGCGGTCGAGCGCGGCGGTCATGTCGGTGAAGCGGCAGCAGAAGCAGCCCCCGGTGACCTCGTCGACGGCGGCGCCGCTCTCGCCGAGCACGGCCGAATCGACCAGCTCGTCGGCCTGGTCGTTGGCCAGGAGGGCTACCCGCCGGCCGTCCGCCGCCAGCCGCTGGGCCGCCCGCGTCAACAGGGTGGTCTTGCCGGCCCCCAGAAAGCCGCCCACGAGGATCAATTGAACGCGTTTCACGGCCTGCGCACTCCTCCCTTTCCTCGCTCCTCGGTTCGAACTCCCGAGAGCGACCTAATAAAGCCAGTCCGACCTGATAAATTATGGTAACCGATCGGCCGCCCCACCGCCACGGGCTCCGGATCGGAAGCGCGAGCAGGGCAGCCGAAATCCTACCCAATTCGCGGGGCACCCTGGGCGGTGCCACGCACCGAGACGCGGCCCCAAGCCGGCACCGTGAGAGGCCCCCACCCCGGTCACCCGCACGGCTTCGATTCTGGTATGATGGCCGGCCGCCATGGTGCCGCCGCTCGCCCGGACCCTGGGGAGCTGCCGGAGCTCGCCGGGTGCCGAGCCTGCCGGCGGCGGAAACCGCTTCGAGAGCCTTGGAAGGAGTCACGCTTGATCACCAAGATCAACGGCGAGTTGGTCGCCCTGGAAAACGACGCCCTCACGCTCGCCGTGGGGGCCTTCGAGTACGAGGTCCTCATCCCCGAGTTCACCCGCCGGCAGCTCCAGCAGGAGCTGCAACGGCCGGTGAGCCTCTTCACCATCGAATACCTCGAGGGGAACCCCGCCCACGGCCGGCTCACGCCGCGGCTGATCGGCTTTACCAGCGACGTGGAGCGGGAGTTCTTCGAGCTCTTCTGCTCGGTCGACGGCATGGGGGTCCGCAAGGCGCTGCGGGCCATGGTCCGTCCGGTGAAGGAGGTGGCCACGGCGATCGAGGAGCAGGATACCAAGGCCCTCTCCGCGCTGCCGGGGATCGGCCCGGCGATGGCCGAGCGGATCGTCGCCAAGCTGCGGCGGAAGGTCCCCAAGTTCGCCCTCCTGGTGGCCCGCGCCGAGGTCGCCGAGGCCCTCGTCGAGCCCGACATCGTCTCCGAGACCTTCGAGGTGCTTCGCAGCCTGGGCCACAGCGAGAGCGACGCCCGCCGCCTGATCGACACGGTGCTCGCCGAGAAGCGGCAGTACAAGGACGTGCAGAGCCTCCTCCGCGCCATCTACGAGGCCCGCGGCTAGAGGCGCCCTGTTCAGGAGGACTCCAGTTCCTCCACCACTTCGGCGGCCGAGCGCAGCCGGGCGAACTTCCGCCGCCAGATGTCGAAGCACGCCGCCTGGATCCCCGGCCAGAGCGTGGCCACGCCGTCGGTGACGGCGGTGACCCGGTAGTTGCGGTTGGCAGCGGAAAGGATGGTGCTGTTCACGCAGATGTCGGTCACCACGCCGGTGACGAGGAGGTGGCTGATTCCCTGGCTGCGGAGCGCCAGGTCGAGCGGCGTGCCCAGGAACTTGTCGTAGGTGTGGCCGGCGACCACCAGTTCCTCCGGCCGCGGCATGAGCTCGGCGACGATCTCTGCCGAATTGGGGCCGTCATCGGCCCCTGGCCCAACGAGGCAGTTTGCGGAGGGGCGGCCGAAGCCCGGCTCGACGCCTTCCTCGACGGGCAGGTGCTCGGGACCGAAGGGATCGCCGCGGAGGCAGGGGACCGCCGTGGCGTAGACGTACTTGGTGAAAATCACCGGAACCTTGCGGCGGCGGCAGACGTCGATCAGCCGCTGGATCGCGGGCACGATCTCGCGCCCCGGCGGCACCTCGAGCGCCGCCCCCGGCTCCAGGAAGCCACGCTGCATGTCGATCACGATAAGCGCCGTCCGCCCCGGCGGGCAGCGGTGCAATTCGTCGATCCGCGCCTGTTTTTCATCCTGCGGTTGGGAAATTTCGGACATCGGCAACCTCTCTACGAGTTGTCAGCTATCCCCACTCCATACGTCTCCGACGAGACACCAGCCACTAACGACTATTCCTTCTTCCGCACGTGCAGCACCCAGTCCTTGAACTCGAGCACGCCGGGGTAATCCTCCGGGGGGTGGAAGGTCCGCACCGCACCGCCGGCCGCCGTGCCCGTGCGGCGGACCCGTTCCTCGACCAGGTCGATCCA
>SLBP01000016.1:0-15434 GCA_007126245.1 Planctomycetales bacterium
AGCTCCCCAGAAGCAGGACGATTCCGCTGGCGCTCGCCATCTACAGCACCCGCCGCAGAGCGGTTCGCCGATCTGTCCCACGTACCAGACCGCATGCGCGCATGATTGGCGGCATCCCTGCACTCCCTTGCGCTAGGGCTGCGGCTGGTCGCCGGCGATCAGCTCGGCCACCCGCACGCAGAAGTTGTCGTTGAGCACAAGCACTTCGCCCCGGGCGATCAGCCGGCCGTTGACGAAGATGTCCACCGGATCGCCGGCCAGCTTGTCCAAGGGGACCACGGAGCCCTTGCGGAGCTTGAGCACGTCCTCGAGATACATGTGCGTGCGCCCCAGCTCGATCTTCAGATCGAGATCCACGTCGCGGATCAGATCGAGCGTCGCCGCCTCGGTGCTCGCCGGGGCCCCGGGGAATTCCTCGAGGCGGTAGAACGTAACGCCGGGAGGAGTCTCTTCGGGCTCGGACTCCTGGATGGACTCGAGGGCCCGCTCCGCCTGAGCGAGCAGGTAATCGATGTCCTCCGCGGCCATGTCGCCCTCGCCGGTGCGCTGCGGCTCGCCGGCGGCAGCCTCCTTGGCCGGAGCGGGTTTGCGTGCGGGCGGCGTCTTGCCGGCTTGGCTCAGAAGCTTCTCGATGTCCTGCTGGGCGAGGAGCTTGCTATCGTCGGGCGACTCGCTGGGGGGCGCCTTCGGGGTGTCCGGCTTGCCGCCGCCGAGCAGTGCCTCGATGTCCGCTTGATCGAGGGGCTCCGACGCGCCGCCCGGCGAGGCGGTCGTTTCTCCGGAAGCCTTCTCGGCGGAGGCCTGGCCCGGCTTCTCCGCGGGCTTCTCTTTCGCGGCTCCGCCCTGCTGGAGGAGTCGCTCGATCTCGTTCTGGTTGACGAGGTCCTTATCGTCTGCCATACGACCCATCGGTCCGAGCCGCCGCCCTGGCCTCCCGGTCCGTCTCCTTGCGAGTCCTTCCACTTGCCGGCCGGCTTCCCTGCCGGTCCCGCCCCTGCCCCCGCCGCCTCCCCATTTCTACTGCTCGATGAAAGAGAAGTCGCTGAAAATCACCGCGCGCAGATAGGGCTTCCCCAGGGCGTGGTTAGTTTTCTCCAAAATCCTCCGTCGGATCAAGCCCAAATTGGCGTCGGTGAGGTCGCCGACGTCGGCGCTGCGGACCGTGACGAGTATCCGCTCGCGGACGCGGTGCAGGTTCCCTTCGAGCGCCTCGTAGAACTCCCTCTCCTGGCGTCCCCCCACGGCGCCGTAAAGCCGGAAGTCGATGCGCAGCGTACTGTTCGTCTCGGGGCGAAATGCCGTAACGCTGTACTCGCCCAGGTCCACCTCCACTTGATCGGTGGGGATTTCTTCCTCCCCCGAGATCGCCTCCACCTGGAACTCGGGCGCCGTGTCGACCTCGATCGTGGCCTCCGCCAAGGCTGGCACGTCCATCCGCGAGAGGAGATAAACCGCCACCCCACATTCAGCGACAATAATGCCCCCCAGGATTAGTGCTACCTTCAGCCGCGCGAAGAGCGAGGTCCCAATCCCCCCCGCGGGATGGGCTTCTGCCGCACCCACCGCCTCAACCTCTGTCCCAGTTTCCTGCTTGCCCATGGCGTCGTGCTGCTGACTGACTCTCGGGTTTATCGGACGACCCGCCAAGCCACTCCTGCGGATGGCCAGGGGGGCAATCGCGTGGACGAAACTCTCTATTGATGGGGAAGACGACCCCCACGCCGGGGGTGTGGTTGCCGGATGGCGGGAAGCCCCCGTACGCGCCGCCCGTTCGCTCCACACCGCTACTCCTCGGGGCCCGCATCAACCATACCTTATGCTGGGCGTGGCGCGCGGCGGCGGAGCGAACACGGCAACAGTGCGCCAGCCGAGTAACGCCGGGAGACGCGGCGGCGGACTCCTCGCGAATGAAGACGCAAGCCGCGTCCCCCCGCCTGCCGCCATGGCCGACTGCCTGCCGCCGGCGGCGATCTGCGTCGTTGCCCCGCCGGCGTTCATTGGACCTAGGCAGCGGCGATCACCTAGAATAGGCGAGGTGGGCGACGGTACGGGCAGGCGGTCTTGCATGATTTGTCGGTAGCCTGAAGAGCGGTCGATATCGGCAGAGTACACAGAAGGAGGGGGGATGGCCTGGCGTGGCATGAGGAGAACGGCGGCGGCCATGGTCTGCGGCTGGCCGGTGGCTGCGATCGTCGCGGCGACCGCCGCACGCGCGATTTTGGCACTGCCGCTGGGGAGCTTGCCGGCCGGCGAGGCCCCTTCGTCTGCATCCGGGCTCACCCCCCGTGCCGGCTCGATGGCGGAAGCCGCAAGCGGCCCGACGGCGAGTGGGGATCTGGTTCTGGCCCAACGGCGCGTCCCCCGAGCGGCCTCGCCTCATTCGGCGAGGCGGTCGCCGCCCGCGGAGATGCCGCGGCCTCTCCCCATGCCCCGCCGGGAGATCGACGAATCGGCCGCCGCTGCCGAAGGGATCCGCCGCATCGACGGCCGGCACCTCATCCTCTACACCGATCTCCCCGCGAGCGACTCGATCGATTCCCTGGTGGAGGTCTTCGACCGCGCCTTTCCGCTCTGGTGCGATTACTTCGGACTGAACGCCCGAGAGCTCGCCGGGTGGGGGATGCGCGGCTATCTGATGGGCAACCGCCAGGCCTTTCTCCGCTCGGGGCTCCTACCCGAGGATCTCCCTCCCTTTCCCAATGGCTACTCGCGCCACGACGAGCTCTGGCTCTACGAGCAGGGGTCCGACTACTACCGCCGCCACCTCCTGCTTCACGAAGGGGTCCACGGCTTCATGAACGCCATGCTCGGTGGCTGCGGACCCCCGTGGTACGAGGAGGGGATGGCGGAATACCTGGCCACGCACCGCTGGGAGCGCGGCCGTCTCGTGCTCCCCTGGATGCCCACCGATGCCGACGCCGTCGCCGGCTGGGGCCGCATCGGCATGATCCGCGGCGCACTGGAGTCCGGCCGCCGCTTCGGCCTGCGGGAGGTGATCGAGTTTCCCCCGGAAGTCTTCCGCGAGTCGGAGCCCTACGCCTGGTCCTGGGCGACGGTGGCCTACCTGGAAGCCGACTCGCGGTATCGCGAGCGCTTCCGCACCCTCCCGGCCCTGGTGACCGACCCCCATTTCAACGCCCGCTTCTTCGACCTCTTCGCCGACGATTGGGAGGAGCTCGCCGAACGGTGGGCGGTCTTCGTGGCGGAGCTGGACTACAACTACGATTTCGCCCGCAACGACCCGGACCTGGCGTCGGGCCGCCCCCTCGCATCGGCCGGCGTCACGGTCGCCGTGGCTGCCGACCGCGGCTGGCAGAACAGCGGCCTCGCCCTGGCGGCCGGGCAGAGCTATCGCCTGAGGGCCGCGGGGCGGTTCCAGGTGGGCAATGATCCACAGATCTGGTGGTCGGAGCCCAACGGCGTCTCCATCCGCTACTACCGCGGCCGCCCCCTCGGCGAGCTCCTGGCCGCCATCCGGTGTGAGGATGGAGAATTCCCCAGCGGCTTGGTGAACCCTCTTCCCGTGGGTCTGGGAAGCGAGCTCACTGCGTCGGGCTCCGGCACCCTCTACTTCAAGATCAACCACGCCCCGGGCGAACGCCATACTGCCGCGGGCGGGCTGCACGTCCGTATCGAGCCGATCGCCGAATGAGCCGCCTCCGCCGCGGGGGCCGGGCGGGGCGTGCCCCGCGCATCACTCAGCAGCGCCGCTCCCGACCGGCAGCCAGGCGTCGATGAGCGCGGTGAGCTCGGCGACCCGTGTGGGCTCGTCGCCGGCCAGGTTCGTCCGCTCGTGGGGATCGTTTTCCAGGTGGAACAGCTCGACGACGCCGTCCGGAACGCGCGGCGGGTGGGGGAGGATCAGCTTCCACCAGCCGCGGACCACCCAGCGGTAGCGGAGGCTGGCCACCGGGTCGTTCAGGTCCTGAACGTCGTGCTCGTACACGTCGCCGAAGACGGCTTCCCTGCGACCGAGTGCCTCCCGGTCGAGCAGGTCGAGGCCCTGCATCTCTGCGGTCGGTGCCAGGTCCACCGCGGCCAGGACCGTGGGGGCGAGGTCGATGCTGTTGACCGGGGTGCTCGTGTCCAGCCGCGGCTCGACCCTGCCGGGCCAGCGGACGATGATCGGCGTCCGCAGACCGAGGTCGTAGGGCGAGCGTTTCGCCCCGGGGCCGCCGACGCCGCCGTCAAGACGATCGGCGGGATCCTCCGGCTCGTTCCAGCCGTTGTCGCAGACGAAGAGGACCATGGTCTCTTCGGCCAGCCCCTTTGCCTCCAGGAAGTCGAGCAGCTCACCGCAGGTCTCGTCGAACCATTCGCACATCGCCCAGTAACGGGCCACGCTGGGACTGGGCGCCACGTCGAGATACCGCTCCAGGAGGCGCTGCGGAGGATTGTGGGGGGTGTGGGGGAGGAAGGGAGCGTACCAGACGAAGAAGGGCCGCTCCTCCTCGACTGCCATATCGATGAACTCGAAGACCGGCTCCATCCCTTGCCGGCCGATGGCGAGCCCCTCGTCGCCGTGGCGCCCGCCGCGGGTGCGGTCGCCGTGGGTCATGCCGTGGGTGAAGCCGCCGCGGCTGTAGTGCCCCTCCCACCACTTGCCCGATTGGTGGCTGAGATACCCCCGCTCGGCGAGCATTCGCGGCAGCGTGGGCACGCGGTCGATGTGCTCGATGAAGCGGTGGCGGATTTCCAGGTAGCGGGGGTCCTGGCGGACCTCCCGCATGGGTTGACCCGCCAGATCGGGCGGGGGCGGGGGGTCGTTGCCCACAAGGCGGTGCTGGTAAGGGTAGAGGCCCGTGATCATCGAGGCCAGCGATGGCCGGCAGAGCGAACTGGGCACGTATCCGCGGGTGAAGGTGAGCCCCTCCTCGGAAAGCCGGTCCAGGTGGGGGGTGGCGATGTGGGGGTGGCCCATGAAGCCGTAGTCGGTCCAGCCCTGGTCGTCCGAGATGATGAGCACGATGTTGGGGGCTCTTTCCGCCGCCGCGTTGGCCGCTCCCGTCATCGTCGCACCGAGGAGCACGAGCAGTAGGGCGGTTGCCCCGGAGGTGGTCGTCGTTGCAGGCATCGTCACTTTCCCATGACTTTCCGAAGGGCAGTTCATCGCTCCGGCGGCGATGCCGGATCGCTCCGCGGCGGGATCGGCTCGTCGGGCCGCACGCCGTACTTCCGCTGCCGCGCCCGCCCCCAGGGGCAGCCGCCGAAGGTCAACCACAACTCGAGGGTCTGCAGGGCCCGCGCCAGGCGGTGGCCTTGGCGGGCCCGGGTGCAGATCGGGCAGCTCCGTTCACAATAGTCGGGGTCGAACACGTTGCCAACCTCGCGGGTGCGGCGGGTATTCGCTCCGGGTGCGCCTCGCGGCGGGCCCTTGCGGGCGCGCCCGTCGGCGGTGCGGGAGCGCGAAGGCTAACGGGATTGATCGAAGAGGGAATCGAATTCTTCGATGGGCATCGCCGCCGCGGTGAAGAACGAGATGTCCGTAAGCGCTTTCAGGGTTACGGAGGCCTGCATGGCCACGGCCATGCGCGGCAGCTCGGCGACGATCACGACGTCGTGGTCGCCGAGCAGCGCGTAGATGGCCTTCACCTTGCCGCCCAGGCCCTCGATCACCTCCTTGACCTTCGACGTCCGCTCGGCACGGATTCCCTGCGCGGCCTGCGAGGTGTACTTGCCGAACATGAAGAAGGTATCCATCGCCGGTCTCTCCTTTCCCAATCCTGTTTTGGATCCGCGCCATGGCGACGGACCGCGTGCACCCCTCCCCCGACATTCACCAGCTTACGCGCGCGGCGGGAGAAAGCAACGGCTGACGTAGGGCGGACCTCCACGTCCGCCGCCCACCAGCCTACGCGCGGGGGGAGAAAGCAGCCGCTTCTCATCCCGCAGATGAATGAAACCTTATCCCCCTCTGCGGGCCTGGCTTGCTTCTCGGCGGCGGTTCCGGCCACAACGGCCGCGCGGAACGGCCGCGCATGGACCAGCCAACGAATCAACGAATACTGACCCGCGGGGGGGGAGCGATCAGGTGGCAGGAGGATGCTGCTGCTGGAGGGCGACGAAGGACATCCGCAGCTCGTGGAGGACGTCGCTGAACATCTGCGTCTCCTCGGCGGTGCGGTTGCCCGCCGTCTTCTCCTCGAGCATGGCGATGGTGTCGATGACGTGGCGTGCCCGGTCGATGTCGCGCTCCACCTTGCCCGACAGGGGGTGGGCGACCACGCCCATGGCGACCATCGCCTCGGTGGCCAAGGTCGTCACCAGGAGCGGCAGCGAAGGCTGGGGCCAGGAGCCGCCGGCCTCCGCCGCCGAGGGCTCGCCGGCCGCCTGCGTCTTCTCGTGAGCGGCGGCGCGCTCCGCCTCGACCTGCGCCTTCCAATCCTCGTCGACGATGATCTTCTTTTCGCCTTGTTGTGGATCGTTCATGGACTGAATCTCCTCTTCTGTTCGTGGTCCGCTGCCAGTTGTCGGTTGGACGCCCCCAAGGCGCGCCGCTTAGCACAACGGACCGCGGACCAAACCCGTTACGGCTCGACTTCCTGGGGGCGTTCGCTGCGCTGCTTGCGCTGCTCGACCGCCGCGCCCACGAAACCGGCAAAGAGCGGATGGGCCTTGATCGGCTGGGACTTGTACTCGGGATGGAACTGCACGGCCACGAACCAGGGATGGGCGGCGACTTCCACGATCTCCACGAGGTTCCCGTCGGGGCTCGTCCCGGTGACCTCCATCCCGCAGGCCGCGAACTGCTGCCGGTAGACGTTGTGGAACTCGAAGCGGTGCCGGTGCCGCTCGGAGATCTCCGTCCGCCCGTAGCACTCCGCCGCGCGGCTTTCGGGGCGGAGCACGGCGGGCTGGGCTCCCAGGCGCATGGTTCCCCCCATCTCGGTGATCGCCTGCTGCTCGTCCAACAGGCAGATGACCGGGTGGGGATTGTCCTTTTCGAACTCCGTGGAGTGGGCCCCCGCCAGGCCCACGGCGTTGCGGGCGAACTCCACGACCGCGCACTGCATCCCCAGGCAGATGCCGAAGAAGGGGATGCCCCGCTCGCGGGCGAAGCGGATGGCGTCGATCTTGCCCTCAATGCCCCGTTCGCCGAAGCCGCCGGGGACGAGGATGCCGTCCACGCCCGCCAGCAGCCGCTCCGGCCCCTCGCGCTCCACCGCTTCGCTCTGGATCCGCAAAATGCGTGCCTGGGCGCGGTGGTGGATGCCGCCGTGGTCCAGGGCCTCGTAGATCGACTTGTAGGCGTCGCGGTGCTCGGCGTACTTGCCCACCACGGCGATGCTGATCTCGTGCTTGGGGTTCCGCAGACGGTGGAGGAGATCCTGCCAGTCGTCGAGGTCGAGGCGACCCGCCTTCAGCCCCAGCCTCCGCACGATGAGCTCGTCCAACTGGTGGTCCACCAGGCTCAGGGGGACTTCGTAGATGGAAAAGTCCTTGTCCTTCTCCTCGATGACCGCCGCGGTGGGGACGTTGCAGAAGAGGGCGATCTTCGCCTGCTCGTCGGCGCTCAACGACCGCTCGGTGCGGCAGATGAGGATGTCGGGCTGGATGCCGATCTGCCGCAACTGGCCCACCGAGTGCTGGGTGGGCTTGGTCTTCAGCTCGCCGGCCGCCTTCAGGAAGGGCACCAGCGTCAGGTGGATGTAGAGGCAGTTCTCCTTGCCCGCATCGAGGGCGAACTGGCGGATGGCCTCGAGGAAGGGCTGGCTCTCAATGTCGCCCACCGTGCCGCCGATTTCCGTGATCACCACGTCGACCTCTTCGTCGTCTAGCTTGGCGATCACCCGCTTGATCTCGTTGGTGATGTGGGGGATCACCTGCACCGTCTGCCCGAGGTACTCCCCGCGGCGCTCCTTGTGGATCACCGCGTGATAGATCTTTCCCGTGGTGTAGTTGCTGTCCGCCGTCAGCGGGCTGTTCGTGAACCGCTCGTAATGGCCCAGATCGAGGTCCGTCTCGCTGCCGTCGTCGAGGACGTAGACCTCGCCGTGCTGGTAGGGGCTCATCGTGCCGGGATCGACGTTGATGTACGGATCGAGCTTCTGCATCCGCACGTTGAGCCCCCGCTTCTCCAATAGCATCCCGATCGAGGCGCTGGTAAGGCCCTTGCCGAGGGAGCTGACCACCCCCCCCGTGACGAAAATGTGCTTGCTCATGGAGTCTCCGGAGTCGACCGCGCCGGCGCCGACGGAGCCGACCGGCGCGTAGGCCCTGAAAGGCGCATTCTAGCCGACCCTGGAGGTTGCCGGGAGGTCCACCCCATAGGCCGCTCGCAAAGGGCTCGACTCCCCTGTTCAGGGTGGGGCTGCGGGCGACGGTGGAGAGGTCGCCGTGCTTGACGCGATACTGCGGCCCGCCGTAGAGTGCGGGGAACGCGGGGCGGGTTGTACCGGGGTTCGGAAGGGAGGCGAGTGCGGCTATGGCGGTTCTCCATCGCGAAAAGAGCAGATTGCTGGGCCTGCTCGCTGCGGCCCTGGTGCTGGCGGCCGTTGCGGCTGGCTGCCGCGAGACGGAGCCGGGCGGCCCCCGCGTGCTCCGCTTCGCCCACGTCTACGAACCCGGTGCCCCCACCCACCGCGCGGGGGCAGCGCCGCTGTCGGAGCGGATCGCCGAGGCCGGCGTGGGTCTCACCGTGCGGGTCTTTCCCGCGGCGCAGTTGGGGAGCGAGGCCGAGCTGCTCGAACAGCTCGCCACCGGCCAACTGGAGATGGCCATTGCGGGGCCGTCCTTCCTGGCCACTTGGCACGAGCCCATCGGCGCCTTCGACGCCGCCTACGCCTTCCGCGACTACGAGCACCTCATGGCCGTTGCCGAAGGAGAGATCGGCGACGAACTCTGGGACGCGCTCCGCGAAGATCGCGGCATCCGCGTGCTGGGGACTTGGTTCTACGGCGTCCGCCACGTGACCGCCAACCGGCCCATCCGCCGCCCGGAGGACCTCCGCGGCTTCCGCCTGCGGATGCCCGACGCTCGCGTCTGGCTGGCCACCGGCCAGGCCTTGGGTGCCACACCCATGCCGGTGGCCTTCGCCGAAGTCTACCTCGCCCTCCAGCAGGGGCTGGTCGACGGGCAGGAGAACCCCGTCCCCACCATCCAGGCGATGGGGTTCCATGAGGTGCAGAGCCACCTCAACCTCACCGGTCACATCCAGTCGTCCACGCAGGTCCTCATCGCCGAATCGATCTGGCAGCAGCTCAGCGCCGAGCAGCAGGAGGCGCTCCGCGCCGCCGTCCGCGAGCTGGCCGAAGAAGTCGCGGCCTGCATCGCCGAAGACGAGGAGCGGATCCTTGCAGCCTGGGCGGAAAGCGGAGCCATGGAGGTCGTCGCCGACGTCGATCTGGCCGCCTTCCGCCGCCGCGCCCGCGAGCACTTCACCGAGGGCTGGGTCTTCAGCGACCTCTACCAGCAGATCACCGCCGCCCACCCCGAGGAGTAGCCGGACTCCCCCGCGGCTGAATTCAACCATTGGTCCCCTCTCGCACCGGTCAATCGTGCGCCGATTCGTTGTGCGACGCGAATCTCTTGCCAGTGATGGCACGGAGCGTCGCAGTCGTGCCAAGGCCAATACCCAGGCCGCCGACGATGGAACCAAGGAATAGCAGGCAGTCTTTCACGGTGCAATGACGAAAAACGCTTTGAAGCTACATCTGGGACGTGGTCCGCCAGCTCCAGCGGGCAGAAGCGGACTCGATCATCACCTTCGGCGACGTCGCCTTCGTCTCTCCCCATGCGGCTTCCCCTGCGGAGTCCCCGATCGGCGCGACGCTCGGGCTGGCCGGGGCTTGCCGCGCGGCGGCCCGCCGGGTCCGCGGTGTCGCCCAAAGCGGTTGTGGCATCCGCGGGGAAGGCGGCCTATAATTTGCCTGCGGTGGGGTTTTCCCCCATTGTACCGCGATCCGCCTCTCTCGGGGCCGTCTTCCAAGGAGCATGAGCCATGACGCATCGCATCGACCGCCGCCGCTTCCTCACCACCACGAGTGCCGCCGCAGCCGGAGTGGGGTTGGCCGGGTGGCGGCCGGCACCGGTCCGCGCGGAGGAGCGATTGGCCGACGGGGCCCCGCACGCCGAGAAGCTCGGCTGGCGGCTCGGCTGCCAGGCCTACACGTTCAACCGCTTCACCTTCTACGAGGCCGTGCAGAAGAACGCCGCCGTGGGGCTGAAGGTCATCGAGGCCTATCCCGGTCAGCGGCTCAGCGACGACGGTCCCGAGGGGAACTTCGGCCTGGGCATGTCGCCCGAGGTCCGCAAGGCCGTCCTCCAATACCTGGCCGACCACGACATCGAGCTGGTCAACTTCGGCGTCGTGGGGCTTCCCAACAACGAGCCCGGCTCGCGGGCCGTCTTCGAGTTCGCCAAGGACATGGGGATCGAGACCATCGTCTCCGAGCCGGAGTTCGAGGCCCTCGACCTCATCGAGGATCTGGCCGACGAGTACGAGATCAACGTCGCCCTGCACAACCACCCCCGGCCCTCGCGGTACTGGGATCCGAAGACGGTGCTCGAGCAGTGCGAGGGGCGGAGCGAGCGGATCGGCGCCTGCGCCGACACGGGCCACTGGATGCGCTCCGACATCGAGCCCGTCGAGGCGGTGAAGATGCTCGAGGGGCGGATCATCTCCTTCCACTTCAAGGACCTCAACCACTACGGCGGCGGCGCCCACGACGTGCCGTGGGGGACCGGCGAGGCCGACGTACCGGCGATCCTCCACGAGTGCCACCGCCAGGGCTTCCAGGGCGTCTTCGCCGTCGAGTACGAGCACAACTGGCTCGAGTCGCTCCCCGAGATCGCCGAGTCGGTGAAGTTTTTCGACAAGGTCGCCGCCGAAATCCTCGAGGGTTGAGGAGGGTAACCGTTCACGGGGGACCGTCCCGATTTTCGCGGCCATAGAGCGTATTCCTCGTGGATAACCCGATTCGGCCGATCGCCGGACGGTCGGGCGTGGGCCGGACGGGTCCGTGCGGCCCACGAAAACCCCTCGCCGGACGGAACCTCCTACACGGCGATCTCATCCGCGGCGCAGTAATCGACCCAGAGCGGGGTGCTGCCGTCGCGGACGGGAAATCCGAACGTCTTGTCGGTGAGCAGGTTGATCAGCGGCTCGCCCTGACGGTAACGCCGGAGATTTTCGCAGAAGAGGTCGGTCATGTCGTCGATCCGCCGTGCCGATTGACCGCCGACATGGGGGGTGATGATCGCGTTTTGCAGCTCCCAGAGGGGGCTCTCCGGCGGCAGGGGCTCGGGGTCCGTCACGTCGACCCCAGCCCCGGCGAGGTGGCCGTCGCGGAGCGCCTCGATGAGGGCGGCGGTGTCGACCAGCGGCCCGCGAGCCATATTCAGAAAGTAGGCGCCTCGCCGGATGCGGTGCAGGCGGGGGCCGTCGAAGAGCTGCCGGGTGGCCTCGTTCAGCGGCAGGCAGAGGACGACGAAGTCGGAGGCTCCCAGCAGGTCGTCGAGCCGTTCGGGCGGCCAGAGGGCCGCGACGTCCCGGGGCTTGTCCACCGGGAAGAGGTCGGTGGCGAGGATGCGGGTGCGGAAGGGCGCCAGCAGTTGGGCCAGTCGGCGGCCGACGCCCCCGAAGCCTGCGATGCCCACCGTGCTGCGGTGCAGGTCGCGCGTGGGGCGGCGAACGAATTCCCTGGCCTCTTGGGCGCGGAAGAAGAGGGGCAGGCTGCGCGAGAGCGCCGTGGCCAGGGCGATGGTGTGCTCGGCGACCTGATCGGCAAGGACGCCCGAGGCGCTGGTGACGGTGATCGGCGAAGCGATGACCGAAGGGACCAGGCAGTGGTCCATCCCGGCTGCCGAGGACTGGATCCAGCGCAGCCGCCCTTGGGCCACCACGCCGTCCCAGTCGACGGGCACCTTGGCGTGACCGCAGAAGATGTCGGCCCGGAATAGTTCGCTGGCGATCCCCTCCTGGCCCGCGTCGACGACCTCCCAGTCTCCGGCGGCGGCACGGATGCGCTTCAGGTGGCGGGACTCAACCGGGTAGCAAAGGACGATGCGCATGATGGGACTCGATGGGACCGTGAAGAGGGGCAGTTGCGGATCGAGGCGCCCCATCCGTGGCCGGCTGCGGAACGTCGGGGCGGGGAACCGGCCGCGAAGGCATTCCGATTGTGCCCCAAGCGGTGGTGGCCGAAAAGCCCCTCCGCCGAGGGCGTTTGCCGCTCCGGAAAGCCCCCCCTGGCTCACTGGACGGGCTTGCTGCGTTGCGCTTACAATGGGGCCTTCGCTTCCGGCGGGGCAGGGCGGCTGCATTGGGAATTCATCGATGTCCACTACATTCCACCAGAGCAGTGCGACGCGGGCCTGGCAGGGCGAACCCGTATCGCGCTGTTCCGAAGAGCTGCTCGGCCACTACCAGACGCTCGTCGAGCAGCAGCGGATGAGCTGGACGGAGCACCTGCGGTTGATCCGCCGCCTGGGGGCGGGCGGCCAAGGGATCGTCTACCTCTCCGAGCGCCGCGGCACGGACAGCTTCACCCTGCCGGTGGCTATGAAGATTTTCTCCCCCGAGCGGTACGAGAGCGATCGCGCCTACGACGAAGCCATGGGCCGGATCGCGCAGGTGGCCGCGCGGGTGGCGCAAATCCAGCAGGACAACCTCCTCGACGTGCATAACTGGGTGGACCGTTATCGCATCCGTCTGATGGAGATGGAGTGGGTGGACGGATTCGACCTCGCACAACTGCTGACTCCGCGGATGCTGGAACACATCCGGGTGCGCGTCGACGCCACCCGCTGGCACTACATCAATGAGGTGATCGTCACCGACGGTAAGATACAGCCCCGGCTGAAGCCGGGAATTGCCATCGCCATCATCCGGGATTGCCTTGCGGCACTGGCCGCGCTGCACCGGCGGAACATCGTCCACGGCGACATCAAGCCCTCGAACATCATGCTCAAACGGACGGGGAACGCCAAGATCGTCGACATCGGATCGGCATTCGAGCTCAACAACGTCCCCGCGATCCGCACCTGCACCCCCTCCTACGCGGCTCCCGAAGTGCTCGATGGCGGCGAGTGTACCGCCCGCTCCGATCTGGCCAGTCTCGGGTACGTGCTCATCGAGATGCTCTCCGGGGCCTCCCCCTTCACGGGGCTTACCAAATTCAGGGATCTCCTCGAAGCCAAGCGTTTCCTGGCCCAGCGGCTCAGCCATTTTCTCCCTTACGAAGTCGTCTGCAACGAGTTGCTGATGAGCTTCTGCCGGGGCCTGGTAGCGCCGGACCCCATGCGACGCTTCCCCAGCGCCGAGGCGGCCGATCTGGTCAAGGAGGGGGCCGCCAGCTTCCACCGCCAATTGGTCAAGGGCGATCTGGCCAGCGAGTACGACAACGAGATCCGCCTCTGGCTCATGGAGTTGGAGGAGTATGCGTAGGAGCGACTATGCTTCATGCTGTGATCATGGCAGGGGGGGCGGGCACGCGGTTCTGGCCGGAGAGCCGCCGCCGCCGTCCCAAGCAGCTTCTGCCCATCGTGGGAAACCGCTCCATGCTGGCGGCCACCGTGGAACGGTTGGGCGATCTCGTCGCGCCGGAGCGGATCCTCGTCGCCACCACCGCCCAGTTGGCCGGGGCGATTGCCGAGGAGCTCCCTTTCCTCCCTCGCGAGGCGATCCTCGCCGAGCCCAGCAAGCGCGACACCGCCCCCTGCATCGGTCTGGCCGCGGTGCGTCTGCTCCGCGACGACCCCGATGCGATCATGGCGGTGATGCCTTCCGACCACGTCATCGAACCGGTCGAAGGCTTCCGGGCGGCCATCCGCTACGCCGCCGAGCTGGTCGAAGCCGTGCCCAACCGGCTGGTCACTTTCGGCGTCCGCCCCACCTATGCGGCGGAGTCGTTCGGCTATATCGAGCGAGGGCAGTCGCTGAAGACCGTCGATCCCGCTGCCGCGACGTTCCGGGTGGCCCGCTTCCGCGAAAAGCCCGACGCCGCCACGGCCCGCGAATACCTCGAATCGGGGCGTTTCTATTGGAATGCGGGCATCTTCGTGTGGAAAGCCGGCACGATTCTCGACGAACTCCACCGCCGCCAGCCGGACCTCGCCGCCGGCCTGGAACGGATCGCCGCGGCCGTCGACCGGCCGGACTTCGTCGAAGTCCTACAACGCGAGTTCAACGCCCTGACGAAAATCTCCATCGACTACGCCGTCATGGAGCACGCCGACGAGGTGTTGGTGGTGGAGGCCCCCTTCGAGTGGGATGACGTGGGCACCTGGCAGTCGGTTGCCCGGCTGATGGGAACCGAACAGGAAGGCAACACCGTGGCCGCCAAGCACCTGGGGATAGGGACCCGCGGCACCATCATCCGTGGCGGCAGCGACCACCTTCTCGTCACCGTGGGGCTCTCCGACTGCATCGTGGTCCATACTCCCGATGCCACGCTGGTGGCCGACAAGAACCACGAGGAATCGGTCCGTGAGATTACCCGGCGGCTCGAGGAGCTCGGCTGGGACGAGTACCTCTAGGCCGAACGGTCACCGAGGGGGCGCTGCCGGCGGAGGATTGCGAGCTTCGAGCCGGCGGCGTAGGATCGGAATGATGCCGGTTTCCACGCGTTTCTTCCTAGAATAGGCTCCTCCTTATGCCCAGAAGCCTCCGGTGCTCGCCCGCGGTTCGATGGGCCGTTGCGGCCATGGTGGCGGTCGTTGCGAGCCAGCGGGGTGAAGCGGCCGATCTGACCGTCGAGCTCGTCGGCGGCGAGGCGGTCACCGCGGTGGGTGCCTTCCGCCGCTGGGACGAGGACGGCAATCCGAATCGCCCGGTGAATCCCGACGCCCGCATCGACGCCCCCGAGGTCCACCGCGAGGCCGTTCACGCCGGCGGCGGGCGGTGGGTATTCCGCAGTCTGCCGCCCGGCAGCTACGACCTGGTGATCCTTGCCGACGACCGTCTCCGCATCGAGGGGTGGACCTACGCGCCGATTCTCGAGTTCGATCCCTTCTTTCCCCCGGATGCCGATGCTCCGGAAGAGGCGCGGGCGGTTATCTTGGACCACGTCGCCAAGTCCCGCCACTACGAAAACAAGGTGGTTCCCCTGCACCTCGGCGGCGACGACACCGCCGTCCGCGTCCTGGTGATGCTCGTCCGCGACCTGCCGACGACCTACATCGCCGGGGCCGGGACGATCCGCTTCGAGCTCTGGCAATACACCGAACGCTACGGCGGCTGGGTCAAGGAGCGGCGCACCCGCGTCCTCCACCGCATCCTGATGCCGGTCGACGAGATGCGGCGGTGGACCTGGGTTTGGGACCCGCAGCTCGGCGGTGTCGAGGTGGGCCATCGGCCACGCGCCCACCGCTACGAGGTTCCTGCCGGCCGCCCTCTCGCTGAACTTCCCGGGTTGCATCCGAGCGCGAGTTTGCCTTCGTGAATGTGCTGGCCGACCAGGAGGTGTTCCAGAATCTGCCGCGCTACGCGGACT
>SLBP01000156.1:0-15344 GCA_007126245.1 Planctomycetales bacterium
CCCGGCGGACGCCCGCATCGAGAACGGCAAGCTGGTCGGCGAGGCGATCATCGCCCGCCACTACGGCGACTTCAGCATGGCGCCGGCCGCCACCATCGAGTACATCGATGTGGCCCCGGCCCAGATGGTCGGAGTCTCGGCGGCGCTGATCCCCTTCCTGGAGCACGACGACGCCAACCGGGCGCTGATGGGCTCGAACATGCAGCGGCAGGCGGTGCCGCTGCTGATCACCGAACCGCCCATCGTGGCCACGGGAATGGAGAAGGACGCGGCACTGAATTCCAGCTTAATCGCTCGGGCCCGCCGCAAGGGGACGGTGACCTATGTCGACGCCACGCGGATCGAGATCGGCGCGGAAGTCTATCCCCTGCGGAAGTTCGTGGGGCTCAACGAGCGGACCTGCCAGAACCAGAAGCTGATCGTCGCGCCCGGGCAGAAGGTGGAGAAGGGGCAGGTCATCGCCGATGGTGCTGGGACGTATCGGGGCGAGCTGGCCCTGGGCCGCAACGTCCTCTGCGCCTTCATGGCCTGGGACGGCTTCAACTTCGAGGACTCCATCATCGTCAGCGAGGAGTTGGTCGAGGAGGACACCTACACCTCGACCCACATCGAGGAGTTCGACATCGAGATCCGCGAGACGAAGCTCGGGCGCGAGGAGTTCACCCGCGACATCCCCAACGTCGGGGAGAAAGCACTCCGCAACCTGGACGAGCACGGCATCGTCCGCATCGGCACCCACGTTCGCCCGGGCGACATCCTCGTGGGGAAGGTCTCGCCGAAGTCGAAGACGGAGCTCACGCCCGAGGAGAAGCTGCTGCACGCCATCTTCGGCCGCGCCGGCGAGGACGTGAAGAACGACTCCCTGGAGGTCCCCTCGGGCATCGAGGGGATCGTCATCGACACGCAGCGCTTCTCGCGGCGGATGGCCCTCTCCGACGAGGAGCGCAAGGAGTTCGAGAAGGCCTGCAAGGAGGCCGAGGCGGAGGGGAACGCCGCCGTGGCCGCCGCCTTCGGCGCGCTGGTCCGCCAGATCGAAGGTGTCCTCAACGAGAAGCTCACCGACGAGGACGGCAATCTCCTGGCGGGCGAGCAGGAACACCGCTTCATCGCCGAGCAGGCCCACCGCTTCAATCCCGAGAAGCTGGACATCCGCAGCCCTCAGCGGAAGGCCGAGGTGGAGAAGGCCTGCAAGAACCTCTGGCCCGCCGTGGAGGCGGCCATCGACGCCCGTGACCGGCGGCTGAACTCGATGAAGCGGGGGGACGAGCTGCGCAGCGGCGTCTTGCAGATGGTCAAGGTATACATCGCCGCCAAGCGCGTGGTCTCGGTCGGCGATAAGATGGCCGGCCGGCACGGCAACAAGGGAGTGATCGCCAAGATCCTCCCCAAGGAGGACATGCCTTTCCTGCCGGACGGCACCCCCGTGCAGATCCTCCTCAACCCCCTCGGCGTGCCCAGCCGCATGAACGTGGGACAGATCCTCGAGACCCATCTGGGCTGGGCGGCGGGGACGCTGGGCTTCCAGGCGGTAACGCCAGTCTTCGACGGCGCCAACGAGGCTGATATCGAAACGACGCTTCGGGAGGCGGGGCTGCCGGAGAGCGGCAAGGTGCAGCTTTACGACGGCCGGACGGGGGAGCCCTTCGAGCAGCAGTGCACCGTGGGCTACCTGTACATGCTCAAGCTGCACCACCTGGTCGACGAAAAGGTACACGCCCGGTCCACGGGCCCCTACTCGCTCATCACCCAACAGCCGCTGGGCGGCAAGGCGCGCTTCGGCGGGCAACGGTTCGGCGAAATGGAGGTCTGGGCCCTCGAGGCTTACGGGTCGGCCTACATCCTCCAGGAGCTGCTTACCGTCAAAAGCGACGACGTCGAGGGGCGGACCAAGATCTATGAGTCAATGGTCAAGGGGCAACACACGCTGGAGGCGGGCACCCCGGCGAGCTTCGACGTGCTCACCAACGAGATCCGAGGGCTGGCGCTGAATCTGCAGCTTGAAAAAGAGCGTTTCTACCGGTCCGTCGTACGTGATCACCAGACATCCTGACCAAGCAGGCGTGTCCAATAGAAGATATCGAACACAAACAGGGGGTGGTGGAATACCTTTCCAGCGATCTTGGCACTTTCCAGTTTCTCTGTACTGCCTGCAACTGTCTCGGTTAATGGGAGGCGAACATGGAAGAGCGATTTCCTCAATCTACCTCGCCGCCTTTGGCGACAACTCCGTTCCATAAACAGGATGCGCGGAGACATCAGGAGGCGTGGGCTAAGCATCTAGACGTTCCCCTAAACTTGCAGAACTCGAGCGGGATGAAGCTGGCGCTGATTCCGGCCGGGGAGTTCACGATGGGCTCACCGGCCGCCGAGAGTAACCGCAGCAAGCACGAGGGCCCACAGCACCGCGTGCGCATCACACGACCCTTTTACTTGGGTGTGTACCAAGTAACGCAGGAGGAGTACGAGCAGGTCATGGAGACCAATCCGAGCGCGTTTTCCCGAGACGGCGGTAATAGCCATGTTATTTCCAGCCTGGACACCAGGCGCTTTCCAGTGGGGCGGGTTTCATGGGATGAAGCGAGGGAGTTTTGCCGCCGCCTGAGCGAGCGAGAGGAACATGAGTATCGTTTGCCGACGGAAGCGGAGTGGGAGTACGCGTGCCGTGCGGGAACGACTACCCCGTTTCACTTTGGTGACGTTCTGGACGGTCGTCAGGCGAACGCCGACGGAAGGTACTGTTACGGGACGGAGCAGCAAGGGCCCTATCTTCGTCGCCCAACGACGGTAGGTTCGTACAGCGCAAACGCGTTCGACCTCCACGACATGCACGGGAATGTTTGGGAGTGGTGTGCGGACTGGTACGATTGGAACTACTACGCGCACGCCCCACTGGAGGATCCTCAGGGGCCTGCCACGGGGACGGCGCGCGTGAACCGCGGCGGAAGCTGGTACTCCTACGCCAGGGCTTGCCGGGCAGCATTCCGTTGCGAACTTTCGCCGGGAATGCGCTTCTTCGATGTGGGCTTCCGGGTCGCTTCAGCCTGGATTATTGAGTGATGACATGCACGACGCCGTAAGCAAGCTGTGGTCGACGATACCATGCCCACAGAGCGACCGGAAGCCGGTACCGTCCATAATAACGGAGGAAGAAATCATGGAGACTCCCGAAATCCGCATTACCAATAGCGACCGCCAGCGTCTTGGCACGATGCTCGACAGAGCCTACGCTGCAGCCATCGAACCCCGCGATCAACTCCACCGCCTCGAGATGGAGTTGGAGCATGCCCTCGGAGTCGAAGAAGGAGATGTCCCGCCCTACGTGGTGACGATGGACTCGACCGTGGAGATCATCGATCTGGAGTCGGGCGATCCCGAGACTTACACGCTCGTCTATCCCGAGCAGGCCGACATCACACGCAATCAGATCTCGGTCGTCGCTCCCGTTGGGCGGGCGATTCTCGGGCGGAGCGTTGGGGACGTCGTCGCCGTGGTGACACCCAGCGGAGAGTGGTGGATCAAGATCGCGGCAGTACGTTACCAGCCGGAACGAGCCAAGCTCCAGCACGCTTGAATGTCACGTGCGGCATGGACGGTCTGTCGCAGGGATGCTGGCTTGGGAGACACGTTCATTGCCTGCATTTCGTGACGCGCAACGCTATCCCGGCATCACGACAAGTGCACGACTCCAGCAACGGTGGGCTGGCCGAGCAACGGTAAAGGGGAATGGGCACCACGAAAAGGACTGCAATAGGTATCGGATGAGTTATCAAGGCCCCTTGTGTTGGCGATCGGTGAGAGGAGTGTCTGGTGATCGGTGCTCAGCGGGCGCGTTTTCCGTGAGCAGATGACCATTCCTACCCGTTCGATCAAGCCCTCAGTACCCATTCCCCGGACTTGCAGCGCGATCGGTCCGAATTTCACCATGCTGCCAGGCCAAACCGGCTTTCTGCCGAGGCGGTTGCGGATCGCCTCGGCGAGCGTCCCGTCGGAGGGGGCATTCATTGCAATACCGTAAGCGTCCTCAATTCTCGAACTTTCGCGCTGGGCCGTAGCGGAAACTCGATAAGCCGGGAAAGCTCCTCGCGGATCTCGTCTCTGCCGGCAAAGATGGCCGTCACAAGCGGAACGACTTCGGAGCGCAGCATGAGGATGACATGTTCAGAACACCGCCGACAGTTCGAGAATGCTGTGCGGCAGAAAGCACGCCCCCGCGGTAGCCGTTCACGGGGTTGACTGGCATTTGACGGTGCGATATCTGGAACGGCGACCTCTTACCGCTGCGCGCTCGCGGAACCTGCAAACGGCTACCGATGTACTCGGCAACGCGCGTGGAGGTAACCATCGGACCGGTAGCTCAGCCCGACAAGGAGCACATTTCGGCCCAGATGCAAATCCAGAACCTGCAGCAGGCTGTGGGCCTTTTCCGGCTCGACTGCGGCCGTCACCCCACTACGGAGGAAGGCCTGCACGCGCTGATCGCCACGCCCCGCCAGCCTGCCGGAGACGCCTCTTCGAACGATCCCTACGTGCGGCCCGCCGCCGCCCTCCCGCGACCCCTGGGGAAACGAGTACCAGTACGAGTCCCCCCCCACCCGCGGCACCCACAGCGAGAAGCCGCTCATCTGGTCGCTGGGCCCCCGATGGGGAGGAGGGCGCGGAGGACGACCTCACCGTCGCCTCATCCGGAGCCTCGCGGTGGTGAGGTCTCGGATGGTCCTCGATGGGGGAACTACCCGTCCTGCGACCCAAAATGCCCCCCCGGTGGGCCAGTGCGGGTCCATGGGAGGAGTTTTGCTGCTCGAGTTCCCAACTAGCGGATTGCCCGTCCGGCGTGCCCTGCGGAATCCAGCGCGGGGAAGGGGCGGCGGTAGGTGAGCGCCCGGCGCTGCCGGAGAGCTGGGGCGTTACCGGCCGTTGCGCAGCGCGCCGAAGACGACCGAGGCGTTGTGCCCGCCGAAGCCGAAGCTGTTCGACATCGCCATGCGGATGGGGCGCTGGCGAGGCTGGTTGGGCGTGTAGTCGAGGTCGCAGAGGGGGTCGGGCGTCTGATAGTTGATCGTCGGGGGGATCACACCGTCGCGGATGGCGAGAATGGAGAAGATCGCCTCCACGCCGCCGCTGGCACCGAGGAGATGGCCGAGCTGGCTCTTGGTGCTGGAGATGCTCACCTTGCGGGCGTGCTCGCCGAAGATGCTCTTGATGGCGGTGGTCTCGGCGACGTCGCCCAGCGGGGTGCTCGTGCCGTGGGCGTTGATGTAGTCGACCTCGTCGGGGTCGATGGCTCCGTCGCGGAGCGCCATGGCCATGGCGCGGGCGGCGCCGATGCCGTCCTTGTCGGGCTGGGTGATGTGGGCGCCGTCGGCGCTGGCGCCGAAGCCGATCAGTTCGGCGTAGATCCGCGCCCCCCGGGCCTTGGCATGCTCGATTTCTTCGAGCACCAGCACCCCGGCCCCTTCGGCGAGGACGAAGCCGTCGCGATCGGCGTCGAAGGGGCGGCTGGCCGTGGCGGGGTCGTCGTTCCGCTCGGAGAGGGCGCGCATCGAGCAGAAGCCGCTGATCCCCATCGAGGTCACGGCTGCTTCGCTGCCGCCGGTGATGACCATGTCGGTCTCCCCGTATTGGATGCTCCGCAGGGCATCGCCGATGGCATTGCTGGCACTGGCGCAGGCGGTGACCACGGCGCAACTGGGGCCGCGGAGGCCGTAGCGGATGGAGAGTTGGCCGCTGGCGGCGTTGGCCATCAGCTTGGGGATCGTGAAGGCGGAGACCTTCTCGGGACCCTTCTCCAGGAGGCGCTGGTGCTGCACCTCGATCTCCATCAGTCCGCCGATCCCGGAACCGACCATCACCCCGCAACGGAAGGGGTCTTCCTTCGAGAAGTCCAGACCGGCGTCGTTCACCGCGTCGATGCCGGCCACCAGGGCGAACTGGCAGAAGCGGTCGAAGCGCTTGGCGTCTCGGACGGGGAAATACCCGTCCGCGGGGAAATCGACGACCTGGCCGCCGAAGCGGCAGCGGTACGGGGAGGCGTCGAACCCGACGAAATGCCGGACGCCGCTCTCCCCGGCGAGAATCCGCTGCCACAGGGGCTCGACCTGGCAGCCGAGCGACGTGACCGCTCCGAGACCGGTGACAACAACGCGTCTTCGCATGAGTGCCCGTCAGTGGCTGAAGGAGGGATCCGTCAGGACGAAGTGCCGCTCTTTTCTTCGACCACCCGCTCGATGTGGTCGATCGCCTGACCGACGGTCTGAATCTTCTCGGCCGCGTCGTCGGGGATGTGGATGTCGAACTCCTCTTCGAGCTCCATCACCAACTCCACGGTGTCCAGCGAATCCGCACCCAAGTCGTGTACGAAGTTCGACTCGCGGCTGATCTGGTCCTTGTTCACGCCGAGCTGCTCGGCGACGATATCGATGACGCGTTCTTCAACTGAGGCCACCGTCGAGGTCCTCCTTCAGGTCGAAATGAGATGCGGGGACCTGCCGTCCCCTCGCCAACAACTCTCCATGACGCCCGCCCACGGGCCCTGCCCGGCACGGAGCGAAAATCCTTCCCGCAACCCCGCGAAAAGGAAAAGTGCCCCTACTCTCGATAATCTCCCAAGATATACCGACTTTTGATCAATCTGTCCATAGTAGCGACCGGGCTTGCCACGGGAGCGGAAGCCGCTGGGGGCGGCCGAGACGCAGCACCGGGCGTCATCCCGTGGCGGGTGCCCCGCTCAACCGGTCAACCCCCCGTCAACGGGGAACACCTGGCCGGTGATGTACGCCGCCGCCTCGCTGGCCAGGAAGAGCACCATGTCGGAGACGTCCTGGGGCTCTCCCAGGCGTCCCAAGGGCACCTGCTCGCGGATTCGCGCGACGACCTCGTCCCCCAGTTTCGCCGTCATGTCGGTGGCGATGAACCCGGGGGCCACGGCGTTCACGGTGATTCCCCGCCCGGCCAGCTCGCGAGCGACGGTTCGCGTCAATCCGATCACTCCCGCCTTCGAGGCCGAGTAATTCGCCTGGCCGGCGTTGCCCATCAACCCGGACACGCTGGCGACGTTGACGATCCGCCCACGTCGCGCCTTCATCATCGGCCGCGCGGCGGCCCGAGTGACGAGGAAGGTGCCCGTGAGGTTGATCGCCAGGACGCTCTCCCATTGCTGGTCGCTCATCCGCACGAGGAGGCCGTCGCGGGTGATCCCGGCGTTGTTCACCAGGATGGTGAGGCCACCGAGGGCCTCGACGACCTCCTCCACCACGGCGTTGACGCGGGCGCTGTCGGTCACGTCGCCGATGAGCCCTTCGGCTACACCGCCCGCCTCGCGGATGGCCGCCACCGTCTCGTCCAGGGTGGTCTCGTCGAGGTCCACGCAGGCCACTTTGGCTCCTGCGGCGGCCAGATCCATGGCAATGGCCCGGCCCAGGCCGCGGCCACCACCGGTAACCAGGGCCACCTGGCCGCCCAGGTCCGTGCTGATGCGACTTCTCGTGTTTCCGGCCATGAATGCGTTTCCCAAGTCCGAGGGCGTTTGTGTGGTAGCGGGTATCACGCTCTGCCGGCCCTCAGGGGCCGACCAGAAGGGACTCGCGCGGGGTGGCGGAAAAGACGTTGGACGAGGGGCAGTGCCGCCCCCCCCGGCTCACAGCTTGCTGGTTCCTTGGACGTCGACGCTCTCACAGGAAACGCTGCGGTCGATGCGCCGCAACAGGCCCCGCAGCACGCGCCCCGGCCCGACTTCGTAGAACTGGCGGAATCCCTCACCTATCAAGTAGCGAATCGAATCCTCCCAGAGAACCGGCTGGAGCACCTGCCGGATGAGCAGGGTGCGGATCTCCTCGGGATCGGAGTGGGGGCGGGCATCGACGTTGGAGATCACGGGTATTTTCGGTGGGTGCATGGGGACGTCGGCCAGGACCTCGGCAAGCCGCTCGTCGGCGGGACGCATGATCGGGGTGTGGAAGGCGCCGGCCACCGCGAGGGGGAGGGCCTTCATGGCCCCGGCCGGCTCGGCCAGATCAGCCACCCGTTCGCAAGCGGCGTTCGACCCCGAGACCACGACGTTCCCCGGGCACAGGAGGTTGGCAACCTCGAGCACGTCGCCGCAGCGTGCCTTCGCACAAAGGGCCTCGACCTCCACGCGCTCCAGGCCGAGGATGCTCACCATGCCGCTGGGCGTCACGTCGGAGGCCTCTTGCATGGCGGCGCCCCGTTGCTGAACCAACGTCAGCCCCGTCTCGAAGTCGAAGACCCCGGCGAACACCATCGCCGTGTATTCGCCCAGACTGAGCCCCGCCGCCGCCTCGCAGGCCAACACCGCATCGGGAGCCTGGGCCCGCAGGGCCTCGAGCGCCGCCAGGCTGGTGACGAAGAGCGCCGGCTGGCTGCACACCGTCGAGTCGAGCTGCTCGGCCGGCCCCTCGAAGCAGAGGCTGGCCAGATCGTATCCGAGCACCTCACCTGCTCGGTCGTAGAGCCGCCGCACCGAGGGGAGCGTCTCGGCCCACCGCCGTCCCATACCCACCGTCTGGGCACCCTGGCCGGGAAAGAGAAAGGCAATTCTGCTCAAGGCGGTTGGTCCCCAAGTGTGGCGGTCCGAATCGATCGATCTCTTGCGACATCAGGGTGGTTGGCGGGAAGCCCCCTGCCGGTGGCCGCAGCTGTCCACCGCGACCCCACGCTCCGCGAATGGGGGGCCGCCGGGCGGTCCGGCACCCCGGACCGTAAGGAGACTATCAGGCAGGAGCCCACGCGACGGTTTTCGGCGCCGCTCCGTGCGGCGGCACCTTCGGTTACGTCTCGACGACCTTGCGGGTCATGTAGTGGCCGCACTTCGGACAGACCACATGCGTGGGGATCGCCGTGCTGCACTCCGGGCAGCGACTCAACTGCCGCGGCCTCTTCGCGTCGTGGGCGCGCCGCGACCCGGTGCGGGAATTCGATTGCTTTCGTTTGGGAACGGCCATGGCTCTTTCCAGTAGCCCTAAAGCGGGTCGCCCACCATCGGCAACCCCAGTTGGAAACCGGGCAAACCGCCCATGGTATTCGCGCGGGGCATTAGTGTCAACCGAGGCTCGAGAGGCTTTCACTCGGTCACTCGGTGGCGGCGGGCAGGAAGGCGCCGATCCCATCGTGCGTGGTCAAGTAAGCCCCTTTCTCGCGAATGCCGATCTTCACGGCGCCGCGGCGCGCGGTGTGAAAGACCCCGGCGCCGACTCGGTGATAGCCGGCGGCAACCTGGTCGAAACCCGCCCGCTCCGATCCGCTGACAATCACCCACTGCGGGCGCGCCTGTTCGGCAAGGCCCGCGGGATTGCTGCGGACACTCCCGTGATGGGGGGCCATGAGGATGTCGCAGCCCAACGCCTCGGCGTCGAGGAGCCGTTCCAAACCCGGACCCTCGACATCGCCGGGAAGGAGGATCGTCCAGCCACAGTGAGCAATCCGCAGTACGAGACTGTTGGCGTTATCCCCGCCGGCGACACCACCCTCGGGGGGGTGGATAACCTCGATCACCGTGCCGCTGCGCTCCCACCGATGCCCGTCGCTGACGACCTCGACGGGGACGGCGGCCTCGCGAATTGCTTGGCGGAGCGCCTTCAGCGGGGGAGTGGGCTCGTCGAACATCCCCGGTCCCGTGCAGATGCGACCCACGGGAAACCGTTCCAACAACCGGGGCAGAGCGCCGTAATGGTCCAGGTCGGCGTGGGAGATGACCACCGTGTCGATGGTGGTAATCCCGCGAGCCCAGAGGTAGCGGCTGATCGACTGTGCCCCGCCTTCGGGCGAGACGAGGCGCCCGGCGTCGTAAAGAATGGTCTCCCCCGAGGGAAGGTGGAGTACGACGGCCGCCCCATGCCCCATCGACAGGAAGGCGATTTCCAGCTCTCGCGGCGGCCGAGCCCTTGCCGGGGGCAGGGCGGCGACGGCGATCCAGACCGCCAGGGCCGCGACAACCCACCGCCGCCGTAGGCGTCCGGGCGGCACGGCCGATCCGCCTAACAGGAGCCCGTAGAACCCGAGGAGCCACCATTCCGGGAGGCCCGCCACCCAGAAGTGGCTTCCCGGGGTCTGGCGGGCGGCGGCGATGATCGTCTCCATCGACCACAGGGCCCAATCGCACACGCCCGCGGCCAGCGCGGCCATTGGCCCGAAAAACCAGCCGAAGGTGAGGAGCAAGAAGCCGCTGCCCAGAGCAAGGCACATGGGAACCCAGAGGAGGACGTTCATCAGGGGGGCGGCGGGAGTGACCACGTTGAAGCGGGTAGCGGCCAGGGGAAGGGTAACCAGATAGACGACTGTTCCGGCCACCAGCAGTCCCAGGGCCCACCGGCCCACCGCCCGCAGCGCCCTCTCGATCCAGCCGCGTTCGGCGACCAGGAGGCGTTCGATGGGGTCGTCGATTTCGGCCTCCCAGAAGGCGAAGCGGCGTCCCGTCCAGACGAGTCCGCCCACGGCGAGAAAGGAGAGCTGCGGACCAGTTCGGAAGAGGTCGGCGGGGTTGAACGCCAGCACGACCAGTGCGGCCGCGGCCAGGGAGTTCATCGAAAGGGCCCGGCGGCCGATTACGACCGCCAGGGAGGTGACGGCGACGAGGATCGCCGCGCGGACGGCCGGCGGCCGCGCCTCGATCACCAGGACGTAGCCCACCACGACGGCCGCCACGAAGAGGGCGGTAGCCTTTCGCGGGAGGAGCAACCCGCGGCCGGCCAGGTGCAGCAGCAGGGCGATGATCCCCACGTGGAGCCCCGAGATGGCCAAGAGGTGGATCGTCCCGGTCTCCAGAAAGGCCGTTGTCCGCTCGCGCAGCAACTCCTCCCGGGCGCCGAGGAGCATCGTGGCCGCCAGGTCGTAGCGGTCGGCCGGGATGCATTCGCGCAGGAGGCGCTGCCCTGCGGCGCGGACCGAAGCCAGCCGCACCGCCGGCGTGGCCCCGGCCGCCGCTTGGACGACCGCGACACACTCGGGCCACCCGGCGAGCAGGTCGCCCGTTATGCGGTCGCCGCGCGCGAAGTGGGCGAAGTCGAACTCGCCCCAATTTTGGGGAGTACGGGGAGCGGCCAACTGGCCGAAGACGCGGATGCGGTCGCCTGCGCGAACCGAGTCCAGCCGTCCATCGACGGAGAGCCGCACGTTCCCGGCGATCGGCTCCCAAGAGTCGCCATGGCGGACCGCCGTGAGCCGGACCGTCACTTGGCTCCGCTCGCCAAGGGGGATTGGCCGCATGGGATCGTCGGGCGCGGCGGGGAGGTGGCGCGGGTTCGCGGCGACGAATCCCTCCAGGCAGATCGGTTGTCTCTGGCGGGTCGCCAGGGCCGCCACGTCGTCGTCGGCGAAGAGCCGCCATCGCGCATGGTGCCAGGCCCCGGCGAGGGCGGCCACGGCGAGCAACAGCACCCAGGCAGCGAGCCGGTCGCGGTGGGCGCGGTGCGCGGCCCACCAAACCCCATAGGCGACCGCTCCCAAGCCAATCCACTGGGCAAGCGAGACTGCCGCGCCGCGATCGACCGCCATGCCGGCGGAGACCGCTAACAGGACGACCACGAGAGGGCAATAGGGCATGCGGCAGGCGGGGAGGTCCCGCCGGCTTGCGGCCGATTCGTCTTCTGCGCGGATGCGGCTCATAGTGCCCCGATTCTGTCCGGGCGAGGGAGCACGCGCAGACGGCCGCGCGGCCCACCTTACCGGGTGACGACCATGTTGTCGCGGTGAACGATCTCCGTATAGGGACAGTGGCCCAGGGCGCCGGCGATCTGGTCGCTCTTCAGCCCCCCAACGCGGCGGACGTCGGCGGCCCGATAGTTGGTCAGCCCGCGGGCGAACTCGACGCCCTGCCCGTCGAGAAGGGCGACGACGTCACCCTTGGCGAACTGGCCGACCACGTCGACGACGCCGATGGGCAGCAGGCTCCGCCCCCCCGCCTCGACGGCCCGCCGGGCGCCGTCGTCGACGACGAGTTGGCCGCGCGGCTGGGCCGTAAACCCGATCCATCGCTTGCGGGCGGCCAGCAGGCTCCCCTGGGCGAGGCACAGGGTCCCCACCTCCTCGCCCGCCACGATGGCCGAGAGGACATCCGGGCGGCGGCCGCTGGCGATGATCACGTTCTCTCCGGCGGTGGTGGCCATGCGGGCGGCCCGCAGCTTGCTGGCCATCCCCCCTTTGCTCACGCCGCCGCTGCGGTCGCGGACCAGTGCGAAGACCGACTCATCCAGGCGGCTGACAGTAGGGATGCGCCGTACGCCGGACGCATCGGGCGGGCCGTCATAAAGGCCGTCCACGTCGGAGAGGAGGACCAGCAACGGCGCCTGGATCAGGTTGGTCACCATGGCGGCGAGCCGGTCGTTGTCGCCGAAGGTGGTCTTCAACTCGTCGACGCTGACGGTGTCGTTCTCGTTGATGACCGGGACGGTGCCGAACTCGAGGAGCTTATGGATGGTATTGCGGGCGTTGAGGTAGCGGGTGCGGTGGTCGAGGTCGTCGGCCGTGAGGAGGACCTGCGCGGCGTGCCGCTCGTAGGCCGCCAGGGCCCGCTCGTAGGCCTCGACGAGGCAGCTCTGGCCGACGGCGGCGATGGCCTGGAGCTGGGCCAGGTCGCTCGGCCGCCGCGGGAGCCCCAGGCGCCCCATCCCCGCCGCCACGGCGCCGCTGCTGACGAGCACCACCTTCCGCCCGGCCCGCATCAGGTGGTGCAGTTCGGCCGCCAACCGCCCGATCTGGACGTGGTCGAGCCGGCCGTCGGCGTGGGTGAGCACCCGCGAGCCGACCTTGACCACGATCGTCGTCGCCGTCGCGGCCACCTCCTGCCGAAGCAGGTCCGTCATGGCGGCCTGGGGGGCGGGTAGTGAGGTATCCATCAAGTCGAGGAAGTCGAGCGAGGACCGGTTCCGGGGTTCTCCACCGCAACGGACCACCCGCCGCGGCTGCGAGCTTCCAGCATACCGCGGCCCCCAAGACGCAAGAAGGGGCAAAACAGGCTGGGCGGCAACCATCCGGCTCACGCTCGTTTTCACACCCGTTCCCAAGCTCCAGCTTGAGAACGCCCGTCCGCGAAGCTCCGCTTCGCTGCGGCCGGGTGGCACGCCCCGCCCGCTGCCCGCTTTGGGCCACCGCAGTGATGCGGTGGGCGATGGGGCGGGCGCGGCTCCCCCCTGCAGACGGGTGGAGGGGGTTCACACTCGTTCCCAAGCTCCAGCTTGGGAATGCCCGTCCGCGACGCTCCGCTTCGCTGCAGCCGCGTGGTACGCACCATGCGCGCCCGGTAGGGACCGCCGCAGTGAAGCGGTGGGCGATAAGGCAAGTACTGCTCCCCCCGACTACCCGCAGTACGGGTGGAGGAGTTTTCCAGCTACCCGTCTCCGGACCATTACGTACACCATTTCCCGCCCGCGCAACCTTGGCGACAACCATCCGGTGGGGTATGTTTGGGCGTGACATTCGGTGCGATTACCTCTCGCCAACGCCACCGGCCGGACCGGCCAGGTCCGTGATGGCAACACCCCCTCCGTTGGGATCCTACCCGTGATCCATTCCGTCGAAGTCGAACGCTTCCGCGGCATCCGCGAGGGCAAGGTCGACCAGCTTACGCCGCTGGTCGTCCTCGTCGGTCCGAACGGCTGCGGGAAGAGCACGCTGCTCGAGGCGCTGTTGATTGGGGGAGGCGCGGAGCTGGGGAGTTCCTGGCGACACGTGCTGGAACGCAGGGATGCGTTGTTTGATCAATTGCGTTGGGTATTCTGGAAGGGGGAGAAGGGTTACAGATTGGTGGTGATGGTTGCTGGAGAAGACAAAGCGCGCTCCCAATGCCAGCTCGAGTTACTCGTCGATCGCACGGAGCATGGCCTGGACGAGTATAGGGTGACGGCAGGTAGGTGGGTGGCAGGCCAGGAAGGAGGGGCTGCCGGTGACACCTTCATGATCGTGACTGACCCGCGCCAAATGAAGTGGGACCCCGTGCGTTCGGGGTTCTCGAACGCCGTCCTGGTCGATGCCGCACGGCGGCAGGGCGAGCCCCTTCATCGCCTCTACTCCGAATGCACCCGGCAAGGACGGCGCGAGGAGATCAAGCGGGTGATCGCGGAAATCGTCCCCGGTGTCATCGACGTCGAGATTCTCACCGAACAGGACCAGCCGGTGCTGTACTTCGTGTATTCGGACCGCAGCGTGCCGGCGGCGCTGGCCGGCGATGGCGTTTTTGCCCTGCTGCGGCTAATCCTCCAGTTCGGTGCGAATAGCGAAGGGACGATCCTCCTGGAAGAGCCCGAGGTCCACCAGCACCCCGCCGCGCTGCGGCAGTCGGCGCGGGCCATCTGGGTGGCCATTCGCCGCGGGCTGCAAGTGGTGCTCACCACGCACAGCCTGGAGCTGATCGACGCCCTGCTGGCCGAATCAAACGACCAAGACCTGGAAAAGCTCTCCCTTTACCGGCTGGCGCTCAGCGAGGACGGCCTGCTCGCCTCCACCCGCATTGAGGGGAGCGACGTGGCCTTCGCGCGCACCGAAATCGAGAACGACCTCCGCTGAGCACCGTGAACGAGCCGACCGAGTCCGTCGTCCTTTGCGAAGGGTATCACGACCGAGCCTTCTGGGCCGGGTGGTTGCTCCATTTGGGCTGTACGGACCCGGGCGCCGGCAACGGAGCCCGCGGCAAATTGGTCGATCCCTGGAATAAACCGGTGACCCGCGGCCATTTCGGTTTTCGTTCGACTTCCGGGCGTTTCGTGCGTCTCCAACCCTGCCATAGCCGGGAGAAGGTGATTCGGGCGGCGCGGATTCGTCTGAGCCAACTCGCCACACAGTCACTGACCCGGCTCGTCGTCTGTGTCGACAGCGACCGCGTGGTCGCCGAGGTTACCGGGGTCCGGCACCCGAAGCGCGCCAAGCAGTACCTTGTCGGCCCGCTCGATCTTACCAACGCAAAGCCGACTGCCGACGGCGACCTCGTCCTGAGCGACGGGAGGACACTCGTTTCTCTCGTCTGCTGGGAGGCCCCCGATCCACGAAGCGAGGAAATACCCGCAAAGCAGACGCTCGAACGACTCATCTGTGCGGCGCTGATCGAATGCCACGCGGAGCGAGGTCCATGGGTCCGGAAGTGGCTGGACTCGCGGCCGGAAGGCCCCCCTGCCCCTCCGGCGGCCGGACCCAAAGAGTTCGCCTTTTCCCACATGGCCGGCTGGTATGCCGAGCACGCCTGCGAGGACTTCTTCCGGCACTTCTGGAGAGACGAGGATATCGCCAAAGCCCTCGAACGGCGGCTGAGGGACGTGGTGCGTGGCGGGTGGCCGAGGCGCTGGCAGAATGAGGTTTGGCTACGACGCTTCGGTGGTCGGTGATTGCGCTTCGCTGGCAGAACA
>SLBP01000118.1:0-15107 GCA_007126245.1 Planctomycetales bacterium
AGGACAAAGTAGCCGTCCTCGTCCTTGTCCGGCCGGTAACTGACGACCCGGGCGGCCACCGGATCGGTCCCCACGTCGTAGAGGAGGCGGAAGTCGCTCTGCGGCGTCTCCTTCTCGCGGCGGAGCACCACCACCGCCCGCCGCTTGTCGGGCCGCTGGATCTCCACCGGATGGGTGGGGCTGTACACGTTGCGGATCTCTTCGCCGCTCTCGATCGAGAGACGGATCTCCAGCTTCTCGACCGGCTCCGCGGTGTATTTCGCGGTGCTCAAGGGAAAGAGGAAGTCGGTGAGCCCCTCGAACTGCCGGCAGAGCTGGCTGTAGCGGAGGGTCACGGTGCGGCTGGCGCCGGCGGGCACCGGGAATACGCTCGTCTGGAACATCCCCGTGCCCAGCCACTCGAGGAGCGCGGGGTCGCGGTTCTTGCGGACGATTTCCTCATAGACCCGCCGCGCCTCCTTGGCGTCCATGAGCCGGCCGGGAAACTCCTTGCCATCGACCAGCAGGGTGAGCGAATCGATAGCCCCGTCATACGGCAAGGGGAAGATGAAGGAGACCTCCATCTCGCGGCTCCCCGTGTTCACGAAGGTCTGCGAGACCTGGATCTGCGCCACCTGGTCGGCGATCCGCCCCTCGACTTTCAGCTCTGCGATCTTGTACGTCGGCGGGGACGGCGGCGGCGGCACCGGCCGCGGCGGGCGGGGCGGGTGAGGGGGCGGCACGATGATGATCGGCCGCGGCAGGCGGACTTCCTGCGCGGGGTCGACCACGACCAGGAGGCCCTGGGCTCGTGCCAGGGACGGGAGCGTGACAATCGTGGCCGCAAGGGCCATGGCCCCCAGCCTGGCAAGCCAGGTGGGATGGGGGCGGAATGCTATCCACTTGCGGAGGGACATGGCGGGGGCTCCGTAGGAATCGGGGGCACCGCACTGGCCGACGTGGCCGTGCGGGCCATTGCATAAGACGCCGCCAACCGCCCGAAAGTTCCTGCCCGCGACCGGCCCAGCCGACGGTTGTCAATCGGCCTCGGAGCCGCGGTCCATCGCCTCGCCGGTGAGCGCGGCAAGATACTCGGCCGCCATGTGGTGCACGGCAGGATCCTCGCGCTCGAGGAGGGCCCGCCAGACGGCCGCATCGCCGAGCAGTGCCGATGCCACCTCCGCAGGTACATCCTCGAATTCCTGCCGATCGAGGTCGAACAGGATCCGCCGGACGCGGAAATGCTGCTCGGCGCCGAGCTGCGCCGGATCGAGATCTTCTAGAAAGGAAGCCACCTGGCGGCCCGTACGGCGCAGCTCGCGGTCGGCTGTTTGGCGCACGGCGAAGCGGTCGTCGCCGAGGTCGTCGACCAGCTCGGCCCACCGCCCGCGGTCGGGCGGGCCGGCCGCCTTCGCCATCCGCAGCAGCTCCCGCTCCACGGCCCGGGCCAACTCGCCGAGTTGCCAGTCGGGACGGAGAACCGCCAGGTGGGGAAGGAGGTACTCCCGGCTGGGGGCGGGATGGGCAATAAGGAGGTGCCAAAGTGAGGCCGCCTCGAACCGCTGCTGCCGGGAACCGCTGCGCACGGAGAGTACCGTGGGCGAACCCGCCGCCTGAGAAAACTCCACTTGCGCCCCACCAGCGTCGTCCGCGGGAAGATAGCGGAGCTCGACCGACTGGCCGGCGCGAATCGCAATCGAGAGCCGCTCGTCTCCAGAGGATACCTCGTAATCGACGTGGAACCCTTCAGGCTGTGCGAGAATGCTGTAGTGCTCGCGGCGGTCGTCGCGGACGGCGGTGTCGGTCAGGTTGGCGATTCCCAGATGGATTATCGTGATCCTGCCAGCGACGACGGCGAATCGGAGCTGGTTCGTCTCCACGAGTTGGCCGAAGCTCGCCGCCATTTGGACTTCCGCGGCTCGCAGGGGGGGCGCTATCTGCGGGGGGAATTCTTCCTGGCCTGCCGACGAAGCGGCCGCCGCCAGGAGTAACGCTACCAGGCCGACCGGGAGGGCGAGAACTCGGCGCTGCATCGATCGATCGCCTCTTCGCTCGTGGGACGAACCGAGACGGTAAATCCGCGCATGCGCGACCGCACGCGCGCACCGCCATAATCGTACATCATAACCCCCAACGGCCCGGACGGCACCGGTTCGCCCCCGCTCGTTCGCACCGATTCTTGCGCCGTGGTATTGCCGGAGTGGTCGGCGCAGCAGGCATCGCCCATCCGGGCGCCCTAATCACCGCGCGCACCATAGCGGGCCTGCCGGAGTACGCCGGGCACTGGGGATGCCCGGGGTACTCCGATTGGGTGGCTGCCCCTGCACGCCGGAAACTGGCGAAGGGGCTGCAGGGACCGTCTAGTCATTCGTGCCCGCTCTCAGGCCCCGCTGTGCCAGTTCCCGGTCCAGGAGGAAGAGCCCACCGGGTGCCCCTTCCACGAGCTTGAGCTGGGCGATGATCTCCTCCACGGTGGCCTCTTCTTCGACCTGCTCGTTGACAAACCATTGGAGGAAACCGTGCGAGGCGTGGTCGTTCTCGGCAATGCTCAAGTCGACGAGCTTGTCGATCCGCTTCGTAACGTACTGTTCGTGTTCGAGTGTGGCCTCGAAGAGGTGCAGCGGCGACTTCCACTTCGTGGCCGGGGCCTCGATCGCCGTCAGCAGGACCCGCCCCCCGCGATCGACGACGAATTCGAAGATTTTCATGGCATGATGCAGTTCCTCCTGCGACTGCACGCGGAACCAGTGGGCTACTCCCTTGAGGTTCTCGGCCTCGGCGTAGGCCGCCATGGAGAGGTAGAGGTAGGAGGAGGCGTACTCGGCGTTGAGTTGCTCGTTGAACGCTTCTTGGACCTTATTTCCTAGCATGTCCGGTTCCTTTCGGTTGTTGAATAGGGATTGGCGTGGATCGCCGGCAACGGCCCTGCGGCACTGGTCCTGCTTCCGCCGGTAGGCGCTATGTGTGACATCCCCTGCCCCACCGGCCGATCGTTGGCCGGGAGAGAACATCCGGCTCGAGCGCGGAGATGGCTCCTCGAGCCTTCAGCCACCCCACCGACCGCCATCCGTGCCGGCCGCCAACCTTTCCCGGCGGGGGCCGCGAACCGTTCCGCGGGGGATCCGCTCCATTGTTGCGAGCGGTCCTCGCGCGGCAAGCCGGCCTGCGCCCAACACCGGGAAACCCTGCACCAAACAGCCTCTGGCGATGGGAGCGGACGCTTTGCCGAATGGTCCCGAGCCCCCCCCTCGATTTGGCCGCCCGGCAGCACCCCTTGGTCGAGGTGTCTGTCAACCGTAACCGTTCACGGGCCGGCCGGGGACGGGTCCATTTTTCGGCCAATAGACCCTGTCTTTAGCGACCGCCGATGCCCGAAAAATGGCCCCGTCCCCCGTGAACGGTTACCTGTTACCCCCCTGCGCCTCCGCTATAATGGGATTCATGCGCGCCCTCTGTCTTCTCATCGATCGGTTGCACAACGGCTTTCTCGGCGCTTACGGGAACGGTTGGGTCGCCACGCCGGCCTTCGACGAGTTGGCCGCTGAATCGCTTCTGTGCGACTTTGCCTACACCGCCGCCCCCCACCTTGATAGGGTCTATGATGGCTATTGGCGCGGGGGGCACCCCATCGAACCGGTTGGGAGCCGCGCCGCGCGCCTGCCACTGGCGGCCCGAGTGGGCGCGAAAGCGCAGACGGTGCTGGTGACCGACGACCCAGCGGCACCCGCGTTTCCCGGGGCAGAGGCTTTCTCCGAAATCGTTACGCTCCCGCCCCCAGCAGCAAAGGGGGCCGCAAATGGCCTCGATGAGACCCACCTTGCGGGTTGCTTCGGAGCACTGCTGGAACAACTCGACCCGGCGAAGGGCCCCTCGATGGTCTGGGCCCATTTTCGTGGTCTTGGCGCCCCGTGGGACGCTCCCTATTCCTACCGCGAACGGTACGTCGAGCCGGGAGACCCGGCCCCTCCGCACGACATAGCCGTTCCCGATCTTGAGATCGGGCCTGATGACGACCCCGATCGCCTCTGGGGACTGCTTCAGGCCTACGCCGGCCAGGTCTCGCTGCTCGACGACTGCCTCGGTGGCCTGATCCACCACCTCCGCCCCGAGCTCGACGGCGGCGATTTTCTGCTCGCGGTGGCTTCGCCGCGGGGCCTGTCTCTCGGCGAGCACGGGTTGGTGGGCCCCGGCGGTGCACTCTATGGAGAACTGGTACGCGTGCCTCTGGTGGTCCGGTTCCCTCGCGACCGCGAGTCCGCCCTGCGGACTGCCGCCTTCGTGCAGCCGGCCGACCTGGGGGCGACGTTGGCCGCCTGGTTCGGCAGCGGCGAGGGATTCGGCCCGCACGGGCACGATCTGGCCCGCCTTATCGAGGAGGAACCCTGGCCGCGCGACCGGGTGCTGGTCGCCGGCGACGGCGAGCAGGGGCTGCGCACACCGGCCTGGTGGTTCCGGAACCTGGACCCGCCGGAGCTTTTTGCCATGCCCGACGACCGCTGGGAGGTGAACGACGTGGCCGACCGTTGCGGCGCGGTCGTCGAGGCCATGTCCACGGCCCTGGCCCGGTGCGAGGAATCGGTCCGTCATGGGGAGGCGGTCGAGGCCCCCCCCCTCGACCCACTTCTCGTGGACAGCCTCGGTTGAGGGGGAGGGCATCCACCGGCGGGGATTGGCAACGGATCCGGCTACTTGCCGGGCCGTCCTAAGCGGAGGAGCGCGTACCGCTTTTTCCCGGCGCGGAGGACGACCATGGATTCGCTCGCCAGATCGGCGGCAGTGAGGCGGCGGTCGAGCGAATCGACGCGGCGGTTGTTCACGTAGGCTCCCCCTTGCGTGACGGCGCGTCGCGCCTCGCTGTTGGACTTGACCAACCCGGCTTCGACGAGGGCGTCGATAATCGAGAGCCCCTCGCCGCTGAGGCGGTCGGCGGGAAGCTCGCGGCTAGGGACATCGGCGAAGATTTCGCCGAGTTGGCGGTCGTCGAGCTTTTCGATCTCGGCGCCGAAGAAGACCGCCGTGGCCCGCTCGGCGGCAGCGAGGCCCTCGGCGCCGTGGACGAGGCGCGTCAGTTCGGCGGCGAGGCGGCGCTGGGCCGTGCGGCGGCCGGGATCGGCCCGGTGTTCGGCGAGGGTCTCCGCAACGGCCTTTCGGGAGAGGTCGGTGAAGAAGGCCAGGCAGGTGGGCACGTCGGCGTCGTCCAGGTTGATCCAGTATTGGTAGAAAGCGTAGGGGCTGGTCCGCTCCGGGTCCAGCCAGAGGGCGCCCCCCTCGGTCTTGCCCATCTTCGTGCCGTCGCTCTTGGTCAGCAGCGGGCAGGTCATGCCGTAGAGCTGCGCGCCGCGGAGCCGGCGGGCGAGGTCGATGCCCGCGGTGATGTTTCCCCACTGGTCGCTGCCGCCGATCTGCATCTCGCAGCCGAAGGTGTCGAAGAGGTGGACGAAGTCGTAAGCCTGGAGGAGCATGTAGCTGAACTCGGTGTAGCTCAAGCCGGCGTCGGCCCGCTCCAGGCGGCTGCGCACGGAGTCTTTGGCGAGCATGGCGCCGACGGGGAAGTGCTTGCCCACGTCGCGGAGGAACTCGAGGTAGCCGAAGCGGCCCATCCAGTCGTAGTTGTCCACCAGGAGGGCGGCGTTCGACGCGGCGTCGAAGTCGAGGAAGCGGCGGAGCTGCTTCTCGATGCCTGCCACGTTGGCCCGCAACGCCTTTTCGGAGAGGAGGTTTCGCTCCTCGCTCTTGCCGCTGGGATCGCCGATCATCCCCGTCGCCCCGCCCACCACGGCGATGGGGCGGTGGCCCGCCTGCTGGAAGCGGCGCAAGACCAGCAGTGCCATGAGATGGCCGACATGGAGGCTCTTTGCCGTAGGGTCGAAGCCCGCGTACAGGGTCCGCGGCCGCTCCAGGAGCCAGGCCGCCAACTGGGAGGCGTCGGTGGTCTGGTGGATCAGCCCCCGCCAGGAGAGTTCGGCGATGATGTCGTGCATGTCGGTGAAGGTCTCGGTCAAGAAACGCGGTTTCCGGGAAACCCCGGCGGCGAGCAGCGGCTCGGTGCCGTGAGGAGAGATTCTACCCGCTTCCGCGTCGTCGGGGGAGCGGCACCGCGGCTGTTCTCTCTTGACAGTCGAGCCTCGGCTGGCGACATTCATGCTCGCCACCCGCGCCGCGCGGGTGCGCCCCGACGCCGATGGCCCTGCAGGCGGCGGTGGTCCGCCGGCCTTTCCCACCAGGAGCGTTCGCGCACGATGACCGTCCCCCTCCCCAACGGCTTTCGTTTCGCCGGCGTCCACAGCGGGATTAAGGGCGACGCCGCCAAGCCCGACGTCGTCCTCATCGTCTCCGATGGGCCCGCCGCGGCCGCCGGCGTCTACACGCAGAATCTGGTCTACGCCGCTCCGGTGGCCCTCGATTGGTCGCGGACGCCGGGTACGGGCTTCCGCGCCATCGTGGCCAACTCGGGCAACGCCAATGCCTGCACGGGTGCGCGGGGTGTGCGCGACGCCGAGGAAATGGCGCGCCTGACCGCCGCCGCGTGCGGTGCCGCCGAGGAGGAGGTGCTCGTCCTCTCCACGGGAATCATCGGCGAATTCCTCCCCATGGACCGGGTGGCGGCGGGCATTACCGCCGCCGCCGCACGGCTGGCCGGCGACGAGGCCGCCTTCCTTGCCGCGGCCCGCGGCATCATGACCACCGACAAGTGCGAGAAGACCGCCCGCCGCACCGTACGCATCGCCGGGCGCGAGCACCGCATCGCCGGGCTCGCGAAGGGGGCGGGGATGATCGGCCCGCGAATGGCCACGCTCTTCGGCATCTTCCTCACCGATGCGCCCCTGGCGCCGACCGCGGCTCAGTCGCTCCTCGTCCGCGTGGTCGACGAGAGCTTCAACTGCATCAGCGTCGAGGGGCACATGAGCACCAACGATACGGTCCTTCTCCTCGCCAACGGCACCGCCGGCGGCCCGCCGCTGACCGGTGAGGACCTGGCCTCCTTCGAAGAGGCCCTGCGGACCCTGGCCGTGGAGCTGGCGACCAAGATCCCGGCCGACGGCGAGGGGGCCACCCACCTGATCACGATCGACGTCACCGGATGCCCCGACCGCGCCGCGGCCTTGGCCATCGCCCGCACCGTCGCCCACAGTGCGCTGGTGAAGACGGCCATCGCCGGGGCCGACCCGAACTGGGGGCGGATCGTCTCCGCCGCGGGCTACGCGGGGGTCCCCTTCGATCCGAGCGGGCTGAGCCTCTCGATCAACGGCTTCCTCCTCTTCGATCGCGGCAGCCCCGCCGCCTTCGACGCCGCCGCCGTCTCCGCGGCGATCCGCGAGCGCTTCGAGGCCCACGTGGCCCTCTCCCTTCGCGAAGGCCAGGCCGCGGCCCGCTTCTGGACCTCGGACCTGACGGCCGAGTACGTGCGGATCAATGCCGATTATCATACCTGAACCGGCGGCGCGCCCCGTGCGACGCTTGCCCAGCGGCCGGTGGCCGTCTACAAAAGGGGGATGGGAACGGAGAAGTGGAGAGGATCGCGGGTAGCCGTTCAGGGGGGACTGTCCCAGTTTTCGCGGCCGTAGAAGGGATTCCTCGTGGATAACGGCATTCGGCCGCAAAAATGGGACCGTCCCCTTCGGCCGGCCGCGCCTCTGCAGAAGAAAGGGTTCTGACGATGGCCGAGCAAGTTCAGCAGGGGCTGACCGAGCGTGCCGCCGAGTTCCTTTCTGCAGGTCCCTTGGGCGGAGTGATCGGCGGAAAGGACGTGGCCGGTGAAAGCGGCGAGGCCTTCACCACCAGCGATCCGGGATCGGGCAAGCCGCTCGCCGAGGTGGCCTCGATGCGGCCACCCGACGTCGATCGCGCCGTCGCCGCCGCGGCCGAGGCCTTCCGCCGCTCGGGCTGGGCGGAGATGCCGCCCCACGAGCGCAGCGCCCTCCTTCACCGTCTGGCGGATGCCGTGGAACGCGACAGGGCAACCATGGCGCAGATCGAGGCGCTCGACTGCGGCAAGATCCTCTCCCAGGCGGAAGGCGACGTCGATACCTTCATCGCCACCTACCGCTACTACGCCGATCTGGCCCAGCACGTGCAGCGGCGGAGCACGCTGGCGGTCGCCGGCCACGAGGCCTATTCCCTGCGCCTCCCCTGGGGGCCCTGCGGGTTCATCTTCCCCTGGAACTTCCCCATCCTGCTTTTCGGTTGGGGGACGGCGCCGGCGTTGGCGGCGGGTAACACGGTGGTCGTCAAGCCGGCAGAGGACACGCCCCTGTCGACGATCTACGTCGCCCGCCTGGCGCGCGAGGCGGGGATCCCACCGGGAGTGATCAACGTCGTTCCGGGTTTCGGGGAGACGGCCGGCGCCGCGCTGGCGCGCCACGCCGGCATCGGGCGGATCTCCTTCACCGGCTCACCCGAGGTCGGCCGCCAGGTTGCCGAAGCCTGCGGGCGGAACCTCGTCCCCGCGAAGCTCGAACTGGGCGGCAAGGGGGCGGCCGTGGTCTTCGACGACGTCGACGTCGACGCCACGGCGGACAAGCTGGTCAAGGCAGTCACCTTCCACAGCGGCCAGGTATGCTGCACGGCCACGCGGTGGCTGGTCCAGGAGTCGATTTTCGAGCGTTTTTCGGAGGTGGCCGCCGCGCGGATGCGGGCCCTGCGGATCGGCCACGAGCTCGACGCGGCCGCCGAGATGGGGCCGGTGGTCAGCGCCAAGCAGAAAGCGCGGGTGCTCGGCTACCTGGAGAAAGGCTGCCGGCAGGGTGCCGCGGCCCTCGTCGAGGGAGGCGCGGTCGATGTCCCCGGAGCTCCCGGCCACTTCGTCGGGCCGGCCCTCCTTACCGGCGAGCTTTCCAACGTCGCCGCCCGCGAAGAGATCTTCGGACCGGTGGCCTTCCTGGCCCCCTTTCGGGACGAAGGGGAGGCGGTGAATATGGCCAACGACACCGACTACGGGCTGGCGAACAGTGTCTGGACGAACGACCTGGCCCGTGCCGTACGGATTGCGGAATCGCTCGTGGCCGGCAACAGTTGGATCAACGCCCACAACCTCTTCCCGCGCGGCGTTCCCTATTCGGGGATCCACAAGAGCGGCATGGGCGGGGGCGTCCTCGGCGTGGAGACCCTCTTCGACTACTGGCGGGGCCTCTCCGTCGTCCGCCCCCTCTGAGCGGCGCCCAGGCGGACCGGCGCGAGCAGCCGCCGCACGGCGCGCCACCTCGAGGGAGACCCCGGAGGAAAGACCCGGGGAGGGCGCGGAGGGCCGTCAGGCCCCGGGGACGAAATGCTCGAGCGACTCGAGGAGCAGCCGCCGGTCGAAGGGCTTGATCAGAAAATCGCGCGCTCCGGCCTTGAAGGCTTCGCGGAGGACGCGCTTCTGGTCGAGCGCGCTCACGACGAGCACCTTGGCGGCGGGATCGTGAGCCATGATCTCCCGCAAGGCGAAGAGACCGTCGTACTCGGGCATGACCAGGTCGAGCGTCACCGCGTCGGGCCGGAGGGCCTTGTACCATTCCACGGCCTCGCGGCCGTCGCCCGCTTCGCCGGCAACCGACCAGCCTGCTTCGGTTACGGCGTCCTTGATCATCTCGCGAATGATGGGGGCGTCGTCGGTCACCAGCAGCGTACGCGTCATGGGGGCGTTCCTGGAGATGTTCCAGAGGTTTCGGCGTGAAAGTATCGGTGGCGACGGGCTGCTCCCGATCGATCGCTCAAAGGATCCTCGGGGGGCAGCCGACGATTTCCACGGTCAGTTCGCCGTTCGTGCAGTCGAGAGATACCCGCCGCCCCTTGGTTCCACCCGTGTCCTGGGCGACCACCCGGACGCCGGATGCCTTCAGGGCGGCGAGCACGGCCGCTACGTTCTGATCGCCGATCTGCAGTGGACCGCCCGTACCGAACATGCAGGCACCGCCGGCGATCCGGGCAACCAGCGCCGTGCGGCTAGCCCCTCGCTGCTCCAACTGGGCAAGCATGTAGGGAATCGCGCTCTCGGCGAACTTGGCCGGCCCCCCGCCCGTTCCGCCCGATCGCGGCAGCACGACGTGCCCCAAGGCGCCGATGCGGGCGCGGGGATGATAGAGGGCTACACCCACGCAGGAGCCCAATACGGCGTTCAGCCGCGCCGGCGCCGCGGCAAGCTTCACTTGGCCCATGCCAACGCTACTTGGCGGCGAAGCCGCGGTGGTCGGACTGAGAGACATAGCGGGAGTTTCCGGGGAAGGGGAGCGTTCGGATTGCAGGGGGGTCACCGCGCCGTGCGGATGGCCTCGATCATGGCGCGGCGCATGGCCTCGGTGGGAACGAAGAGGACCCGCCAGTCCAACTCCGCTCCTTGGCGGTGGAATCCGGTGCGGCAGACGAGCACCTCGTCGCTGGTCATCGCCTGTGCCAGGATCGCCTGTTGCAGCACGCTGGCCCCGTAGTCCTGTAGGAAATAGGGGGGGGAGGGCACCAGCTCGCGGTCGATGAGCCGGGTCAAGGCGTTCATGTACGCGCATCCCAGGATATTCCCCGTCTCCGTCAACGCCGACTGTTCGAGGATGCTCCAGGGATCGTCGTGCTCGACGGGGCGGCCCAGGAGCGCGGCCGCTAACTGGCGGCCGTTCTCCTCGTCGAAGGTGAGGATCATCACCCCGCCGACGTCTCCCTCGAGGTGCAGCACGACCATCGTCAGCAGCTCGTCGGAGAGATTGAGCTCGTCGCAGACCTCGCCCAGCGGGATTTCGCGAACCTCGTCCAGCGACAGGGTGATCAGTCCGTCCGTCCAGCGGCACATCGCCGTCGAGGCGTCGTGCGTCGCCGAGGCAAAGAGCTGGCGGAGCACATCGAGGGGGGTGTGGGAAACGGGGCGGCAGTTCGGCATACGTGCGGCTCCTTGATCGGCCGTGCGACCGGCAAGTAACGGTTTGTCTTTTTGGCGGGTTTCGTCGATGGGGAAAGGCGCCTGCGGAGAGGACCGGAAGGCTCTCGGCGTGCGGTGTTTGCTCCCTCGAAGACCGTTGGGAATAACGGGGACGACCTGTCTGGCGATCGCCTCCTGCGATGCTTCTTTTTCACGGCTCCTTGCAGTCGGGGCCAGGCTTCGCGGATCGCGACGCCGGGACGCTTATGCCGGCTCCGCAGTCCGGCCCGCAGCCATCTCGGCGAGCGCCGCCAGGTCGAGGATCAGCGATACGCGGCCGTCGCCGAGAATGCTGGCCCCGGCGATCCCCGCCACGTTGCGGTAGTTCTCGGCCATCGACTTGACGACCACGTCCTGCTCGCCGAGCACGCGATCGACCGCCAGGCCGATCTCCCGCCCCGCCTCGCCGACGATCACCATCGTCAGGGATTCGTCCTCCCGGCGGCCCGCTTCCCGCTCGCCGTGGAAGGAGAAGGCCTCGTCCAAGCGTACCACGGAAATCACCCGCCCGCGGACCCTGGCGGCAAGCCGGCCGTGTACCGTAGTCAGGTCCTGGCGGGGCATGGCGATGATCTCCGCCACCGACTCGACGGGCATGGCGAATACGTCTTCGTCGATCTCCACGAGGAGGCTGGGAAGGATGGCCAGCGTCAGGGGGAGCCTGATGGTCATCGTCGTCCCGGAGCCGGGGGTGCTCTCCACGTCGACGCTGCCGCTGAGGGCCTCGATCTTGCTCTTGACGATGTCCATGCCCATGCCCCGCCCCGACACCTCGGTGACCTGCTCCGCGGTGCTCAGGCCGGCTTCCCAGATGAGCTGGTAGACCTGGTTGTCGCTCATTCGCTCTCCGTCGGCCTCGGTGAGCAGTCCGCGATCCACGGCCTTGCGGAGGATGCGTTCGCGAGACAACCCCTGCCCGTCGTCGCCGACCTGGATGACGATGCTGTTGCCGCGGTGGAAGGCGTCGAGGGTGACGGTCCCCTGGCGTGGCTTGCCGGCCGCGGCGCGCGCGTCGGGCCCTTCGATCCCGTGGTCGACCGCATTGCGGACCATGTGGATCAGCGGGTCGCCCAGCTCGTCGATCATCCGCTTGTCGAGCTCGGTCTTCTCGCCGCTGATGTTCAGGCGGATGTCCTTGCCGTTGGCGCGCGTGATGTCGCGGATCACCCGTCGGAAGCGGGCGAAGAGCGGCCCGATGGGGACCATGCGCGTGTCCATCACGCTCTGCTGGATGCCGTCGCTGACCCGCTCCAACTGGTGGACCGCCTCGGCGAGGTCGTTGTGTACCACCGGGTGGATGGAAGCCAGCGTCTCCAGGTCGCGGCGTACACTCTCCAAATCGGTTTGCATGCGTCGCGCCTGGATCCGGACGCTCTCCAAGGCGCTGCGCAGTTGAGCCGGGCTCTGCGCGGCGGAGGGCGACTCCCCGAGCTTGCCGAGCGCGGCGAAGACCTTGTCCAAGGCGCTGAGCGACTGCCGCGTCGATACCGAACGTTTCAGCCGCTCGGCGATCTGCGAGAACCTCGCCTTGCTGATCACCAGCTCGCCGGCCAGGTTCATCAGTTGGTCAAGCCGCTCGATGTCCACCCGCAGCGTCTCCGTGGGGCGGGTCGAGTCTGCCGGGGGCGCCGGCGGCGCGACATGGGGGGCCCGACTCTGCTGGGTGGCGGCAGGGGGCGGCGCCGCCCCACCAGCGGCCGTCGGAGCGGCCGCTTCCTGCGGCGGCGTTGCCTCGGCGGTGGCTTCGCAGAGGGGCTCCACGTGCGCCGCGGCTACGCCCGCCACGCGCACGAGGCCCATCGCCGCCGTCACGGAGCAATCGGTCACCACGCCGAAGCGGACCGCTTCCAGCTGTTCCACGTCCTCCAGCCCTTCGACGGCCGGGTCGAAGTGGCAGACCTCACCCAGGTTGTTGAGCTTCTCGTAAATCAGTTGGGCCTTCAGTCCCACGAGCGGCAGCGCCGGTTGAAAGATAACCTCTCCCACCAGGCAGGAGGTGCCGGGGGGTACGCGTCGGGCTACGGCGGCATGGAGGGTCGCGGGCAGCGGCAGCGGAGCGGCAGCCGCCGCGGGGCGCGCGGTTACGTCGCGGGCGGGCCGATCTTGTGCCGCCGATTTCCCTCGGCCCCGGCCGTCGCTCCCGCCCACCGTCGGTCTGGCCGCCAGGAGCTCTTGTCCTCGCTGGCTGAAGGCGTCGTCTCCTCCACGCCGGCCTCGGCGGAGGTCCTGGACGTATTGGCGCAGGGCGTCGGTACACCGGAAGAGGGCGTCGGCCATCTCCGCCGTCAGCGGGCAGCTCTCGTTGATCAGGTCTTGCAGGGCGTCTTCCATGAGGTGTGCCAGCTTGGCGGCGCGATTCAACCCCACGGAGGCAGCGGCCCCCTTGATGCGGTGGGAGAGGACCAGAAGCCGCTCGAGTTCCTCGCGGCGGCCGCCTCCTTCGATCGAGAGGAGTGTCTCGGTGATGGTGTCGAGGGCCAGTTCGGTCTCGTCGATGAAGAGCCCGAGGTACTTGTCGAGCAGTTCGACCTCGTCGGCCAGACCGGCGAAGGGATCGGCAGGCCCTTCCCCCGCTCCGCCCGCCCCGTGCCGCGGCTCTGGGGCATCCCCGCCCTCCGTGGGAGCGGCGGCTCCCGTTTGGCTGCCCGAGGCCGGGGTGGCCATCTCCTCGCCGAAGGCGAGTTCGGCGTCGGCCTGGGTCGCCTGCGCCCGCTCGGCGCCTGCGGCGTGGAGCAGGGCCTGGATGCCGTCGAGCACCGCCTCGCATTCCACCGCCTCGCGATGGGGCTCCTTCAGGGCGGCGACCAGTCCTCCCAATCGATCGATTCCCTGGAAGAGGATCTCCACCGCATCGGCGCCGATGACCAGTTCCTCTTTCCGCGCGGCATCGAAGAGGTTCTCGATCCTGTGCGTTAAGGCGTTGATTTCCGTGAGGCCCAACATGGCCGAGAGGCCCTTGAGGCTGTGGGCGGAACGGAACATCTCGTTCAAGAGAGCCGGATCGCAGGCGGCGGGAGACGTCTCGTCGCGGGAGCGGACGAACTCGTCCAATACCAGGAGGTTCTCGTTGAGCCGGTCGAGAAGCTGTCCCGACTCATCGAGAAAGTCTCCCAGGAGGCTCTCGAAGAACTCATCGCGCGGAACGGATTCGGAAGGCGTCATCACGGAGCATTCCTAGTTTGCCGGCTCGGCGAAGAGCCATGGTTGCAGGCGGACCATCTCCTTGACCAGGTCGGATACCCCTTCGGCGGCTCCGACCACCAGGAGCCCCCCGGGCTTGAGCACGGCGCGGACGTTTTCGACAACGCGCCGCTTCGAGGCGGCGTCGAAATAAATGAGTACGTTCTTGAGGAACACCAGGTCGAAAGGCCGCTCCCGCAGCGGATCCAGGAGGTTGTGCTGGCGGAAGCTGAGCATGGTGGTGACCGCCAGCTTGGCGCGCCAGACCCTCGCCGAATCCTCGCGGGTGAAGAAGCGGCTCTGCAGCTCCGGCGGTACAAGCCGCATGGCGCGCTCCCCGAAGACCGCCTCGCGCGCCTGCTCCAGGGCGCCGACGCCGATATCCGTTCCCAGGATGCGGATCTGCCAGGCTGCCAGGTCGGTGAGGGTGGCCGCGATGCAGCAGGCCGCGGTAGCCGCTTCGTCTCCCGTGCTGCACGCCGCCGACCAGACCCGGAGCGTCTTGCCGGCCCCCTGCCGTGCCGCCGCCATCCGTTCGGTCAGGTATTGCTCGCGGAACCACCGCCACTGCGCCTCGTCGCGGAAGAGGTACGTCTCGTGCGTCGTGATCTCCTGGAGGAAAGCGTCCCATTCCGCGTCGGAGGGGGGGAGTCGCCGCAGCAGGGCGAAGTAGGCGTCGAAGTCGGCCAGACCGGTCTGCCGCAGGCGGCGCCGCAGGCGGTTGGAGAGGAGCATTTTCTTTTGCGGCGAGACGCGGATGCCGGTGCGCGCGTAGATCAACTCCGCGTACCGCGCAAGCTGCTCGTCGCTTACCTGCGAAAGGGGCGGTGCCGTGCCGAGGGTTGGCAGCGGCGCGATGGTGGACGTCACGTCGGAGTGGGGCATGGGGATGACCTTCCTGGTGCGAGACCGCCGGAGCATGATGCATCGGCGGCAGCTTTCCGTCGTGGCTCGGGGGGGCGGGAGGTTGGCGTTTGGAGGGCGCTCCGCCGCGGCCGGTCGCCTGCTGGCGACCTTCGGGCCGGCTGCGGAGATAGGCTGGCAGGCGGGGCCAGCGGGGCCG
>SLBP01000006.1:0-15105 GCA_007126245.1 Planctomycetales bacterium
CAGAGCGGCAGGAGGAAGAGTGGGTACCAGATGACGCCGATGGCGAGCCCCATGAGAATGCCCGCCACGGCCGGTCGTCGGTAGCTGGCCATGGCCCACACCAGGAGCGCCGCGGGAATGACGTGGTCGACGCGGGCCGTCATCTGGGCGGTGTACGGGAGGAGCAGGTAGAGCGAGGCGGCGGCCACCCCCATCTGGAAATTGTCGAAGTGGCGGTAGCCGATGAGTACGATGCCGGCGACCACGGCCAGATGCCCCAGGATCGCGGTGGTGCGCGTCGTGGTGGCCCGGATCATGGCCCGCTGGTAGTGCTCGGGCTGGGTGTCGTCGTCGGCAATGAGGGCCTTGTTCGAGAAGGAGGCGAAGAGATAGAAGAGCGGGTAACCGGGACCGTGCCAGGACGTGCCCGATTCTTCGGGGGGCAGCTCGCGGCGGGCGAGGATCTGGTCGAGCCGGCGGGCCCCCTCGAGGTCGCTCTCGGTGAGCTTGCCCGTGATCACGTTGGCCGTGAGGAAGACGAGCAGCGCGATGCCCGTGAAAAACAGCCCCTCAGCCGAAAGGTTCGGTTCGAGGAGGGGCCGGCGGATCATCAGCGGGTCGAGCAGCAGCCGCAAGAGGATGCACGCGCCCACGGCGAAGAGCCACGCGAATCCCCACGCTTCGAGGTCGTGGGCGACCAGCAGCAGCCCCGGCGAGAGGCCCAGGAGGAGCGCGAGGTCCAGGTTGCGGACGCTCCAGAAACGGCGGAACTTGAAGTACGTACCGATGATCAACAGCGACGACAGGTAGACCCATGTCGTCGGGTTCATCTCGTATCCAGCAAGGATGTTTCCCATCGGCCGAAACCGTTTCCCGCTCGAAAAGAATCCGCGGTAGCTGCTGCCCGGAGGATTGGACAATAGAAAAAAATGGAGAAGAGCGCCAAGGGCGGCTCACAAACGGCCGGACGGCGCAACCTGGCAACCAGCGACGCCGGCTCTCCCCCTTCGAACCCCGCATCGATGCGGGCCCGGAGCGGAGGACCGAACCGGCGAGGCACCTTGCGGCACGTTTGGCGTCCCCCGACCGTCGGGGGCGCACCGCCATCCTCGCGCACTGCCCCACCGCCCCAACATACCCGCGCCCCGAGGTTTTTCAACCCCTGTTCGGTTCAGCAGCCACTCCCGTCGGGGGGGTGGCCTCGTGGTAACGCTAACGGCCACGGTGTCCGCCGCCAGCGCGGGAGGCAACCCCCGCCGGCTGGCCGAACCGCAGACGCTTTGGTAACCTCGATGATAAAGACGTTTGGAGGAATAACATGCGCGGTCATTATCACCCCACGAACATCCACCCCAAGCCGCACCGCGAAGACCTGCCGGCCGGAGGTTCCCTGTGCGACCACTGCACGGCCAAGTGCTGCCGCTACTTCGCGCTGCCCATCGAAACCCCCACGGAGTGGCAGGACTTCGACTTCATCCGCTGGTACCTCTTGCACGAACGCGCCAGCGTGTTCGTCGAAGAAGCATGTTGGTACCTGCTGGTCCACACGAAGTGCCGCCACCTCCGGGACGACAACCGCTGCGGCATCTACGCCACCCGGCCGCAGATCTGCCGCGACTACAGCACGGAAAACTGCGAGTACGAAGACGACTGGGTCTACGACCACTACTGGGAGACGCCCGAGCAGGTCGAGGAATACGCGGAGGCGGTGCTCGGCCCGCGGCCGGGGGGGAGCATCCGCAGTCCGCGGCCCGAGCCGCTGGCCGTGCTCGTGTAGCCAACAAGGGAAGCGCCGCCTTGAACGACACGACGCGCATCGCGCCGCGGACGCTGAAGGGATTCCGCGACTACCTGCCCGAGGCCATGATCCCCCGCGAGCGGCTCATCGAGACCGCGCGGCGGGTCTACCGCTCCTACGGCTTCAGCCCCATCGACACGCCGGCGCTGGAATACTTGGAGATTCTCGCCGGTAAGGGGGGCGAGGAGTCGGACAAGCAGCTTTACAAGTTCCAGGACCACGGCGACCGCTGGGTGGGGCTCCGCTTCGACCTGACGGTCCCCTTGGCGCGGTTCGCCGCGCAGCACATCGGCCGTCTCGGCACGCCCCTGAAGCGCTATCACATCGCCACGGTCTGGCGGGGCGAGAACACGCAGCGGGGACGCTACCGCGAGTTCATGCAGTGCGACTTCGACACCATCGGCACCCGCAGTCCGGTGTCGGACATCGAGACGGCCCTGGTGATCCACGACCTGATGCGGGCCATCGGCTTCGCCGACTTCACGATCCGCATCAACAACCGCGCGGTGCTCACCGGATTGCTCGATGCGCTGGGCCTGGCCGAGCGGGCCGCGGCGGTCCTGCGGGCCCTCGACAAGCTGGCGAAGATCGGCCCCGCGAAGGTCGCCGCGGAGATGGAGGATGCAGCCGGCTGCACGGCTGCCCAGGCCGCCGACGTGCTGGCCTTGACCGAGATCGCCGGCAGCAACGAGGAGGTCCTCCGCCAGGCTGCAACCCTGGTGGCCCGGAGCGAGCGGGGGCGGGGCGGTCTGGCGCGGCTCGAGGAGGTCCTCGCCGGGGTGCGGGCGGCGGGCGTGGCCGCGGAGCGGATCGTCCTCGACCTCTCCATCGCCCGCGGGCTCGACTACTACACGGGGACCATCTACGAGACCTTCCTCGATGCCTTGCCCCAGATCGGCAGCGTCTGCTCCGGGGGCCGCTACGACAACCTGGCGGGCCTCTTCACCAAGGAGGAGCTTCCCGGCGTCGGCGCCTCGCTGGGGCTCGATCGCCTCCTGGCGGCCATGGAAGAACTGGGCATGGTCGAGCGGGTGACCACGCCGGCCGAGGTCTTCATCCCCTTTTTCGACGCCGACCGCCTCCACGACTACCTTCGGCTGGCCGCCCTGCTGCGGGCGGCGGGGTTGGGGGTCGAGGTCTACCCGGAGCCGAAGCGGATCGGCCAGCAGCTCAAGTACGCCGACCGCCGCGGCTTCCGCATCGCCGTCATCGCCGGGGAAAACGAGTTCGCCGCGGCCCGTTGCCAGGTCAAGGACCTCGCCCGCGGCACCCAGACAGACGTCGCCCTCTCGTCCCAAGGCTCCGAGCTGCTCGCCGCCATCCGCGAGATCCTCTCCCCTTAGGCCGGACGTTTCGGTCAACGCCGGACATTCCCGTCCGCCGATCCTCTCCTTGCCGTCTTCCGCCTCAGACCATTGAGATGCGCCCCGCTTGTTCAGATGACATAGCGTTTCTCTGCTTCCCGGACTTTGCCCTCGTCGCGAGATCGGTTCTCGTCCGCCATCCTCCCCGCCAAAGGGGGCTAGGCTCGGCTAGACTGTCTCGCGTCCCCTTCCTGATCGAAGAGGCGCGCGAAGCGGCGGCGGTTCTCGGCGGTGTGGCGGGCGCAGGCCTCGATGAGTTGGGAGCCATCGGCCAGATGCATCAGGTGGGCCAGTCTGGCCAGTTCTGTGGGGGCCTCGGGCAGGCGGTCGCGGGCGGTGGTGCTGATCAGCCGCAGGCGTCCCTCGAGCGTCCGCAGGAAGCGATAGCTCTCGGTGAAGTGCCGCCAATCGGCCGCGGTCAGGCATCCGGCTTCGTGGAGCGCGTCGAGAGCCGCCAGGGTGTTGGGGTTGCGGACTGCGGGCTGACTGCGGCCGTGCTTGAGCTGGAGCATCTGCACGACGAACTCGATGTCCACGATGCCCCCCTCCCCCCGCTTCACGTCCCCGGGGGGGGCAGCCTGCTCGAGGCGGTGCCGCATGTGGCAGATGGCTTCGGCGTCGTTGCGCCGCCAGCGGTGGGAGAAGGCCGCTCGCGCCACCGCCGTGGCCGCCGCCTCCGCGACGCCGTCCGAGCCGAAGACCACCCGGCTCTTGCAAAGCGCCTGCCGCTCCCAGAGCTGGCCGTCTCCCTCGGCGAAATACCGAGAGAACTCGCCCAGCGAGACGGCCAGCGAGCCGCTCCGGCCGGTGGGCCGCAGGCGGGCGTCGACCTCGTACAGCCGTCCGGAAGGCCCCAGCCGGCTGGTGCTTTGGATGATCCGCTGGCCCAGCTCGCTGAAGAAGTGCTGGTTCGTGGTGCGCTCGCCGCGGCCGGTCGCCGCCGTGTGCCCCTCGACCTCGTAGAGGAAGACGATGTCCAGGTCGCTGTGGTAATTCATCTCCCGGCCGCCCAGCTTCCCCATGGCCAGGATCGCCATCTCGCAGGGCTCGCCGCGGCGGAGTCCCTCGCCGACGCGGGGCGTGCCGAACTTCGCCGCAAGGCGGCGGTGTTCGTGGTGGGCGATCTCTGCAAGGCACGTCTCGGCGATTGCGGAAAGGGCGGCGGTGGTGGCCTGCACGTCCTCCTTGCCGAGAATGTCGCGGACACCCACGCGGAGTTGCTGGTCGTTCTTGAAGCTGTGGAGGATGGGGGTGAAATCCTCTGCGGCGCGGACCAGATCTGCCAGCGTGTTCCGCAGCGCCTCAGGCGTGGGGAGCTTGTCCAGGACCAGGCTGTCCATGAGCCCGTCGATCATCCCCGGATTGCTGGTGAGGATGCTGCAAAGGAAAGGGCTGTACGCGCAGAGCCGGACATAGAGCTGCAGCGACGGGGGATTGGAGCTGAAGAGCTCCCAGAGCACGCCCTTGCCGCCTAGCGAGGCGCTCACCTGGTCGAGGTTCACCAGAGTCGCATCGGGATCTGGAGTGGCCGCGATGGCGCCGAGGAGCTGCGGCGCGATGGCTGCCAGGAAGTGCCGGCAGCGGCGCGTGGAGAGAAAGCGGATCTTCTCTTCGGAAAGGGCCATCAGGTTGCGGTAGGCCTGCCGGACGTCGGCGAAGCCGTACTTGCCCAGGACTTCAAAGACCCGTTCCTCCGGCGGGTCGGGGTCGAGGATCAGGTCGACCTCGGCCTCCACCTCCGCGCCGTCCCGGAAGGCGTCGTGGAGGAGGTGGTCGAGGATCCGCCGGTTCATCGCCGTGCGTTGCCGGTAGTCGCCCTCGAAGGCCGCCAGTGCCGGCCGGCCCGCCCTCTCGACATAGCCCATCCGCAGGGCCAGCTTGCGGAGCTCCACGGCCCCCTCGGGCATCACGTGCGTCTGCAAATCGAACATGATCTGCAGGTGGTGCTCGATGCGGCGGAGGAAGACGTAGTTTTCCGTGAGCAACGACCGCTCTTGGCTGCTCAGACAACCGACCCGTTCCAGTTGGCCGATCGCCTCCAGGGTGTTTCCCGTGCGAAGTTGAGGGAGGTCCGCGCCGTTGAGGAGCTGGAGGAACTGGATGGCGAACTCGACGTCGCGGATGCCGCCGTGGCCGGTCTTCACGTCGCGGGCTGCGCCCCCTTCGCGGCGGTTGCGCCGCTCGATGCGGCGCTTGAGCGCCTGGATGCCGCTGATGTCGGCCCGCGTCAAGTAGCGCCGGTAGATCCAGGGGGCCATCCGCTCGAGGAAATGCCGCCCCAGAACGAGGTCGCCGGCCACGGGTCGGGCCTTGATGAAGGCCTGCCGCTCCCAGGTCCGCCCCCGGGCCTCGTAATAGGCCAGGGCCGAGTCGACGCCTACGACCATCGCCCCCCGCTGACCCTCGGGGCGGAGCCGCAGGTCGACGCGGTAGGCCGCCCCCAGGTAGGAGGTCTCCGTGAGCAGCCGCACCATCTCGCGGGCCACGAGTTGAAAGAACTCGGCGTTGCCGATCGCCTTGCGCCCATCGGTCTGCCCTTCGCCGCTGTAGAGAAGGACCAGGTCGATGTCGCTCGAGTAGTTGAGCTCTTCGCCGCCGAGCTTCCCCAGGCCGAGGACGACCATCGAGGCCGCTTCGCCGGTGGGGCCGGAGGGGTTGCCCGTCCGCTGGGCCACCGTCCGCCAGGCGGACCGCAGGGCGGCTTCCACAATGGCGTCGGCGAGGAAGGAGATCTGCCGCGTGACCGTCTCCAGGGCCTGGCGCCGAATGATGTCGCCGTAGGAGATGCGGAGCGTCTCGCGGCGCTTGAAGCGGCGGAGGGCGGCGAGCACCGTGGCATCATGCTGGAGGGCGTCGACCTCGGCGACGATTTCGTCGACGAGGGCCTGGCGGGCTATGGGCTGACCCTCGGTGAGCCGCAGGAGGTCGAGGCTTTCCGGGTCCTGAACCAAGAGGTCGCTCAGGTACTGGCTGGTGGAGAATATCTGCACCAGCGTGGAGAGTGCCTCCGGGTCGCGCTCGAAGAGGGTGCCCAGGGACAGGGGGTTGCGCGCCGCAGCCACGAAGCGGTCGAGGTTGTTCAGCGCCATGTCCGGATCGGGACAGAACGGCAGGCGGCGGCCGAGTTGATCGACGATCGCGGCCAAGAGATCGAGCGTGACCCCGGCGGTGGCCATCCGCACCAGGCTGGCGCGCCCGCGCCGCGGATCGGCGAGCTTCCAGCGGCCCAGCCACTCGGCCGCGGCGGTGGGGTCGTCGAGGTAGCGTCGAAGTTCGTCGATGTCCATCGAGGCGCTGCGATGACGGTGCCCCCTCCGCAGAACGGCAATCGTTGATGTCATCGTAGCCGTCCGCCGGCGGAATGTCCATCGTCCGCTCGCCGGGGCGCTTCCCCTGGTCCCTTTTGCCGCACAACCAGTCTACAATGGGGGGCGCTCCCGCGCGAGAAGAGGCTCCGCCGGCACCGGCTTCCCAATCCCACGACTCCTCCTCGCCGGGCACCCCGAGCCATACGAGTGACGATGAGGTACCCCACGATGAACCGCACTTTCCCCCGCCAGGCACGACGCCCGTTCTTGTCCCTACTACCCGGCGTCGTGCTCCTCCTGGCCCTCGCCGGGACGGCCGCCGAACTCCGCGGCGCTGAGGATCCCGCGGCGCCGCCGCTCGAGGTGGGCCTGGCGCGCCTGAACATCACCCCGCCGGTCGGTGACGCCCACTACCGCGGCCAAAGCACCGCCGTCGCCGACCCCCTTTGGGCCAAGGTTCTCTACCTCCGCCAGGGCGAAGTCGAAGCGGCGTTCGTACTCTGCGACGTGATCTCCGTCCGCTACGACATGGCGCAGTCGATCCGCCGCCGCGCCGCGGAGGCGACGGGAATCCCCCTCGAGCACATCGCCGTGGCCGCCACCCACACGCACACCGGCCGCTTCGCCTCCGAGGGCCTGGAGGAGACGATGGCCAAGATCGCCGCGGCGGTCGGCACCGCGCAGCAAGAAGCGAAGCCCATGGCGATCGCGGCGGGCACCGCCGAGCAAGAAGGGCTGGCCTTCAACCGCCGCTTCCTCATGAAGGACGGCTCGGTGCGATTCAACCCGGGTTTCCAGAATCCCGGCATCGTCGAAGCGGTAGGGCCGGTCGATCCGGAGGTCGGGATCGTCCTCTTCCGCGACCCTGCATCGCGGCAGCCGCTGGCGTCGCTGATCTCGTTCGCCCTGCATCTGGACACCGTAGCCAGCACCGAATACAGCGCCGACTACCCCTACTTCATTGAGGAGACGCTGCGCCGCGAACTGGGCGACTCGTTCGACTCCCTCTTCGGATTGGGTGCCTGCGGAAACGTGAACCACTTCGACGTCTCCGGTCCGCCGCCGACGCCGGGCCCCGAGGGGATCACCCGCGAGATCGGCGTGGCCCTCGGGGAGACCATCCTCGAAGCCCTTCCCGAACTCGTCCCCGCGCAGCCGGTACTCGCCGTGCGGCAGACAGTCGTCGACGCCCCTTTGCAGACCTATACCGACGAGGAGCTGGCTTGGGCCGAATCGTACCCGCAGAACCGCGAGCCCCTGGTCGAGGAGCGGGTCTTCCTCCAGCAGCGGCGGGCTGCCAAGATCCGATCCCTCGCCGAGATGCGGGCGCGTTGGGGAGACACGTACCCCTTGGAAGTTCAAGTCTTCCGGCTTTCGGATCAGGCCGCCCTGGTGACGCTGCCCGGCGAGGTGTTCGTCGAGCTGGGCTTGGACATCAAGGCGGGCTCGCCCTTCCCGGCCACGCTCATTGTCGAGTTGGCCAACGACGCCCCGGCCTACATCCCCAACCGGGAAGCATTCCCCCAGGGCGACTACGAGGTGATCAATTCGCGGGTCGCCGCTGGAAGTGGCGAGATGCTCGTCGCGGCGGCCATCGAGATGCTCGAGGAACTGGCATCCAGTGAGGAGTGACCGTCAATGTGGCTGTCACCGATACCCTTCGGCCGCGGGGACGCTTGTCGGCCGCGGCGCCAATCTCTACGATTTTGCTAGTGCTTGACACCGATTCCAACCGGTCCCGGCCATCCGATCGATCCGCGACTGCCTGCCTGATCCTCTGCGAGAGCAGCGGGCGTTGGGGAGGTTCCCTGCGCCGAGTCCTCCGCGGCCGGGTGCCGTTGCGGGCGGCGGCCGGACTGGCCGGCTTGGGTTCGTGGCTCGGGCATTTCCCGGCCAGTTTTGCGATTGTGGAGGTCACGGCGGCGAATGCCGAGGCGCTCTTCGATCGCCTCCTGGCCGCCGAGCGCGAATACCCGCACGCGGCGGTGGCGGCGGCGGGCTGCGAGGAGTTGGCCGTGCTCGAGGGGGCTTTCCGGGAGGCGGGGGCCGTGGGGTGGATCGACTCGCCGCGGCGCATCGATCCCTGGGTCGAGGCAGCTGTCGGCCACGTGGTCCGGGCCCCAAGGCGAGAGCGAGAGTGGCAGGAGCGTGTGTGGGAGGGCCTGCCCTGGGCTTGAAGCGTTCAGCAGGCCGCCCTGGAGGCAGTCGTAAATCCATCCGCAAGTCCTGGTCACCTCGCGGTGACCACAACCATGGAGGGGCGTGTCATGAAGATCGTGGTCACCGGTTACCAAGGGCAGCTCGGCACGGCCCTGACGCGCCAACTCGGCGACGAGGTGGTAGGGGTCGACCTGCCGGTGTTGGATATGATCGAGCGCGACGCCGTTTTGCAGACCTTGGTGGCCCTGCGTCCGCGGGCGGTGATTCATACCGCGGCGTATACGGACGCGGCCAATGCCGAGCGGCAGCCGAAGCTATGCCGGGCAATTAACGTCCAGGGGACCGGGTACGTCGTCGAGGCGTGCGTCGAACTCGACTGCCCGCTGCTGCTGGCCAGCAGCACCGCTGTCTTCGGCGACCCCGAGAACGAATCCGGCTACCGCGAGAGCGATCCGCCCTCTCCCCGCGGCACCTATGCCCAGAGCAAGTACGAGGCGGAGCAGACCGTGGCTCGCTGGGACAAGCATTTCATTGTCCGTTCCAGCGGCCTTTACGGGCCCGCCGGTCCACGTGCCCGCCGCAGCTTCCTGTACGACATGCTGCAGCAGGCCGAGGAAGGCCAGCCCCTGCGGCTTCCGGCCGACCGCCGCAGCTCGTGGACCTGCACGCTGGATCTGGCCCGCGCCCTGCGCTTCCTCATCGGCACCGGGGCCTATGGGATCTATCACGTAGTGAACCGGGGTGCGTCGAGCTGGTACGAGTTCGGCTGCGAGCTCTTCCGGCTACTGGACCGCGACGTGACGATCGAGCCTCAACGTGGTGAAGAACCACCGCCTGCGTGGGGGATCTCGCGCGTCGTCGACACCACGAAATACCATCGTCTCCACGGCGCCCCCCCCATGCCCACCTGGCAAGAGGCCCTCGCCCGGTTCCTGGGCGAGCACGTGCGCGCCGCCTGACCCCAATACCCTTACCAGGCCGCCCCGTACGGGGCGCTGCGGAAGTGCTGTGCCGCGCGGCGGGCTACTCGAGCAACGAATCGCTCCCTGAGGGAAGCGACCAACTCGATCCCTCGAACTCGGAGAAAGACGACTCCTGGTCCTGGCCGTAGTCTTCCGCTTCTTCCAGGGGCCAGTCGAAGGCGCCGGGCTCGAGGCCGTCGTCGGGAGCCTCCTCGCCGCTGTCGTCTGCGGCAGGCGGCAGCGGCTCGGGATCGAAGTCGAACCCGCCGGCCGGGCCGTCCACTTCGGGCAACGGCTGGGTGTCCTCGGCGCCGAAGTCGATGCCGAAATCATCGTCGGCCGGTTCGTCGGGCCAGGCGGGTTCCTCAACAGGCGGCAACTCGACCGGGTCGCCCGGGTCGCCCCACGGCTCGCCGAATTGCTGCTCGCCGAGTTGCGGCTCGCCGAACTGCTGCTGGTCGAACGGGCCGCCCAGCGGATCCCCGGTCTCTTCCGGGAGGCCGATGGGGTCCGGGTCCTCCGGCGCCTCCGGCGTATCGAGCGGTGGGGGCCCCGGCTCGGGCACCGGGTCGGCGGGCGGGGCGCCGTTGCAGCCGGCCAGGATTCCGATCATGGCGGCCGCAAGAATCGCCCCTACCCGCCCCATCCATGAACGTGCGGTGTGAAGCCGCTCCCGGCGAACGCCCGTTGTGGCGATTGGCATGACTTGGCTCCTGCGTTTCTTAGTGCGTGACTGGGGGTCGTTCCCGCCGCGGCGGCCGGCGGGGAGGGAGACAGCCGCCGCAGGCGGGAGGACCGGCGGTTCTCTCATGCAAGGCGCGCGCCGGAAGCCGTTTTTTTACTCTCAGGCCAGCCGGTTTCGTGGGTTTGTTCTTCTCCACGGACCGCCCGATCCCTCCCGCAAAGGAGCACGGGAGGACGGACGACCCCCTCCACCCCGAGAGAAACCTCTTACCCCATGACGTCCTCCTCCACCACAGCACCGATTGCTTGCGCATGCCGCGAGAGCACCCGGTACGTCCTACTTCCCCCACGATCTTCCGGTCTCGGTGGGCCAATATCGCGGTTTTCTCATTCCGGGCGATGGGATACGCTGGAGAATAAGGGTTGCTGCGTCGCTCCCACGGGTCCGGCCGTGTCGATGAATCGGTGTTTTTAGGTGGTCTGCGGCGACTGGGTTGTCTGTCGGGGGGTGGCCGCCACAACGCCCTGGAGGAACTCTGAACAGTCATGTTCAAATCCTGGACAGCAAAGGGGGGCTCCCGTATCAGCGGGCGACTTCTCTGGCGGATGACGATCCCGATCGCCGCGGTGGGCGTGCTTCTGCTGGCAATGGGCGTGTACGGGGCGTGGCGGGTACACCGTCTCCATCAGCGGGGGACCGATATCCTCGCCGAAAACGTCTCCAGTATCCGTTCCGCAGAGGGGGTAGACGTGGTGGTCCGCGAGATGCGTTACCGGCTGAAGCGTTACTTGAGCACGGAAAACCCCCGCCACCTGACGGCCTATGCCGAACTGCTGCCCGAGGGCATTCGCTGGCTCAGCGAAGCGGAGCAGCGGGCCAACACGGACCACGAAGTGGCCCTCTTGGGGCGAATTCGCAACGGCTTCCGCCGCGCCGAATCGGAGCTGCCCTCCATCGCCGAGGAGATCGACTCTCCTCAGGCGGCGCAGCGGATCGCCGCGCTCGCTGACGAGGTTCTTCCGAGCGAAATCCTCGCCCCTGCCCGCCAGTACATCCACCTCAACGAGCAAGAGGCGCTGCGGAGCAACCGACGCAACGAAGAGACGGCCAACCGGCTGATGCTGGGGCTGCTCCTGCTGGGGACCTGCGGCGGCGTTGCGGGGTTGCTCGCCGGCTATGGGATCGCCCGCTACGTGAGCCGCACCATCGTTCAACTGAGCTTCCCGATCCGCGACGTCGCGGGGAAGCTGAACGAAGTCGTCGGACCGGTGGCCGTCTCCGCGGAACCCGAGTTCCGCGACCTGGAGAATGTCCTCACCCGCGTCTCGCAGCGGGTGACCACGATCGTCGATCGGCTGCAGCGGAGTGAGCAGGAGACGCTCCGCGCCGAGCAGTTGGCGGCCGTCGGTCAGCTCGCCGCCGGTCTGGCCCACGAGTTGCGCAATCCCCTCACGTCGATGAAGGTGATCGTGCAGTCGGCCGCGGAACCCGGCGATCTGGACGCCAAAGATCTGGCCATCCTCAAGGAGGAGACGGCGAGGCTGGAGAAGTCGGTGCAGACGTTTCTCGATTTCGCCCGCCCCCCGCAGCCGGAGAAGAGGTGCGTCGACCTCAGCGCCCTCGTCGCCCAGACGGTCGACTTGGCGAGCCCCCGGGCCGCCCGCCGCCGCATCACCCTCGACTTCCAGCCGGCGCCGGACTCCGCCGCTGCCGAAGTCGATCCGGTCCAGTTCCGCCAGGTCGTCCTGAACCTGGTTCTCAACGCCCTCGACGCCGCGGAGAACGGCGGTCGCGTCCGCGTCGAGGTGTTCCGCGAAGCCGAGGCGTGGGCCGCCGAGGCTCCCGAGGGTCCGGACGAGGCCGTCGCCGTCCGCGTCTCCGACGACGGCCCCGGCCTCCCCGCGTCGCTCGGTGCGCGGATCTTCGATCCCTTCATCAGTACCAAAGAGACCGGCCTGGGGCTGGGGCTGTCGATCTGCTCGCGGATCGTCGACGCCCATGGGGGCCGCATCGAGGCGGCCGATGGTGCCGCGGGCGGCGCCGTGTTCACCGTCCGCTTCCCGTCCGCTCCGAGGACCGTAGCATGCCTACCCTGCTGATCGTCGACGACGAGCCCAACGTCCTGCACACCTTCCGCAAGCACCTGGGGCGCGAAGGGCTGCGCGTGCTCACCGCGGAGACGGCCACCGAGGGGATCGCCCTTGCCGAAGCGGAGTCGCCCGACGCAATGATCCTCGACGTGCGGCTGCCCGACCTCTCGGGACTGGACGCCTTCGAACGCATCCATCGCGTCGACCCGCGACTCCCGGTCATCGTCGTCACCGCCTACGCCACCACGGAGACGGCCATCGACGCGATGAAGCGGGGAGCGTTCGAGTACCTGATCAAGCCGGTGGACATTGGCCAGCTCCGCGAGGCGGTGGCGCGGGCCATGGAGGTAAGCCGCCTGCGGCACGTGCCCGCCGTCTTCGACGGCGCCGAGGCCGTCCAGCCGGCCGACCGCATCGTGGGACGCTCGGCGGCGATGCAGGAGGTCTACAAGGCCATCGGCCGCGTTGCTCCGGAGGACGTTAATGTCCTGGTCTGCGGGGAGAGCGGCACGGGCAAGGAGCTCGTCGCCCGGGCCATCTTCCACCACAGCCGCCGCAGCGAGAAGCCCTTCCTGGCCATCAACTGCGCGGCGATCCCCGAGTCGCTTCTGGAGAGCGAGCTCTTCGGCCACGAGCGGGGGGCCTTCACGGGGGCCGACCGCCGGCGGATCGGGAAATTCGAACAGGCCCACGGGGGGACCATTCTCCTCGACGAACTGGGGGACATGCCGGCCGCCACCCAGTCCAAGGTGCTCCGCGTCCTCCAGGACGGCCGCTTCGAACGCGTGGGAGGCAACGAGACGCTCCAGACCGACGTCCGCGTGCTGGCCGCCACCAACCAGGACCTGGAGGCGAAGATGGCCGAGGGGAGCTTTCGCTGCGACCTTTTCTACCGGCTGAGCGGCTTTTCCATCGGCGTCCCTCCGCTCCGCGAGCGGCTCGACGACCTGCCGATGCTCGTCGAGCATTTCCTCCAGCATTGCCGGCAGGAGGTCCGCAGACCCGCTGCGGCCTTCGCCCCCGAAGCCCTGGAGATACTCGCCGCCTACGAGTGGCCGGGAAACGTCCGCGAGCTTGCCAGCGTCGTCAAGTACGCCGTCGTCCACGCCGTCGGCGAGGTGGTGACGGCGGACTGCCTTCCCGATAGCTGCCGCCGGCCCCCCGGCGACGAGGACGCGCACGGCCTCAGCGAGCCGGAAAGGGTCCAAGTGGCCCAGTACGTCCGCCGGCTCATCCAGCGCGCCGAACCCTCCCTCTACCGGCGCATCTGCGGCGAGATCGACCGCGTGGTGGTCGCCGAGGTCCTCCGGCACGAAGGGGGCAACCAGGTCCGCGCCAGCGCGCGGCTGGGGATGTCGCGGACCACGCTCCGCGCCAAGCTCGACCAGCTCGGGTTCTGTGACGACGGCGAGTGATCGCGAGGGGCTGCCTCGGCGCACGATTTGCAGGGGTGATAACGGCGTCGCGGGCGGTCGAGCGGTCGGCGTCGCCACACCCTTGAGGAGAGATTCATGCGGGCTGCCTTCATCCGAGTCGATCGGCACCGCGGAGGAAAGCAATTCGTCGATCGTTTCCCCGCAGTCCTCGGCACCGATGGCTGCCACTGCCGCGTGGACGTCATCGACGGCACACTGGTCGCCCGGGACCTCGGTACGGGGGAGGTGCGAGTCAACGGCTGCCGGGTGCTGGAATGCCCCTTGCTCCCCGGCGACCATTTGAAGGTGGGAGATATGGCCTTCCGGGTGGTTTACGAGCGACTGGCACTGGGCCCGCTGCCATGGGCGGTCTATCCTCGACCCCACCCGGCGGGAGGGAAGCAGGCCGGTGCGGAATCCCCAGGCGAATCACCGCCTGCGATCTCTTGGGAGCCAGCTTCTGAACAACACTGACCAGATTCTGACCAGTCGAAGCAGTTGGAAGGTCGGCAGGCCGCAAACGGTCGCTGCGCTGAGGGGGCCAATCGCTCACTTTATTCCGTTGCGGATCGCGAAATCCGAGAACCACCGTCGCTGTGGCATCGTTCTTGCAGCATAATTCCTTTCCACATTCCATTTTCCCTACACAACGATCTCACCTCGTGTGAGAGAAGGTGTAACCGATGTCCCAGAATCACGAGTCCGAAGCCGGGAGGGGAGAGTCGCAACAGAGTGTCCTCTTGGCCGCACCCGAGAGTTCCTCCCTTTGGGAGGCGCGCGACCTCCTCAGCGAGGAGGGGCTGGACGTGGTTTCGGCGACTAGCGGAGTGGAGTGCATCAACCTGCTCCGCGACCGCCAGCCGGACTTACTGCTCCTCGACCCTGATCTCCCTTGGGGGCAGGGGGAAGGGGTGTTGGCCATGATGTGGCAGCACGCGGACATCCCCTCGGTCCCCGTGGTCGTCGCCAAATCCGACACCGTCCAGGCCGACGATTTCGGGGCCGCGCCGTTCACATCGCTGACGACGGCCGGCGATTGCTCGCCCGCCGCAATCGTCGATCGCGTCCGCGGCGTTTTGGCGGAGCAGAGCAACGAGCCGGGCTCGTAGCCGGCAACGGCGATGGGGGCTAATCCCGCGGCGAAACGTCGATCGCGGCGGGGTCGCCGCGAATTCACGCGTTTCTTGGATGGAACCATCCCCTAGTTACACGTACAAGGAGGTCGTCTCATGCAAAGCCAACAGCGCGGTTCGTACTGGTCGTACCTGAGCACCGCGGTAGGGGCCGGTGTGCTGGCTCTGGCGGCGAGTGGCTGCCAGCCCTCGCCCAGCTACCACCAGGGCG
>SLBP01000127.1:0-15080 GCA_007126245.1 Planctomycetales bacterium
GCCGCCGCGCGCGACGCCCCGTCGGTGGTGCGCCGCCCCCCTACCCGAGCAGCCCGTAATCGGCGAGCGTCGCGCGGAGCGCGCCCTCTTCGGCTGCGGTAAGGGAGGTCAGGGGCATGCGGAGCTCGCCGGTGTCGCGGCCCAAGAGCTGCATGGCGGCCTTCACAGGGATGGGATTGGTGGCCAGGCCGAGCATGTTTCGGCAGAGGGGGAAGAGCTTGTGGTGCCAGCGGCGCGCCGCGTCGACCTTGCCGGCGGCGAAGGCCTCGCAGAGGGCCCGCATGTCGGCGGGAACGATGTTCCCCACCACCGAGATGACCCCCCTGCCGCCGATGGCCAAGAGAGGCAGCGTGAGGCTGTCGTCGCCGCTGAGGACCGTCAGGTCGGTGTTGGCCAGGATGGCCGAGGCCTGATCCATCGAGCCGGTCGCCTCCTTGACCAGGGCGATGGTGGGAAGCTCCGCCAGCCGGATGATCGTCTCCGGCTCGATGTTGCGGCCGGTCCGTCCGGGGATGTTGTAGATGCAGATGGGGATCTCCACCGCCTCGGCAAGGGCCTTGTAGTGCCGGTAGAGCCCCTCCTGCGTGGGCTTGTTGTAGTAGGGTGCCACCACCAGGGCTGCATCGGCGCCGCTTTGGGCCGCCCAGCGGGTCAGCCGCAGGGCCTCTTCGGTGCTGTTCGAACCGGTCCCGGGCATGACCTTGACCCGCCCGGCCGCCGCCTCGACGACCGCGGCGATTACCCGCTCGTGCTCCTGGTGCGAGAGCGTGGGCGATTCGCCCGTGGTCCCCACCGGGCACAGGCAGGTCGTACCTGCTGTCACCTGGAATTCGACCTGCGCTTGCAAAGCCGCGTAGTCCACCTCGCCATTGCGGAAGGGGGTGACGAGAGCCACAGAGAGGCCGGCAAACGATTCGGCACGGGTCATGGAAAGCTCGCTTGCAACTCGCTGCAATGGAGAATCGGCGGCCGAGAGGTTTCCGCCGCCGGACGGCGGCCCATCATACGCCAAGCGGCCGCCGGTGCAAAGGGCCCGCTTCCCCTGAGCCTCCAGCTTCACTCTCGTTCGCCCTGGAGGGTGACGACGACCCGGCGGCGGCCCCCGTGGCGGCGGTGCTCGAAGAGCATGATCCCCTGCCAGGTGCCCAGGCAGAGGCGGCCCTCGCGGATGGGGATGAAAAGTCCGCAGCCGACCAGTGAGCTCTTCACGTGGGCCGACATGTCATCAGGCCCCTCGATGGTGTGGCGGTAGGGGAGGTCATCGGGGACGACCGACCGCACTGCCGATTCCAGGTCGTCCGGGACGTCGGGATCGGCGTTCTCGTTGATCGTCAGCGAGGCCGAGGTGTGCTTGAGGAACAAGTGCATGAGGCCGACCCGGTAATGAGTCAACTCGGGCACCGCCTCGATCACCTGGCGGGTGATCGCGTGGCAGCCGCGGGGGAAGGAGGGTAGTTCGATCTCGCGCTGGAACCAGGCCATGCTGGACGTCCTTTCCTCCCAGATGCAGGAGGTTTCGCTGGCAGCCGCGCGATCCGTGGGTGCGCGGCTGCTCAGTCTTTCCCCCCAGAATGCCTTCACCTCGTGCGACGCTCGGGAATCGGGATGAATCCCGAAAAAATTGCGACGCGGGCAATCGGCTCAAACACTGCCGATGAGGCCGTGGGCACATTATAATGGGACACCCGTCAGCGAAGGCAAGAGGATCCGTACTACCGGCTGATCACCAGGATCGCCAGGTCGGCATTGCGGTTAGGATCCTCGTCGACGAGGCAGCCCGAGACGGTGTCGAGGGCCACGCGGTGGCGAATGCGGACGTTTCGCTCGTGGCAAAGCGCCTCGAAGTCGGCGAGCGAGAAGAAACGCACGTTGGGCGTGTTGTACCAGCGGAAGCCGTACGCAGCGCCGATGGAGGGGGCGCGGCCCTCCTCCGCAAGCTCGCGGCGGCGCTCGTGGTAGGCAAGGTTGGGAAAGCTCACCACGCCGTAGCGGCCCACGCGGAGGACCTCCCTTAGCAGCCGTTCCACGTCCAGAACCGTCTGCAGGGTCTGCGAGACGACGACGCAATCGAATTGCCCGTCGGCGAAGGGCGACAATCCCTCGTTGAGGTCCAACTGGAGCACGTCGAATCCACGGCGGACGCAATCGACAATCGCCCGCTCGTCCAGTTCCACACCAGCAATCCGCGTGTGCCCCCGTTCGCGGAGACGTGCCAAGAGGCCCCCGTTGCCGCAACCGAGGTCCAACACGCTGGTTCCCGGCGGGATCAGCGTAAGGATCGAGTCGTAGTCCAGGCGGTGGTGCGAGAAGATGCTCGTGGCGACCAGTGGGGAGGGATCGTCGCCCTCCGGCGGCCGGTGCCCGGCGGGCAGGTCGGCCGGGTCGTGGAGGTTGGCCAGAAAGCCCCGCAAGAGCTCCCCGTAGATCTCCAGCTCGTCCGGCAGCAGGAAGGCGTCGTGGCCGGTCTGGGTTTTCACATTGCAATAGCTGACGCGGTGGTTACCGGCGATAAGGGCATCGGCGAGCTGGCGCGACTGGAAGGGGGGAAAAAGCCAGTCGGTGCTGAAACTCACCACCAGCCAGCGGCAGGTGCTCGCCGCGAAGGCCGCCGCGAGTTGCTCGGGCTGTTCGCCCAGGTCGAACAGGTCCATGGCCATGGTGAGTGTCAGATAGCTGTTGGCATCGAACCGCTCCACGAACCGGTCTCCCTGGTAAGCCAGATAGGAGCCGACGGAGAATTTGGTCTCGAACTGGGTCTGCACTTGGTGAGGCTTGAGGCGATGGGGGTCGAACTTCTCCGTCATCGCCTCGCGGGAAAGGTAGGTGATGTGCCCCAGCATCCGCGCCAGCGCCAGCCCCACCACCGGACCGGATCCGCGGCCATAGTATTGCCCTCCCTGGTAACCCGGATCGCGGAGGATGGCGTTGCGGCCCACGATGTCGAAGGCCAGAGCCTGGCTGGTCAGCCGGGGCGAGGTGGCCAGCGCGGCCGCGCCGCAGAGGCGGTCGGGAAACCGCCGGGCCCACTCGAGCACCATATGGCCTCCTAGGGAACCGCCTACGACCGCCAGCAGCCGCTCGATGCCCAGGAGTTCCACCAGGCGGGCCTGAAGGCGAACGATATCGCCGACCGTTACGAGGGGAAAGTCCGCTCCGTAGGGGATCCCCGTCGCCGGATTGATGCTGTTCGGCCCGGTGGTGCCGCGGCAGCCACCAAGAACGTTCGGGCAGATGACGAAGTAGCGGTCGGTGTCGATGACCTTGCCCGGTCCGACGACCAGATCCCACCAGCCGGGATCGTCGGCATCGTCGTGGCGTGCCACGTGGGAATCGCCGGAGAGCGCGTGGCAGATGAGGATCGCGTTGTCGTTTGCCGGGGACGGTTTCCCGTAGGTCTCGAAGACCACCTGGACCTCGCCCAGCGCCCCGCCCCGCTCCAACGCAAACGCCTCGTTGAAGGTGACGGCGTGGGCGTGGCGGAGCGCCTTGGCGTGGCGGATGCTGTCGCTGCTGGCAAGCGGGTCGGGAGACATCGGGTTCATGACGACTGCGAGGTGTTCAGGGCCTGATCGAGATCGGCAACGATGTCCGCGGCGTCTTCCAAGCCGACGCTCACCCGCACGAAGTCCTCCGCCACGCCCGCCGCCGCGAGCTCCTCAGCCGTCTGCTGGCTGTGGGTGGTCGAAGCGGGATGGATCACCAGCGTCTTGGCGTCGCCGATGTTGGCCAGGTGCGAGGCGAGGCGGACCGATTCGATGAACTTCCGCCCCGCCTCGCGGCCCCCGCGGATATGGAAGCCGAGGATCGCGCCGGCGCCCTCGGCAAGGTACCTGCGGGCCAGCGTATGGTGGGGATGCGAGGGGAGGCCGGGGTAGTTGACCGCCCGCACGTGCCGGTGCCCTTCCAGAAAACGGGCCACCGCCAGGGCATTCTCGCTGTGCCGCGGCATCCGCAGGTGGAGCGTCTCCAGGCCCTGGAGGAACAGAAAGGCATTGAAGGGGCTCATGGCCCCACCCAGGTCGCGCAGCCAGTGCGTGCGGCAGGTGGTGATGTAGCAGAGCGGCCCCACGGCCTCGTGAAACACCGTGCCGTGATAGGAGGGGTCCGGCGTGGTGAACTGGGGCCACTTCTCGGGTTCCTTCATCCAATCGAAGCGGCCGCTGTCGACGATCGCCCCGCCGATGCTCGTGCCGTGGCCGCCGATGAACTTCGTGGCGCTGTAGACGGCGATGTCGATGCCGTGCTCGAAGGGGCGGAAGAGGATCGGCAGCACGGTGTTGTCGCAGACCAGCGGCACGCCGGCGGCGTGGGCCACGTCGGCCAGCGCGGCATAGTCGAGCACGTCGTTCTTGGGGTTCGCCAGCGACTCGATGAAGACGGCCCGCGTCCTAGGGCCGATCGCCTCGGCCACCCGCGCCGGCTCCGTGGCGTCGACGAAGGTGACCTCGATGCCCAGCCGCTTGAAGGTCTGTCCGAGCAGCGTCACCGTCCCCCCGTAGAGCGCCGCCGCGGAGACGACGTGGCCGCCCGAATGGGCCAGGTTCATCAGCGCCACGGCAACGGCCTGCTGCCCGCTGGAGAGCGCCAGGGCGCCGATCCCAGCGTCGAGCGCCGCCATCCGCTGCTCGAAGACGTCCGTGGTGGGATTCATGATCCGCGTGTAGATCCAGCCCATCTCCCGCAGCGCAAAAAGGTCGGCCGCATGCTCGGTATCGCGGAAGCAGTAGCTGGTCGTCTGGTGGATCGGTACGGCCCGCGAGCCCGTATTGGGGTCGGGAGCCTGGCCCGCGTGGATCGCACGCGTGCCCAGCCCGCGGGTGAATTCCGGTGGAGTGCTCATCAGGGGGAGTCCTTGGTCGGCGACGGTGGGAATTCCGGAATGGGGGCTGCCCGGTTCCGGCAGCGACCGCCACCAGAGCGACCGCTGCGCGAGCACCAGTACCCGAATCCTCTGTTTATCCCGATCGAGCAGCGTTCTGACAAGGGCGGTTGGCGCAGGAAGCGGCCATTTGCGGTGGGATGTGCTCCCGGACGCCGATCTCGCCGTTAGCCGCGGGCTTTCTACAAACCAGAATCCAGGATCCAAAATGGCGGCATATTCCGACGTCCCGGAGACATCGTGCCTTGCGCTGCCCGGCGGCATAATCGGTAGATCCCGGCGCGAACCACGTCCCTCCGCCGACCGAACCCCTTCGGGAAAAACCGTGGTGATTATTCCGTGGAAACGGCTGCGCGCTTCGAAGTCTGCCTGCTATCGCCGGGCGATCGTGATGTCGACGCCCAAGTGTCCACACGCATGCTCCCCGGCTGCGCGTCTCCGCGGGCAGACACCCGAGAACACGATAGCGCTGCTTGACCGCCGCGCTCCTCGTGGTCCACTGCACGAAGGCCCCTACAATGCCTGACCCGACCGCCGCGGACAATAAGCCAATAACCCGGCGAAGTGGTTGGCCCGCGGTGAGCGGAAGGCAGTCTCGTCGTGCCGGGGACCATGGTTCCATGCTTTCTCGGCGCGGTCGAGTCGTTTCGGTGAGTTCGTTCCCTTTTCTGATGCGGAGTGAATAGCGATGCGACACACCCATTTCCTGCTCATCGTGGCCCTCGCAGGCCTCCTGGTGCTGCCCTGGTCGGCGGCGGCGAACGCCCAGCCCGATTCCCGCAACTTCCGAGCCCATCTTACGGGCGACGAAGAGGTGGCCGACGAGCCGGTGATCACGCGGGCCCAGGGCCAGGCGATCTTCCAGCTCAGCAAGGACGGTACTGAACTCTACTACAAGCTGATCGTGGCGAACATCGAGAACGTCACCATGGCGCACATTCACCTCGCTCCCGTCGGGGAAAACGGTCCGGTGGTAGCCTGGCTTTACCCCGCCGCGCCGCCCCCCCAACTGATCGAAGGCCGCTTCAGCGGGGTTCTGGCGGAGGGCGTCATCACGAACGACGATGTGATCACCCTGGGCGACCCGGACGACCCAGACTTCGAAGGCTCGCTGGATGCGCTGCTCGCAGAGATGCGCGCCGGCAACACGTACGTGAACGTCCATACCGAGCAATACCCCGCGGGAGAGGTCCGAGGCCAGATTTCCGTCCGCGGGCGTCTGCGGTGAACCGCGCTCGCTGAGTCGCACCATCCCTTGTGCCAACCGAAAAAGTGGCTTTGCGTCGCACCCGGCAGCGCGGTATATTAGCGCCTCTGTCGAGATCCTTAGAGATAGAACCATCGCGTCGGCCTGCCCGGCGTACAAGCTGTATGGACGTCGTGCTGGCTTCGCTGACTCTGTTTGCCCTTGTGGGCGGGCATATTCAGCTCTGGGTGGCGGCCGTCAACCGGCTGCACGGCTTCGCCGTTCCCCGCCGCGAGAAACACCTTTTGACCGCCGGCCAGTTTGCGGCCATGGGCCTGATGTTCCTCGGGGCAGTTGGCTGGGGTATCGCAACAGGATTCACCCCCACGCACTGGGGGGTCTGGTTCGCTCTGCCGACGGCGACCCAGGCGTATTTGGTCCTCTGTCTGGCGGCCACGGCGGCGGGAACGGTCCAGTGGCTGAGGCGGCTCGCCCGCCGGAACCCGCCCTGCCAGCAGGCCATGCGCCGCGAACACGTCCGCGAGCTGATTCCGCGGCCCGTCAAGACGACGGGCCGCGGCCGTTGGCTCCATTTGCCGGGCAACGAGATCCTGGCCCTCGCTGTGGTCCGGCGCACGCTGGAAGTGCCGCGCCTGCCGGCGGCGCTGGAGGGTCTGTCCCTCGTACACCTCAGCGATACGCACTTCACGGGCATCGTGCCGCGGCGCTATTTCGAGGCCGCCGTGGAGCGGTGCAACCGCTTGCAGCCCGACCTGGTGGCCGTCACCGGCGACCTGGTCGATCGCGAGGGGTGCATCGATTGGGTCGAGGCCACGCTGGGACGGCTGCGGGCCCGTCTGGGTGTGTACGTGATTCTCGGCAACCACGACCGTGCCGTCGACCACCAGCGGCTGCGCCGGAAGCTCGGCAAGGCCGGGCTCACCGATCTCGGCGGTCGGTGGATCGAGGTCGAGGCCGGCGGTCATAGCATTCTTCTGGCGGGCAACGAGCTCCCCTGGTTCGGCCCGGCCGCCGACCTCTCCGGCGCCCCGGCGACCGACCTGGCGATCCTCCTGGCTCACAGCCCCGATCAACTCGGCTGGGCCCGGCGGCGGCAGTTCGACCTGATGCTCGCCGGACACAATCACGGGGGGCAGATCCGCATTCCGCCGATCGGCCCGGTCTTCTCGCCGAGCCTGCACGGTGTCTTCTATTCGGACGGCCTGTTCGCGGCACCGCCGACGATCCTCCACGTCTCCCGCGGCCTGTCGGCCAAGTTCCCCGTCCGCCTCGGCTGCCCGCCGGAGATCACCCACCTGATCCTCACCACCGCGGCGCCGGCGAGGGAGCGTGGTGTCGCTACGGTCGTCCCTGCTGCGGTGGCAGGCGCAGGCCAGCTCACCGACGCAGCCATAGTTTCGCAGCGCTAGTGCGGAGCGGCCTCGCCTGCCGCCTTCCGCCGCCCCGAGGCGTTGGGGAAAGGTTCTCCGGGTAATCCGGTCGGCCAATTCGCGCCGTAGCGGGAAGGGGCGTTTGCACGTGGCGGTCGTCGTGTACTAGGCTTTCTCTTGAACGGTATTCGCCGCCGCCGTGAGGTGCTGGGGTGGGCGCGGCGTGCCGTGTGCCGCCTCTTGGGGGGCATCGCATCTCCTCCGACTCCGCGCGCAGACGACCTCATGCCCGAGACGAATCCCGGATTTCCAGCAACCTTTCGGTTCCTGACCAAGACGGAGAACGCCGCCGCGGTCGACGTCCTCCTGGCCGGCATGGACTGCGAGTATCCGCCCACCCGCGAGTGTTCCCTGCGGGCCATCCTGGAGCGGCGGACCCCCGTGGGCCATCGCGAGGTCTTCCGCCGCTTGCCGACCCTCGACGAGCGGGCCCGCGCCATCGTGATGGAACGTCCCGACCGCCTCGTCCGGGTGGTGACCGAAGTGCTCCGCGAGGCCACGGCGGAGGATTTCGGGGCGGCCTGCGAGGCGATCCTCTCCTTTCGCCTCTATGACGCCTTCCCCGCACTGGTGGCGCAGTTGGTGGCGGGGAGTCCCTTTGTCGATCAGTTGGCTGCCACGGTCCTGTCGCTCACCGAACAGTTCTACGCGGTCATGTGCGAGGCCGATCCCCAGACGCGGACCAACAAGCTCGAGTCGCCGCGGGAGCGGATCACCTCGGCCCTCGAGGACGCCGTGCGCAAGTACCACCGCCACCAGCGCGTGGAGGTGCTCGAGGCCTTCACCACCATTGCCCGCCAGAAGAACGTCACCCTGCGGCACGTGCTGCAGCGTTCCAACGAGGCGGCCCACAAGCCGCTGGTGGATCTGCTTTCGCAGAGCGACCGCGGCGGAGTCCTCCGCCTGCTGCTGAGCATGCTCGACGACCCGCAGATGCCCTGGGCGGTGATGGAGGTGATCACGGGACGCACCGACCTCAAGTTCGTGGAGAACCTCCTGAAGCTCATCGGCGCGGGCCCGTCGAAAAACGTCGCCGAGACGATGGCCCGCATCGACCGCATCGCCTGGGCCGTGCCCGGGCACCCGATATGGGCCGAACTCGACGACGACGCCCAGGCGGCCGCCGTCCGGCTCATCGGTGCCTCGCGGATCGAGCGTAAGGACCAACTGGCGATCTGGGAGCACCTCATCGCCGAGGGGAAGGTGGGGGGCCGCCGGGCCGCGGCCGCCGCCCTGGCGCGGTTCGAGGGCGCCGTGGCCGCCCGAATCGCCCTGCGTGCCCTCGACGATCCCGACCCCACCGTCCAGGCCCACGTCCTCCGCCAGCTCCGCCCCCGCAAAGTCCGGGATGCCCTGCTGATCCTCCTCCGCAAGGTGGATACGCCCCACGAGGTGATCCGCGAGGCCCTCCGCGAGGCCCTCCCCGAGTTCAGCTTCCGCCATTTCATGACCAATCTCGACACCATGGACGAAGCGACCCGCCTCCAGAGCGGCTATCTCGTCCGCCAGATCGACATCGAAGTCCCCGCACGGCTCCTCAGCGAGATGCACTGCCCCTCGCCGGTCCGGCGCCGGCGGGCGGTGCTCGGCGCCGACGTGATGGGCCTGGTCGGCCAGATGGAGGACTCCGTCATTCAGCTTCTCGCCGACCAGGACCACATGGTCCGCGTGGCCGCCGCCAAGGCGCTGGCCGACTGCGCCACGCGGCCCAGTTGGGAAGCGCTCCGCGACGCCATGCTCGATCCCGCCTACGTCGTCGCCGAGGCCGCGGAGCAGAGCCTGGAGCGGCTGAGCTCCTCGCTGATGCAGAACGTCGTCGAGGAGCAGACGGACGACCCCAGCGTAGAAGAAACGGAGGCCGCTGTATGAACTGGACTTGTACGCTGCAGAACGCCCTGCCCCTGCTCTCGGTCCTCTTCGCACAGCGCCCGCCGGGACGCGGCGGGGCCTCGGCGGGCATGGATGCAGGTACGCTCGTGGTATGGATTGTGGCAGCCGCCGTCGTGGTGGCGGTCCTCTGCGGCGCCCTCGTGGCGGCCAACCGCCTCCACCATCAGCGGCGTTTCAACAGCAAATGGTCGCTCTACCACCAGCTCTGCCGCCTCCACGGGCTGGACCGGGGAAACCGCCGGCTCCTCGGGCAACTCGTCCGCCAGCACAACCTCGCATACCCGGCGACGATCTTCACGGATCCGAAATGGTTCAACCCCGCCATCCAGCCGCCTGCGCTCCGCGCGCACGGCCCGCAGCTCACCGCCCTGGCCGAGCGGCTCTTCGCCGACCCTTCCGGCGGCAAGAAGGCTTGACGCACTCCCGCCGCTGCCGCCCCCAGCCGATCTCCCGTGGCCATGCGCCGGGCGGACCGCGACGCCGCACGCCTGCGCATCCAGGTAACCGTTCACGGCCCGGCCGGGGACTGGTCCATTTTTCGGCCAATAGACCCTGCCTTTAGCGACCGCCGATGCCCGAAAAATGGACCTGTCCCCTCACCCTGCCGCGGCGTGCCGGGCGAAGGGGACAGTCCCATTTTCGCGGCCGAATCGCGCCGTCCACGAGGAATACTCTCTATGGCCGCGAAAATCGGGACAGTCCCCCGTGAACGGTTACGCATTCAGCTACCCGCGTGCTGCGCCTCGCCCTCCAGACTGGCGGAGGGGACGAAGTCGCTGGCGACCGTAAGCGCCTGACATCGCGTGCATTCCAGGCAGCGGATGCAGCGGAGCTCGTCGGCGCGGCGCTGGCCCTTCGCCGTGTAGCGGCACATGGTGCGGCAGAGGTTGCAGTCGTTGCAGCGGTCGGGGTGGAACTTCAGGAAGAAGACCGACACCTTGTTGAAAAGCGCGTAGATCGCGCCCAGAGGGCAGAAGAGCGTACACCAAGGCCGCCAGGTGAAGAAGATCAGGCCTAAGAAGGCCGCCAGGACCACCAGCTTCGCCGCGCTCGGCCAGGGTATCGACTCCCCGGCCCACCCCGCGGAAACCACATGGGGGACCGACGCCTCCAAGGCGCCCGCGGGGCAGACGCTGCAGAAGAAGAGGGGGTGCTCGACGCCAAAGAGGAAGGGAACCAGAAGGACCATGCCGACAAGAACGCCGTAGCGCGTGTAGCCCGCCCAGGCGGGCAGCTCGAACTTGGGCGTGGGCACCCGCGCCGCGAGGTCCTGGAGGAAGCCGAAGGGGCAGACCCAGCCGCAGATGAACGTCCCCACCGCCACCCCCACAACCACCAGTGTCCCGAAGGTGATGAAGGGAAATATGCTCAGGGCGCCGAACTGCCCCATGACGCCGATCGGGCAGGCGAAGAGCGCCAGCGGGCAGGAGTGGCAGTGGAAGACCGGTCCGCAGACGTGGTGCAGCCGCAGCAGGAGCGGATCCAGCCAGACGGCCAGGAACGTCGCCTGAAACCATGCCCGGTAGCGGGAGAGCCGCGCGGCGAGAGATTTGCTCTTTCTGGCCATGGACGCCATGACCCCCTTCTAGTGGACTCAGGTAGGGCACAGCGAGGGCGGCTCGCCGGTGTAGGTCCGCCGCAGCTCCCCGGAATCGCTCAGCACCAGCCCGCCGATGGTGACGTCGCGGATGAGCAACGGCTCGGCGTTGCGCTCGACCACGTCGGCGAGCACCGTGACGGGAATCATCGGCGGCGGAGGAGGAGGAACGAACTCACCTGGCGGACCGAACTCGGGCGGACCGTCGAAGGGCGGGGCGCCGGGAAAGGGGTCGCCGAAGGGGTCGAAAGGCGGAGCGTTGGGATCGGGTTCGAGGAAGGTCATCTCCTGCTCTTCGATCACCGGCTGCGTATGTTGGCGGGCCCCATACACCCACATTCCCACCCCCAGCAGCAGGATCGCGGTCGGCAGGATCAAGCGACGGATCGTCTGCCACATGGAACGCATCCCTCCGATTTGCGCAATCTTGGCTAATGCTCTCGCCGTCACCCGCCAACCTTGTTGTAGGCCAGCTCGACGAACGGCTTTACTTCTTCGAGTTCACTCGGCGAAACGATCGTGAACTCCGAATCCCCAGTTCCAAAATGGCCAACACTGCTGACGTCGCGGTAGAACCTCGGTGGATTCTCAATATCGGCCGCGTTCAGCTTGACGAACAATTTGATGCATTTGTTCTGCGGCTCTACGCAAACAATGTTCTGAGCCATCTTGTACGCGATGTAAAACTTTTTCGGAACCTCTTCAACCGCCGGGTCGAGGCCGAGGATGTATTCTCGAACGAGGTGTACCAGCGATTGAATCGCCTTCGGCTTTCCTTCCGAGTGCTGCTCGAACGTGTACGTTGCCGTGGCCCTGGTCTGGGCCGCCTTTTTTCCGGCGGACACCATCACGGGGTCCTTGTCGTCCGCCGCTGTTGTGGTGGCAGCCTTGGTAGCCTGAAAAACCTCCTCCAGGTAAACCAGCCCGTTCTTGAACAGCCGGTACTTCCAAAGCTCGATGTTCGCACCCATCACCTGCACGGCGTGCAGATCGTATTTCTTGTAGTTCGGGGCGATACAGATGACCCGGACATCGGACCAGTCTACCTCTTCGGCATTACCCAAGGCTCTCTGGACGGCAATCTCGAAATCGCCCTTATGGTCTTGAATCCAATGAAGATAGAATAGACTCTGGTTGATAAGCTCCGACGATTCAATTTTCTTATACTCGATGATTACGGGGTTATTGTCCTCCGACAAGGCGAGACTATCGATGCGTCCGGCGTGCAATGCCCCCGTGGAGAATTCGGAAGCCACCAGACGGCAATTGAATACCGCAGAAAGGTTATTCTCGATCAGCCCCTGGAGTTTTTTTTCGGCGGTGAAATTCGTCTGCTCCACCGTCAAAAGTCTGTCGCCCGAAATCTCGAATAACGGCATTGCTATGTTCCCCTTTTGTCACCATTCCCTCCTTCGCCGTAAAGAGGAGCCTATGACAACCGTGGTCTCGCGGCTGGATCGCGTTTCAATCCGGCTGGCGGGTCGGAAAAAGTGGCGGAGGTGAATGGGAATCGAACCCACCCGGGACCCTTGCGGACCCCACACTGGTTTTGAAGACCAGGGACACCACCAGATGCCAGTCACCTCCGCTTAGGGTTTCCGCCGCGCGTTGTAAAACATCATCGTCGGCGAGCCGCCGAAGGCGATGGCCATCCAGGCGGCTTCGTCGATCTGTTCCTGGGTGAAGTCTTCCTCGCGGGCCTTGCGGACGTGGACGGCCAGGCAGGGCTCGCACTTGGCGAGGACCGACAAAGCAATGGCGATGGCGCGCTTCGTCCGCCCGTCCAGCGCTCCGGGAGCCGCGGCGGCCTTGAGGAATCCTTGAAACTGTTCGGCCGGGGCGGCCGCCCCGGCGTCTTCCACGCCGTCAGGACCGGCACAACAACTCGTCATCGCCCGTTCTCCAGAGTCTGCTTGAGGTTTCTCGGTTTCCGCGCAGCATGCGGGCTCCGCGGCTATCGGGGGCGGGGGTGCGGTCCTCGGCGCCGGCGGTCGCCGCGCCAGCCGGCGGCGGCCGCCACTGCGGACGTGGACCCGCCCGGACCCGGCGTCCAGGACGCGGCCGATGACCGCCGCCTCCGCGACGCCCGCCCCATGCAGCCGCCGGAGCAGCTCCTCCCCCTTCTCGGCCGCCACCGCCAGCAGCAGCCCGCCGGAGGTCTGCGGATCGAAGCAGACCTCCATCAACCTGGGATCGACCGAGGCGTCGACCACGGCGAGATGGGCCGACGACTCCCGGTTCCTTTCCACGCCCCCGGGAATGATCCCGTCGGTGAGGCACTCGACGACGCCGGGCAGCAGCGGCAGATCGTCGAGCACCACCTCCACGTCCACGCCCGAGGCCGCTGCCATGGCCCCCAGGTGCCCGGCGAGGCCGAAGCCGGTTACGTCGGTGCAGGCGCCCGCGCCGTACTCGACGGCCAGCGCCGCGGCCTGGCGGTTTAGTGCGGCCATCGCGCGGGCCGCCGCCTCGGCTGCCCCCGGCGGGGCGCGGCCGATCTGGGCGGCAAAGGCGACCAGGCCGGTCCCCAGCGGTTTGGTGAGGATCAGGCTGTCGCCGGGCCGTGCCGAGGCATGGGTGAGAATCCCCTGGGGGTGGACCAGGCCGGTGACGGCGAAGCCGGCCTTGATCTCGGGGTCGTTGATGCTGTGTCCGCCGATCACCGGCACGCCGGCCTCGGCCATTTTGTCGAGGCCGCCGCGGAGGATGGCCCGCAGCACTTCCTCGGCCACCTCCCGCACGGGGAAACCCACGATGGAGAGCGCCGTCAGCGGCCGGCCGCCCATGGCGTAGACGTCGCTCAGGGAATTGGCGGCGGCGATCTGGCCGAAGGTGTAGGGATCGTCGACCGAGGGGGTGAAGACGTCGACCGTCTGCACCAGGGCCCGCTCGTCGTCCAAGCGGTAGACACCGGCATCGTCGCCGGCGGGCGCGCCGACGAGGACGGCGGGGTCGCCGATCTCGGGCAGGTCGGCCAGGACGCGGCGGAGCGTGGCGGCGTCGATCTTCGAGGCGCAGCCGGCGCTGGCCACCAGCGCCGTCAGCCGCACCGGCCCGGCGAGCGGCGCCGGCCGCTCGCCCGCACAGGGACAAAGGTCCTGTTCGCGGAAGACGTCACAGGGGCAGGACTTCTTCGGATCGCAGATGCAATGGCCCAGCTCCATGGAGCGCGCCATCACCCGTTTGCGTTTTGCGAGGTCCTTCATTTCGGAACTCGTCAACGGTCACCACCACCTATCCGCAGCAGCCCCGGCGGCTTGCCGGTGCCCGACAAGGGCAATCCGTGCCTCACGCGCAGAGTATCCCGGGAACCGATCGTACCCGCGACACGGCCGGCGCCGCTCGCCTTTCCCTTCCACTGGCACGGCCCGGCCGATCGATCCTAGCAGGGGCGGGAACACCACGCAAGCAATCGTTCCGGGGCTTCCGGGGAAGCCCTTACCCCGACGGACCGCGCTGCGCCGGTGCAGCCCGGGTATCTCTATCCACCGGGGCGGCGCCCGGAGCGGTATCGTGCCTCAGGAAGGGAGCAGCACGCTGCCGAGCACGACCAGGCAGACTGCCAGCAAGACGGCCATGGCGATCCCCGCGATCTGCCAAACCACCCTTTCCACCGCAAGGAGCCGTTCCAGGTCGGCAGCGGCGCTGGTGCGGAGAAAAGTCCGGATGTGCTGGCCGAGCGCGAGGAGGAAGTAGGCCAGGACGAGGTAGAGCCCCGGGCCGAGCAGTGCGGCTGCCAGCAGCACGGCGTTGAAGCGGGCCGTGGTGACGATCTCGGCCACCAGGAGCGTGACCAGGGCGACCCCCGCCAAGCCGCCGAAGAGGAAGCCCACGACGGCGAGAAAGATCACCCAGGGGCGGATTTCCGCAAGGGTGCGACGGATGGCGGGCGTGATGCGGTGCTCGTCCGCGGCATCGTGCGCGGGGATGCGCGCGGCGGGGCCGGCTGCCGCCGGGTTGCCCCCGCTCGCTTCGACCGCCGGCTCCCCGCCGGGAACCACCTCGTCGTGAAACGGTTGGGCAAGCTTAGGGTAGATGTCCTCTGCCCAGCGCCACTGCGACCACCCTGCGCAGAAC
>SLBP01000128.1:0-15063 GCA_007126245.1 Planctomycetales bacterium
GGGGGGGAAACGAAAGGGGGCGGGCAGATCGCTTCGCAACCCGTTTGCATGCTGCGGCGACGTTCGCTGCGCGCGGCGCCCAGTTGAGGCAGTGCCGGAGCGACGCGTCACCCTACCGATTTGTCCTCGGTGAGAGACGACATAGCAGTTGCAGGCGCGCCCATGCGCGGTCACCCCGGTTTGTGGGTCTGCCTTTCGTCTTCGCCGTGGTTCGGCTCCGTCGAGTATCCCTTTAGCCAACGAGGAGGAATGCCATAAACACCTAACGAAGCGACCGGTTTCTGCGAGGTGGGGCAACCGTCTTTCCCTGTACTATTGCCTTTTTTGGAGGGTTGACACAACGACATGTCCTATTCTGAACGGAGAGAGGCCTTCACGCTGGTGGAGCTGTTGGTAGTGATCGCTATCATCGGCATTCTCGTCGCCCTGCTGCTCCCCGCGGTGCAGGCAGCCCGCGAAGCCGCGCGGCGAAGCCAGTGCATGAACAACCTGCGGCAGTTGGGCATCGCCTTGCACAACTACCACGACGTCAGCAGGAGCCTGCCCTTTCGCCAGGGCGGCAGCGGAGGGGGCGGCGATTTCGAGTCCACGGGGGATCGGATGAGCGGTCTGGTCTCGCTGCTCCCCTTCCTCGAACAGGGCCCCCTGTACGACCAGATCAGCAGCCCCAGCAATTTCGAGGGGATCGATTTCCCCGCCTTCGGGCCGCGCCCTTGGATAGGGGAGTACCATCCCTGGAGGACGGAGATCGGCGGGTTTCTCTGCCCCTCGGACGGCCCGGGGCGGCATAAAGAAGACTGGGAGACGGGCCGTACCAACTACGTCTTCAGCGTCGGCGACTGGATGCCCTGGGCGCACGACGATCACCCGGGCCGCGGGCCCTTCGGCTATCAGCAGACCTTCAATTTCGCCAGCATTACGGACGGCACCAGCAATACCATCGCCATGAGCGAGCGGGCCATCGGTGTCGATTCGCGCGCCATCCGCGGCGGCGTCGTCATCAACTATGAAGCCGTCACCGACTGGCCGCCCAACGCCAATCCGCAGATTTGCATGGCGATGCAGGGGGTCGGGGGATGGTATATCGACGGGCAGGACTACCGCGACTGGTCCGGCCGCCGCTGGGCGGATGGGGCCATTGCCTTCACCTCGATGAACACCGTCCTCCCGCCCAACGCCCCGAGCTGCTTCGAGGGGACCTGGGACGGCAACCGCGCCCTGTTGCCCCCGACCAGCTACCACCCCGGCGGCGTCAACGTGCTGTTGCTGGACGGCTCGGTGCGCTTCATGACCGAGACGGTCGACACCGGCAACCTGTCGTCGGGAGCCCGCGAAGGCGGCCCGTCCCCCTACGGTGTATGGGGCGCACTGGGATCGCGCTCCGGCGGCGAGGCGGTGACCATGCCGTAGCCCATATCCTCATTTGCCATGAGCCCATGAGGAAAGCCGCCCGGCGATTCGCCGGGCGGCTCTTTCTTTTCTTGCCCTCCAACGGGAGTCGCGGGCAAGGGCTACGTCTCAGGAAAACGACCGGGGGCCACGAGGGAAGCCGGGACCGGCCGCTCCTCGTAACCGTTCAGGCGGCACGGAACCGCCCGTGGTGACAGGAGAATACCACGGCGTCTGGCCTGGCAGGATCTCTTCGTGCCCTCGTCCCCAAAACCATTCGTGTTCATTCGTGGTCTGCCACGTCGCGAACGGCTACCGGTCCTATCGGCGAAATCGATCGATCCCATGCCGGTCTTGCCGTGAGGGCGGCCGAAGTCGCCGGCCTCCCGGCGCCTCAATCGGCGAGAGCGAAATCGAACACGTTGTTCTCGCCCTCGCGCACCTCGGCGGTGAGTTCGGACGTGTCGGGGCGGGCATATTTCGCCGGGAGGAGATGGCGCGTTTCACCCGTTGGCGGCGGGGTGCCGTGCTGCTCGAAGTAGGCCTGGGCCTCTTCCTCCGTCAGGCCGCCTTCCGTCTCCGTCTTCTGGATCATCACCCGGTAGGAGCCCGGCTCGGCGCCGTCGCCGGGCTGGAGCGTCGTCAACGTGTACCGGCCGCGGGAATCGGTCACGCCACTTGCGGCCCGGCCCTCCGCTACGGGCGTGAAGATCACGTTCGCGCCTTCCACCGGTTGCCCCTGATACGTGACCGTGCCGCTCACCGGAACGACCCCCTCCAACGCCTGCTCGCCACAGCCGGCGATGGCAACACATGTGACCAAACCGGCCAACACACAAAAAAACCTCTGTCTCATTGTAACTCCACAAAACAGTCCTCGGCTCTGTCCGATTGCCCCGACGCACGCACAATTCCATTCTAACAGGCCTTGCACGATATGGATACCGCCCGAAACGACGTGACCCATTACGGTCACGGGATCTGAGCATGCTCCCCGCCCAAGAGGATATGGCCGTGCGAGCGGTGGTCCGCTTCCGCGAGCCGGCGAACCTGCAGTTCCGCACCGCGGCCACCACGGCCTGCAGGTGCCGCCGCGCAGCGACGTCGCCGTGCGGCTGTTCGTTAGCGAAGACTTGCCGGCCCCGATGCGGTCGCGTGTCAACCGGGCGGCGGCCTGCACGGTGGACGTGGATCCTGCGCGCATCGAGCGCGCTGAGTTGCATGTCGTGGCCTGGGGGAGCGCCCCGGGGACGATGGTTGGTACGCGGCACAGGCCCTTGTGCCGTGCGTGGTCGAGGAGACCTTTTCCAAACCCACGGCCCCCTCGCGCGCCAGCCCCGTCTCGCACTGGTTTGTCTTGCGGTGCGCAGCACCGCACAGAGGCCTGCGCCGCGTACCGATAGGTCGCTACTCCTCCGTTTCGCGCAGGGGGATCACCTCGCGGGGGTTCAATACGCCCGACTTCCCCTCGATGCTGTTGTCCTCCATGGCCACGCGGGCGCCGGGGACGTCGACCCGGAAGGCCACCGGCAACTCGGTGTCGCGGCCTACCGGGTACCAGAAGTAAGCGTGGTTGCGGCGAAAGAGTACGCCGTCGCTGCCCGGGCCGGCGCGGTAGCCGGTGAGTGCATCGCGGACGACGTTGAACTCCACGAGCGTCCCCAGGATCGAGGCTGAAGTATCGCCCGCCGCCGGATCGATGCTGCGGCTGACCAACACCACGCCGTCGCCGCGGCTGCGGTGGAACGAGTTCTGCCGCAGCGCGTTCCCCAGCGCGCGGGGAAACTCGATGGGCATGTCGGGATAGTCGCCGCTGGTGACCAGGGCCCCCGTGCTGCACTCCTCGGCCCAATTCCCCTCCACGTGGTTGAAGAAGAGCGGGCTGATACCCCGGTTCCACGTCCGCGGCATCGAGCTGGCCAGCGTAGTGCCGTTGGCGTACAGGAAGAGCGCCGGCTTGCGCTGGCGGGCGATGGAGTTGCCGGCGATGACGTTCTCGATGCAGGAGATCCACAGTTGGATTCCGGTCATGCCGTCGGCCGTGTGATTGCCCACGATCAGGTTGCGGTAGAAGGCCGTCCCCACGGCCACGATGCTGCCCTCCGCCGGGGCGGTCCGCCAGGGGCGATCGAGCCGGAGCTGCGTCCCCTCGCGGCGGACTACCCGCCGTGTCTGCCCCTGGCCGGGCCCCTGGAAGACGGTGACGTAGTATTCGCCCTGGGGCGGCTCCGGCGATTCGTCCCACTCGTGGGGCGGCCAGAAGGGGGTTTCATTTCCCTGCTCGTCGTGGGCCAACAGCTCGCGCGCCACGGTGCCCAGGCGGGCGTCGGGTGTTGGAGGGAGCGTTTCCGGCAGCGTTACGCTCTCTTGGCAGGCCTCGGCAAGCGGGCCGAAGTACATGGTGCGGTGTTGGGCTTCGAAGAGGATCATCTCGCCCACGTTCTGGTCCGTGCCTGCCACGCCGCCGAAGCGCATGGGCCCGGCGCCTGCCGCCGCGCCGGGGCCGTTGGGGGCTGGGACACCGTTGTGGGCAAACCAGTTGTGGGTCACGGAGCCGCGGCCCGTCGAGACCCAGATCAGCCGCCGCGTCTGCGGACCGCCTGCCTCGGCCCCCGGCGGCGAGCCGACGATGTTGCCTTCCACGATGCACCGTTCGATGACCTCGTTGCGGCCCTGGATGGCAGCCTCGGAATTGCCGCCGAAGCGGGTGGCGGGCACGAGCCGATTGTGGCTCAGATCGCCGTCGCGGACGCCGCTCAGGTACAGCGGCGTCCGGCCCCAGAGTTCGTTGTTCCGTACGACGGCGCTCTCGGCGCCGATCAGCCGCACGGCGGAGGTGTCGAAGTCCTTTCCTTCCAGATCGGCCACCCGAACGTTCTCGATGCGGCAGCGGCGAACCCAGCCCAGCGGCTCCGGGTGGGTGACGACGACGCCGTGGTTGACCTGGGGCGTGCCGCTGACGGTGAGGTCCTCGAGGGCGGCTCCGTCGCCGGCCAGCCACACTGCCGCCCGCACGCCCGAGGGCAGCGAGCCATCGCGGGCGGCGAAGCGGGCGACGTCTTCGGCCTGAACGACCACCACGCCATCACCCGACTCGGGCCAGGGGCGGTCGCTCGGTTGGTAGTCGGGATCGAGGGCGAAGACGAAGGCATCCAGGCTGATTCCTCCACCCTGGACGTTCCGCCATCGCAGCGTCTGCTCCCCGGCGGCGAGCGTCATTTCCGCGCTCCGCGACCATCGGTAGGTTCCGAAGCTGCCCGTGTTGGCCAGATCCTCGAGCGCGACCGGGTCACTGCCGTCGATCTCGAGCGTCATATTGCCGCTCACACCCTCGTGGCCCCAGGGGCTCATGTCGGTGGCATACCGCTGCCACACCGTCCAACGACCGGCGGCAGGAAAGTGCACCCGATACTCCATCGTATCGCCGGGAGTGTGAATGCCCGAGGGCGCCCGATTCCAGCCGATGCGGCCGATGGGGGCGAACTCGTGTGGCTCGCTCTGGACCAGTTGCAGCCGCGTGGCCTCGCGGCCGGCCCCGACAAGGCGGACACCGCCGGGCACGCGGATCGTGCCGCGGAAGGGATACACCCCGGCGGCCAGCCGCAGCGTGCCGCCGCCCCCAGCCGCCACCTCCTCCAGGCGCTGGTTGAGGTCCACGTCCGCCCCGTCTGCTTCCACCGGCGGTGCCAGGTCGATGATCGCTCCCTCGTTCTCCTCGCCAGGGACCACACGAACCGCCAGCGGCTCGCTCCAGCCGAATGCCCCGCCCGACCCGGCGTGCAGCCAGAGTTGGTACGCGCCCGGGTCCAGATCGGCGGGGAGTTGTGCTGTGACCGTGTACTTCTCAGCCCGCTCGACCTCCAGCCAGCGCCCCGGCTCACCTGGCCGGGCCAGGTAGAGGAAGGCCGTGGTGCGGTCGGGACGCCGAGCCAGATCGCGGCCGAAGATCCGCAGCTTGCTACCGGCAGCGGGTTCCCTGGGCCAGTACCACCAGGGCTGGGGCACGTTGAGGCGGAGGGGGCGGGACCAGCCCGCATCGTTGCCGAACCAGGCGAGGAACACCGCATCGCAGGCCCGCTCGGGGAGTGTGGCCGTCACGTAATTGGCCTCGGCGAGCGGCGTCTTCACTTCCCAGGCCTGCCCCTCCGCCGACGCAGCCGAGCGACCCCAGACGAACACCCGCGGTGTCAAACCCTCGCCCACGATGAAGAACGACTGGTCCGGACCGGCGTCGTCGCTGTGCTCGTAGACCCGCGGTGCCTCTTCAGCCACGGCGGTTGCCCTGTCGATCGGCGGCGCGTAGTCCGGTCCCGGCGTGGCCGGAGCCGGATCGGGGACGGGCCAGTCGGCCGGTGCGGGCAGATCTGCTGCCGCGGCGCAAGGCAACGCAACCGCCGCGAGCACGGCCATGGCCATCCAGCCCACGCAGCGCAGCGGCCGGAGAAGGCGAGCTGTCCACGGCGGGCGGGCATTACACCGGTGGCCGCATTTCTCGGTAAGGATCATGAGCTTTCTCCCTTCGACTGCCGGTAGGAGCCCCATCTCTGAAGTCTATCTTCTCCGCGGCCCCGCGGGTGGTCGGTAAGCGCCGACGGCCGCGGCCGGTCAGCGCGCGGGGCGGATCTCGAGGTTGTCCAGGAAGAACTCGCGCGTGTCCGTGGCCATGCTCGAGATGCCGAACCACTGGAAGCGGCGGAAGTCGTCGCTCTGGAACGGCACATCCTCGAAGCGGTGCGGCGATTCGCCCGGCAGCGTCACGCTCAGGTCGTACGTGCCATCGCTGTCGGTCCCGAGGCGGGCGGTGAGTTCGAAGAAATCGTCGATGTGCTCACGCACGCGGGCCGTGGTTTGGAACGTCATCCGCGGCCGGTCGATCGTTTCGGGCAGGCCGACCCAATCCTCGTCGCCGTAGAGGCCGACGCGGTCGAGCTCCAGCGGCTCGAAGCCTCGCTCGAAGGCGGGTGAATCGTCGCGCAGCTCGAAGTCCTTGGGCGAGAGCGGTCGCTGCTGGCGATCGCGAAAATCCTCGCGCGCGAACCGGGGGTCGGCAACGGCGGAGCCCGCGTCGTGGCCGCGTGCCTGCCACTGCTCGAAGCTGTGGCCGTTGAAGTCCAGCGGCACGCCGCTCGTGTCCCAGTAGACGTTGTCACGCATGGTGAAATTGTCGTTGCTCCAGTTGCCGCCGAGCAGGTTGGCGTTGTCGAAGAAGATGATGTTGCCCTCGATGTCGAAGGAGTTGTGGTCTTCGTTGCGGGTGCGTTGGAGCTGGTGTTCGGCGGAGAAGGCGAGGATGTTGTTGCGGATCACGTTGTCGCGGCCGTAGTGCTGGTGGAACCCGCCGGTCTGGGTGTTGTAGACGAGGTTGTGGCTCATGACGATGCCGGTGGAGCCCTCGTCGGTGTAGAGGCCCCAGCCGCCGTAGGAGTAGCTGCGGATGTTGTGGAAGATGTTGTGCGTGATCTCGGTGCCGGGCGAGACGCCGAGCGTGTAGATGCCGCCCATGTCGCTGAGCACGCCCCAGCCGAGGTGGTGCACGTGGTTGTAGCGGACGATGTTGTGGTGTGCGGAGCTGTCGGCGTAGCCCCAGCTCCAGCCGACGCTGATGCCGGTGTAGTAGAAGTCGCTGATCTCGTTGTGGGTGATTTCGTTGTGGCTGGCGCGTTGGAGCAGAACGCCGCAGCCGGCGGGGAAGACGTTGCCGCCGTTGTGCAGGAGGCAGTTGTCGACGACGTTGTGCTCGACGGCCTGCCAGTCCTGGCTGGGCGACGACGGCTCGCCGATGCGCACGGCCCCGGCGCCCAGGTCGTGCACGCGCGTCTGCCGCAGCGTGCTGTGCTGCGTGCCCTCGGCGAACCAGATGCCGTGCTCGCCGACGTGCGCGATCTCGCAGCGCTCGAACGTCACGTGGCGGGCGGCGCTGACATGCACCGCGGCCGTGGCGAAACTGACCGACTGGCCGTCGGCGGGCCGGCCACGATCGGGGATGACCCAGTCGGCATGTTTGAAGACGATGCCCTCCAAGCGCAGATGCTCGACGGGGTCGCCCGCCTCGCCGTCGCCCTCGACGCGCACGAGCTGCCGCAGGCGCGGCGCGACGGCCTCCGCGGCGGCGAGATCCTCATCCTCCCGCGGCCAATAGTGCAGCACGCCGGTCTCGCGGTCGAGGTACCACTGGCCGGGGGCGTCGAGGGCTTCGAGAAAGTTTTCGACATAGTACCGCTGCCGGTTGGTCTCCCACCAGCCGACGGGCCAGCCGCTGGGGGTGACGAAATGGACCTCGTTGGCGTCGGTGTCCAGCTCCTCGACCCAGTGCAGCGAGGCGGTCCAGGCGTGGAAGAGGAAGATGTTGACGTCGTCGAAGTTGCCCCAGTGCTGAAGGTCGTCGTCGCGGAAGCGGAAGCCGAGGCTTGCCTCGCGGTTGCCCCGGTGATCGTGGGGGTTTTCGAAGCCCGGCAGCGGCCCGGCGGTGCGGAGGTAACCTTCGTTGGGATAGCGGGCGCGGGTGGCGCGGCGGCCGTCGATCCAGAGCTGATGGAAGTACCAGTCGCCGGCGGCGACGTCGTCGAGTTCGAGCGTCCAGATGTCGCCCTCGTCCGGGGCCTGCCATGCGTCGGGCAGGCGCGTGCCGCCGCTGAGCACGGGCGTGGCGCCCTCCGCGGCTCGCCAGGTGACCGGTTCGTCGGCCGTGCCGCCGTCGGAGGCGGCGAAGGTGAGCGTGTCGTCAAGGCGGTACACGCCGTCGTGCAGCACGACGGTGAAGGGGCCGGGCGCGTCGTCGTCCCGCAGTTCGCGAAGCCGCTGCTGGGCGGCCGCAGGCGTGCGCAACGCCGCGTCAGCGGCCGTGCCGGCGTTGGCGTCGTCGCCGTGGGGCGATACGTGCAGCGTCGTCTGCGCATGCGCCGTGGCCATCGCGAGCAGCAGCGGCAGCACGCACAGTGTCCTCGTCATCTGTCTCATCATCGATTGCTCCTTTGCTTGTGCTCGATCCACTCGACTGGGGGGTCCGGGTTTGCCGCGGCATCCACCTCGCGCGCGGAGGCCGGGGACGGCGAAAGGTGGCCGCAGGTCAACGATGAGGCCGTGAGCCATCAAGACTGCGGCCGTTTGGCGAACAAGCTGACGTCGGTTCGACCTGGTAATTCTCCTTCTTGAGCCAATTGCTGTCATCTCTTAAGGGTCAGCGCCGTCTTATGCGGGGCAGCTCGCCGCTCCAGTCCACCTCCACGCGTTCCCCGCCCTGGTCGATACGCAGGATACCGTCCTTCAAGGTCATGACCGGGCTTTCGGCCAACGGCCAGTCGTCGAAATCCACCTCGCGCTGTCGGCCGTTGATCCACAGGTCCGGGACGATCTTGATGAAGCCGTCCGCGCCCTCGCTGTAGTCCGTATCGTAGCGGAAGCGCAATTGGTCACCGTGGGTGCTGGTATAGCGGACCTCCAGCGTGTTCCAGTCCACGCGCAGCGGGTTTTCCCGGACAGCTTGCTGAAATGCCCCGAAGCTGCCGTGTTCCTCCGCCGTGCCCACCTCGAAGACGAATCCGGTCCGCGCCTCGCGGCTCTTTATCACGTGAAAGACGCCATTCGACCAGACATCCTCGAGTTGTTTGTGCAGGGTGTGCCCGGGCTTCAGCACGCGGATGGCCACATAAACGTCGCCCTCGCGGAAGAAGTAGAAGTCCCCGTTCTCAACGACCTCGTCCACCGTCGTCGGGAATCGCACCTGCCCGAGCTTGATAAGGTTGTTGAAATGCTTATCGCGCAAAGCAATCCAGTTCGCCCGTCCCCTATCCGGCCAGGGGTCCTTGTCCGGTATGTTGAACATGGTGATCGCCACGTTGCGATGGACCCCAAACTGCTGGAAGGGAGAGTGGGTGGTCCGCCAGTGGTCCTCCCCATCGTTGCTTCTCCAGTGGGGGTGCATGGCCTCCAGCGCACGGAGGCGGTTTTCGGATTTCCAGACAATGCTGAACATCTCGTAGCAATCATAGAAGCCGCGCTGCCGGTCGCCCCATCTCTTTTCAGGTCGACTCCCGGGGTGAAAATTCTCCGCCACGGGACCGCCTATGGCGAAATTGCGGTCACGCCAGACGTAACGGAGCACCGCCAGGTTCTCCGCATCTCCCCAGGTACCGTATTCTCCATTCGCGCCGTGTATTTCGTAGGGCGCCTCGGCTCCTCGGGCGATACGGCTCAGGGCCCCGGGCAGCCGCAACCCGCTTGTCCGCAAGAACGCGGAGGCTAATTCCGTAGGATCCGCTCCAAATCCATACTGATGGAAACCAGTTGATCGCAGAAATTGACCCGCCTGGTCTTCGGCAACGCCTGGGGGGATGATTTTGTTCTGTCCCCAGAGTATCCATGCCGCGTAACCAGAATGAGGAAGCCGGCCGCTGCTACCCGCACCCGACCCGAAGCGAATCTGCAAGGCATTGCGTCGGTTGAACGGCGGCATCGTGTGTCCGTCGAAATTGTTCAGCGCATGCAGGGCGACGTGGTACAGCGTCAGGGCCTCTCCGGCATCCCGCACAACTGGGTCCCTGGCAAACTCCCACAGGTTCGCGGAGGAACGCGCGCTGAGCACATCGTAGGTGGTCGAAAGCAGTTCCTGGTGGCCGACACGGTAGAATCCCCGGCCCCGGCGGAGAATCTTATCACGGGCCTCATCCATCATCTGCTGGCTGGTCATGGTCTGGCCCCCGGCTTTGTAACCTGGCCTACCGGTGTCCCATATCGCGTCCGGAAAAAACTGTGGCAGCAGATACTGGGCCGAGACGAAGTCCATCGCGTGGTTCTCCGTCCCGTGTCCTCGCATTCTGCCAGTGAATACCGGGCCTGAGACGGCTCTCTTGATGCGATCGATCTGATCCGCACTGAAACGATCGCCGAACTTGTAGAGAGCCCTGACCAGGGCCGGAGCGGCAGTCCGCACCTGTCCTCCGACATCTCCTCCCCGCGCAGGGGTTGGGTCAATCGCGGCCGCTATCGCCTCCACCGCCGTCACGATATGCTCCAGCGCCGCTTCGTCCTGCCCGTCGGACAGGTAGAGACTCACCAACACCTGCGGACTCTGAAGAGCACCGTCGGTGCGATACCTATGATCCTCCTCCGTAAGCCGCTCAAACAGCCACTGCATGCGTGCTTCAAGGGTGGGCAGGTCCTGCGCGGCGGCCAAACCCGGCAGCAGGCTGGCGATGAAAAAAACAGTCAGCAAGACTGCGGCTGTCTGGCGAACACACTGACGTCGGTTTGTCATGGTATTCTCGCTCGTTACAACGAATGACTTTGTCATGCCTTCCGATTCTGTCCCGCCTTTGGCATGGGGTCGCAGGGGACCGGGCGATAACGCGATCACGCTCGTGCTCCTGTGTCTTCAACCACCCGCGTTAGCCAGCTCGGCGATCTCGGCGTCCGACAACGTGCGATTGTAGATCCGGACATCATCAATCTTGCCTTTGTAGGCCTCCCGGAATTTCCCGTACTGGCCACTCGGGTAATTGGGGTTGCCAATGCCAAGCAGCAGCGTAGTACCGCCATCGTAGGTCTCACCAGCAGGGAAGGTCGCCGTGCCTTCATGCTTGCCGTTGACGTAGATCTTGTTGGTTCCCTTCGACGCGTCCACGACCCCGGCCACATGATACCACTGACCGGGAGAATGAACTCTGGACTTGGCCCACTTGTCGACGGTTTCGCCTTTAAAGTACCCCAAGAAGAACCGTTGACTCATATTCCAGCTCAGTCCCCGGTAACCTGTGAATACGAGGCCCTCGCCCGTGTTCGTCGGATCCTGGTCTGGTACGCGATCCGGATACGCCCAGCACGAGAAGGTGACGTATCCAGATCGCATTGCGTCCTTGACCTTCGTGACGTTGTCCATCCTGACATGCACATTGGTCAAGAATGTATTGTTGAAGTGCAGCGCATCGCCGATTTTGCCTGACTGATAGGTCGGGTTATCGACACGGGTGCCGTTGTACCCGTTACCACTCGAGTCGAGGACTGTCGTGCCGGATGTCTCGTCCAGCTTCCACCAGCCCACAAGGCTGCTATCCTCCAATCCGGTCCGCCCGAGCACCCGGCGTTCCATCGCACCCGCTGCCCCCGTGCCGGGCACCGCCACCGCCGAGCCGAGGAGTGTTCCGAGTCCGATGTTGACTGCCTCGCGGCGAGTGAGGCGGATGGCCTCTTGCTTGTCATCTTTCATTATCCTTGCTCCTTCGTGGTTGGCAGTATTCAATCTCCCGGCCGTTCACGGGTCTCGGAAGCGGACCGCGAAATCTGGGGACTGGGCGCCCACTGGATTCAATTCCACATATCGAGCGTCTGCCGGTCTGCTCGCGAAGATGCTCGGTCGCCGTAGCGGTCACAGTGGTCCGTGCGAACGCGGCAAATCGTTCGATACGCACCTTGGGATCCTTGTGTCTGGCAATCCTGATTCGTGGACAGTCGACAGTATACCGTCAAGCGGTGTGAAAAACAATTTCCCCGCCGCGAGAGCTGACGAATGCGTCGTCCAAGCGAGCGATGGAAATGGAACGTCGGAAGGCAGTGCCGGGTTTCCGTGGCTGGACGCGATGCATGCCGAGAGAACCAAGACTTCGGATCCGGTTCACGATTGCGCCCTCTGGAAAGCTCCGCGAACGCTCGACGATTCATCGTTGGCACGGCCGGTTCGCAGAGTCTCGACTTGTTCGAGCAGATACGGAGCCTCGCGCTGCGGAACCCAGCGCACGCCGTCGAGCCACACGGTGTCTCCCTCGCGTGCCACAAGCCCCGGTGTCTGGCCGCTGTTCTCAAGCACGGCCTGGCGGAGTACGAGCGATCCGAAACGCATTACGTCGAGCACTGGCTGGTCACGTCGGTCGTCGCGAAGGGCGATCGACACGTCCTCGAGCGTCAACTCGAACTGCCGTTGGGCATCTCCAAGCACCGTCAGCGGGCGGGCGATGCGGGTGGCCTTGACGTTGCGGAAGTGCAGTCGCCGAGCGGGCTGGCCCGTCTGCCACGTGCCTCGCTCGAAGTTGTACTCGTACACCCGGTCGACGTTGTCGATCGTATAGTCCTCGATCAGCCAGTTGTCGCTGGGCAGCTTCGGATTGCGGTCGGTCGGGGCGAAGTGGTAGAACGCCGCGAGCATGTTCGTTCGCGGCGAGCCGCGCCGCACACTGAACCAGTGGGCATGCTCGCCCGGCCCCCAGAATTCGCACTTCCTGACCACAAGGTTCACGCCGCCGAGCCGGAACCCGTTGCACGACGAGTTGATCCGGCAATCGAGGACCTCGAAGTCGGTGTTGTCGCATCCGGCCAGGCAGTCGTCCCCCGTGCGGAAATCGGAGTCGCGCACCGTGAATCGTCGACAGGCTTGGGCGTGCAGCGCGTCGTTCCGACCCCGAACCGACACTCCGCCAATCTGAACATCAGAACAATCCTGGCAGTACATGGCATAGTTGCCGGTCCGCGCAACGGCAAGGTCGGCGATAGCGACGTCGCGGCAACCGAGCAGCACGATGGCGTGCGGTCCGCGCCCCCCCTCTTCGCCCTTGGGATTCTCGCAATCGGCGCCGTCGATGCGTCCAGGCCCTTCGATACGGATGCCGCGGGCATCGCGGGCGGTAATCAGGGCGTCGATCCAGCCACCCTGGCCGAAGTGGCGCCAGTTATCGCTCCCCCGGAGGACCGCGCCTTCCTCGAGAACCAGGCGGATATTGTCCCGCAGCCGAATGGCCCCCGAGAGAAAGCGTCCCTTGGGAAAGCGAATCGTGCCCCCGCCTCGGTCGGCCGCCGCGTCGATGGCAGCCTGAATCGCGGCAGTCTGAACGCTGTCGTCGTCGGGCTTGGCGCCGAAATCGGTCACGAGGCATTCGTTCAGGCGCTTGTCGGCGGCGCTGGCCCAGCGGGCGGCGGCCGCGAATCCCGCTCCTGTCGCCGCAACCCTGCCAAAAAAGCTTCGCCTCGTCATCCAGCCTCAAAGCAAATGTTCAAGGAGGTCGTAATCCTCTGGTAGTCATCTTCGGAGTTGTGGAGCGCCAACGAAGCCGCGCAGAACGCCAACGCCACGGAATCACATGGTGCCAACAGCTTTAGCGCGTGCTTCGCAAGCAAACGTTCTACAGAACTCCGAACATCTTCCCGAATTCGAGCATTGATCAGCTCAATCTCTTCCTTTGTCTTGACAGGTAATGAAGGCACCATAGTGGCATTAGCTAAGGCACGACTGGCATGATACAGCAGAAAAGGATGAACGCGTGGCACCGCCAGATCGGCAGGGTTAGAAAGCGTGGAGTGCCGCAGCAGGTCCTGAATAGCCGAACAAAGGCGGCTGAAAGCGGTTGTGGCACCTCGGTTCGAAAGTAAGGGTTGGCTGCGAACAGTTGCAAAGACATCAACATAAAGAGACAATGTGAAGGGATTAAGCCCCGCATTGGCCCTTTGAGGATTGAGAGTTGTTCGGAAAGACGAGTGTTTCCTTTTCACGAGACTCGGCAGGCAGTCATCGCGAAGAAGTGTGTCAATACCCGACTCGGCTATCCACTCAGGGAATTCGGCGAGAAGCTTCAAGAGTGCTTGAATCGAACGAAGTGAAACGGTGGGAAAGAAATCTAGCGGTTTGGCCTTCTTGACATCTCTCTTCCGATGTTCCGTGGACCGCCAGAAGGTCTTCCGGTCCTTATCCCATAGGTGCAGCACCGCCTGGCTGGCTCTTAGAGCGCAGTTCTTGAGGGGCGTGATATCTTCGGACAGTCTTATGTTTGCCATAGTTCCGTTTTCAGGGTTGCTCGAAAAGCTGGTCCTCGGGGGTCTCGTCTAAATCAGGAAACAGAAGACGTTGACGCCGATCTCGCTCACGCCCTGGCCGAAACAGCCGCATATGTAGACGGTTCTCGTGGTAGGAAATCTCAAGAGAAACGCCTAGGTCTTTGAGTCGAAACGTGACCAGTTTATCAGAGCCCTCAGTGGGGGGCACTAGAGGCGCGCTAACGACGCAAATGTCCTGCGGCACCTTGCCAAGCGTCAATTGCACGTGCCTTCTGCGGCGTGACCCGTGCGCAAGGACCGTTTCAGGCTCGTCTCCAAAAAGGGGCAATTGGCCCTGGGTGCCAGGTGTGACTTTCAGCGACCGTAAGTCTGTCTCCTCCAGATATAAGAGAGCGTCGAATCCTCCACGTGTCGCTCGTCTATCTTCTCGGACCTGTTGGAGAGTATGCTGTGCAATTCCCGATTCTCGGCGCAGCGCATCGAGTACTTCGAGCACGTCAGCTAGTTCATGAACCATGTCCGTTGTTGACGCCGACCACACCTCGAATGCTTCTTCGATCAGTTTTTGCGACAATAGCACGATAGCCTCCGCGCGCGGAAGCGTGCGAACGCGGGCGATTCCGCCAGCCTTGCGGATGATTGCGGGAATGCGATCTCGGACGATCTTGCGGTAGGTCTTTCGGTAACCATGTGGCTCGGTACGTGCCACGGGGATTACGGTAGCACCCGTGCGTGACATAATATAGTATGCATGCCCGAGTAGGCTACCCTCAAATAGCAGCGGCACTGCGTGCTGTGCCGCTGAGCGTGAGCAAGGTAATCGATGTAGATTCGGCAATTCCTGATCGATTTGGGTGAGGCTCGGAAGAAAGTTCCCCTCGGGGAGCCTGATCACTGGACCGAGACTCCCGAGGGGTGTAC
>SLBP01000081.1:0-39345 GCA_007126245.1 Planctomycetales bacterium
GACAACCCCACTCCGGAACAAAAGGATATCGGACGGCAGAACTTCCACGCCGCCATCGGCCACACGCGGCGCGACTTCCTCAAGGAAAGTCTCACCGCGGCGGTGGTCGCCGGCGGCAGCTTGGGAGCCTTCTACTACGGGTACGGCAAGTCGGTGGCCGAGCCGGTCCGCGTCGGCGTGGTGGGGACCGGCGACCAGGGAAGCGTGCTCATGGGGGCCTGCAATCCCGAGTTCGTCCAGGTCAAGGCGATTGCCGACATCCGCCCCTACAACATCCACCGCGCCTTCCACGGCGACTGGTACAGCGAGGCGGCCCTGGAGGCGCGCCCCGGCCTGATGAAGGTCTACGGCTGGGAGAGCGAAGAGGAAGCCCGCAGGCACGTCCAGGTCTACGGCGACTACCGCGAGCTGCTCGAACACGCCGACGACGACGGGCTGGAGATGATCATCGTCGGCCTGCCGCTGCACCTGCACGCATCGGCGACCATCGCCGCCATGCGCCGGGGGCTCCACGTGCTCTGCGAGAAGCTCATGGCCCAGACGGTCTACGCCTGCAAGGAGATGTGCCGGGCCGCCAAGGAGACGGGGCTCCTGCTCGCCGTGGGCCACCAGCGGCACTACAACATCCTTTACGAGAACGCCGTCGACACCATCCGCCGCGGCCTGATCGGCGAGCTGGCCTTCATCCGCGCCCAGTGGCACCGCGGCAACGTCCCCGGGCGCGATAGCTGGCAGCCGCCCATGCCCGAGGCGATCAAGCCCGACGACCCCCTGGCCGGCGATCTCGAGCGGGGGTTGCAGAGCTGGCAGGGCCGCCTGGAGCGCGAGGAGCAGACGGGGGGCGATGTCATCACCTGGCGGAACCGGGTGGCCCAGCGGCAGGCCCAGATCGCCGACGAGGCAGTCAAGGATATCGCCGCCCAATTCGGCTACGAGGACGGCGCCATCAAGGATGCCGCGGGCAACGTGGTCTACGAGCGCCCGGCGGCCGAGGAGCTCATCCGCTGGCGGCTCTGGGAGCGGACCGGTGGCGGCCTGATGGCCGAGTTGGGGAGCCACCAGCTCGACGCGGCGAGCATCTTCATTTCCGCCGTCCACGATGGCGTGAAGCAGCTCCCCTTGAGCGTGGTGGCGTCGGCCAACCGCCCCCTCTTCCCGCCGGACCGCGACGTGGAGGACCAGATCTACTGCATCATCGAGTTCCCGGCCCCCGGATTCAATCCGGATGACCCCCACGACAACCGCAAGCGCATCGGCGTGCAGTACTCGTCGGTCAACGGCAACGGCTTCGGCGGCTACGGCGAGGTCGTCTGCGGGACGAACGGGACGCTCATCCTCGAGACCGAGCTGGACGTGATGCTCTACAAGGATGCCGACGTCAGCTCCCGGGTGGGCGTCCGCGACGACGACGATCTGATCCTGGACACGCAGGCCAGCCCCGGCCAGGAGGCGGCTGTGGCCGCCGCTGCCACGGCCCGCGTCAGCCGTGGCTACCGCGAACAGATCGAGCATCTCGCCTGGTGCATCCGCAACCCGGCCCCGGAAAACCAGCCGCGCTGCGGCCCCGAGGTCGCTTTGGCCGACGCCGTGATGGCCCTGGTCACCAATCAGGCCGCCCACGAGGAGCGGCGGATCGACTTCGAAAAGGAGTGGTTCGAGATCGACAGCGACGCCACTCCCGAGGGAGTCTCTCCCGACCTTTCCCGCTACGACGCCTGACGAACTCTCCAATTGCCCCTCGTTTCCGGCGGGCCATGGCACGTCCCGCCACGAGGGGCGAGAATGGAGGCGTCGTTCGCCGCCCGTTGCCGCGCGGCGGACTGCACGGGGGCTCGTTGGAGCATCTGGCGCGACGTAGGAAGACCGGGGAGCGATGGCCGCGTCTGAGGCGATTACCGATTGCGGCGAGTACGTCGTCGGGCGCGCGCGCCACGTCATCGAGCATTGCGGCCCGCGCCGTGCGGGAAGCCGCGGTGAGGCCGAGGCGCTGGCCGTGGTCGGCGCCGAACTCGAAGAAGTCGCGGACCGCGTGGACCGCGAGCCGTTCACCGTGGCCCCGGATGCCTTCTTCGCCGCGCCGATGGTCGTCGGCGTGCTGCTGGGGTTTGCTGCCGCGGCCTTCTGGCTCTCGCCCTGGTGGGCAGCGGCCTTCAGCGCCGCGGCGTTGGCCGTCTACCTCTTCGAGGTCCTCCTCTACCGGGAGTTCCTCGATCCCTTCTTTCCGCGCCGGCAGTCGGCGAACGTAGTTGCCCGCCTGCACCCGCGGGGGGCGGCAAGGCGCCGCCTGATCCTCTGCGGCCACATCGACGCCGCCTGCGAGTGGCGGCTGCTGCACCGCTGCCCCCGGGCCGTCCGCTACCTCGTGGGGCTGGGACTCTTGACCCTTCCCGCCGCGCTGGCCTTCGACGTGGCGTCAGGGCTCCTGGCCCTGGCAGACGCGGGGCGATTCGCCGAACTACGGATGCCGCTCGGCCTCTTGCGGGCGGGCACCCTGCCGGCGGCCGTGCTCGCGGTGCTCTTCATCGACCTTACCCGGGTCGTGCCGGGGGCCAACGACGACCTCAGCGGCGTCTTCCTCGCCGTGGCCATGGCTCGGAAGGTCCACATTGAGATCGGGCGCCTGGAGGAGACCGAATTGGTCGTGCTCGTCACCGGAAGCGAAGAAGCCGGCATCCGCGGCGCGAAGGACTTCGTCCGGCGGCACGCCGCCGAGCTCCGTAGCGAGGAGACGTTGGTCGTGGCCCTGGAGATCCTCCGCGACGCCGACTTCCTCTGCGTCTACCGCCGCGACCGCAACGGCTGCGTCCGCCACGCCCGGCGGGCCTGCCGCCTCCTCGTGGCCGCGGCAGCCGATCGCGGTGTGGACCTCGCCGAGAGTGTGGTCTACCTGGGCGCCACCGACGCGGCCGCCTTCTCCGAGGTGGGAATCCCAGCGACCTGCCTGTGCGCCATGGACCCGGCCCCGGCCCACTACTACCACAACCGCCGCGACGACTGGGACAATATGGACCCGGCTTGCATCGAGCATGCGGCCGAGGTCCTCTGGGAGGCCCTCCTCCGCTTCGACCGCCAGGGGCTGGGCCCTGCCCCGGGGGGCCGGGACGGCTGCGCGGCCGTAACCGGCCCCCCGTATGCCGCCTACGGCCCGCTGCGGCGGAGCCCGAAGGAGGTGTAGTGCCAGCCGGTCTCATCGTCGACGAGCATGGCGCCGCCCGGAGCCAGATATCCCTGGAGCACTGAAAACGGCGGCAGGCCGTGCTCGTCGAGCGCCGCGGCCAGCAAACGCCCCACTCCCCCGGCGCCGTGCATCTGGCCGCGGATGCGGTCCGAGGCGGCCAACTCGTAGAAGAATCGCATCCCTTCATCGGGCCGTTCGAAGCTGATCATCGCCGGCGGCGTTCCACCGCTTCGCCGCTGCAAGTTGCTCAAGACGAGCTTGAAATCGGGTTCCTCGGCCAACGGCGGCTCAATGCCCATGACCGTGCCGACCGCCCGCTGGAAAAAGCTCACCCGATCGGCCATGACGAGGTGTTCGCCGATGATCCCGAAACATATCTGCGGCTGCGGCGGAGTATCGGGCGTGACCGGAGCCTCCGGTTCCTGCCCGGAGGTCGGCGGTCCGGCCACGAAATACTCGTATCCCCCAAACGACCGCGACACCACAACCTGCGAGTGCCGCTCGCGGACCGCTTCCAGCGAAGTGCGGATCGCATCCACTTCGTCCAACTCCAGTCCGATCAGCCATCCGCCGCTCCGCTCGTGGATCGGCCGCTCAATGAGCGCCACGTACGTGAGCCGCCCCCCCAGGGCAGGGAGAAACTCGTGTTCGAGGTCGAGACCGATCGGCTCCAGAACCCGCCGCTGCAGCCACACGCTCAGCGCTCCTTCCCCGCGAATCCCGTCGAAGATCCGCCGGACCGCGCGCAGCGACTGCTCAGGGTTGAGCTTCAGCGATGAATAGGACGATACCTCCGCCGGCACCCAGGGCTCGGGAATGAAGTCGGACGGCTCAAGGGAGACCACCTCGATCACACCGCTCCGCGGCGGCTCGAGCAGCACGTGGAACTGGGAAACGGCGTCGAACTGCCCCGCATCGAACCGCATGGCGCCCCCCACCGCCGTCACCCCGTCGAGGCCCAGTTGGGGAAGCATGGCTACCACGAGGCGGACGGGCAGAGCATCGCGGCCGATCGTCTGCAGGATGCCGATCGGATCGGCATAGAGGAGGGCCTGCGGAGCGTCGAGGGCGGTGGCCCGGCAGCGGCTCTCGATGGCCTGGAAGCTGGGATTGTCGGCCAGCACGAGGGCCGGCCCGCCGTCCCAGGCAAGGAGCATCTGGCGGAGCACGGAAAGGTCGCTGCTGAGGAGAAAGGTCCCCTCGCGGAGGACATAGCTGACCGCCCGCCGCTCCGGGCCGAGGTTTTCGTATGTGACCACGGGCGTACCGGCGACGGTGGTCTCGACCTTGCGGGCACCGTTGCGCTGAGCAACCCGGTCGGCTCGCTCCAGAAGGGTCTCGATGCTTTCGGCCTGATCGCCGGCATGGAGCAGAAAGACGACCGCCAAGGGGCCCGCCGAGGGCGTTACGGCGGCCAACATGATCTCCCCTTGCGGAATGGCGACCAGATCATCGAGGGAGAGCCCCACTTGCTCCTGGATGCGGGCCATCTGATCGGCCAGTGAGCCGTAGATCCCCGAAACCAGCGGGCGCAGCTCCGGATCCTGGCTCATCTGTCCCATCGAGGAATTCATGAAACGGGTGGCCAGTTCGTGCACGTCGGGGACGTGAACGAGAAAGACGGTCTCGTTGGGGAGTATCTCTGCGGCCGGTGGACGAGCGGGCGCCGCTGCCGCACCCACCGACAGGAGGGCGGCCCCCATTACCAAGATCAGCCCACACAGCCTAGCAGCCGATCTCTTTCTGCAAACCATGGACGTTGCCTCCCCCATAAGGGTCCTGTGCTGGGGACCGATCGCTCCGCATCCGCCAGGGCGATCGCTTCCCGAAAAACACCGCGCAATCCACCGGTATTCGTCGCACCGCGCCGATTCTTGGACGCGGGGCCGAGATATTTTTCACCGGCGCGAAAAGTCAGGCATAGTCGGCTCGCAGACAAGACAGTAGGGGCCTCCGGTACAAAGAGGAGGGGGCTTGGAGCGCGAGGTCCGGTCAATGCTCCAGCTTGGAATTCGCGTCGCAATCGGCTAGGCTGAGCGGCGCTCGGGCAGTCTCTGTCGGCAGTCGGGCCGGTCGAGTGAAGAGAACCGACCGGAGCGGCCCGGGCTTACCCGAAACGCGGGAGCGACTCGGTCATGTTCCGTTGCGGGCCGTTGTACCTGATTGCCGGAGGCATTTTCGTGCTGGCAAGCAAAGTCGAGGGGGGGACTGTCGCGCTGAACAACCTTCTCCTGTTCCTCGGATTCGCTCTCACTGTCTTCGGTATCCTGCAAGAGCTACCCCACTTCCGTGAACGGTTTGAGAGATTGTTCGGAAATCCCCCAAAGGTCCTTGGCGGGATTCCCGTTCCGGAGAACCAACTTCCAGCGCGAGAGGAATCGCATCATCCGGGAGGGAACGACCCATGACGGAGCAACCCAAAGGCAGAACGGCGCGCCCCGTGCGGCAGGCGAGTGCGACCACGGCGGGTACGCGGCAGCGGGCCACGAAGAAGAAAAAGAAGACTTCCGGGGCGGCGGCCGCGGCGAAGCGGGCGCGGATCTCGCGAACCCAGCGCCCGGCGGGGATGACCATCGAGGACTGGCAGGTGGCCCTGCGGCGGCAGTTCGGCCGCGAGCAGGACTTCCGCATGAAGAACGTCGGCGAGCACCCCCTCTTCTCCGATTTCGAGGTCCACAACCCCCAGAGCGGGCGGACCTACCGGGTGGCCGTCCGCGGTGCGGCGCTGGGGGATAATTACTGTTCCTGCCCCGACTTCGCCGTCAATACGCTGGGAACCTGCAAGCACATCGAGTTCGTCCTCGCCCGCCTGGGGCGGACGAAGAAGGCCGCCCGGGAGCTGGGCCTGGGCTACCAGCCCCCTTATTCGGAGATATTCCTCCGCTACGGCGCGCAGCGGCAGATCGTCTGCCGACCGGGCTCGGAGTGTCCGCCGGCGGTCCGCGCGGCGCTGGACCGCGCGTTCGACGCCTCTGGCGTGCTGCGCCCCGAGGCCGCCGAGGAGATCCCCAATCTCCTCGCCAGGGCGGAGAAGCGCGGCCACGCGCTCCGCTGCTACGACGACGTCTACGCCTACCTGGCCCGCCTCCGCGACCGGGCCCACCGCGAGGAGGCCCTGGCGCGGCTCTTTCCCCGCGGCGTCCGCAGTGGGTCATTCGCCGGGCTGCTCAAGGTGCCCCTCTACCGCTACCAGCGCGAGGGCGCCCTCTTCGCCGCCCGCACCGGCCGCTGCCTGATCGCCGACGAAATGGGGCTGGGCAAGACCGTCCAGGCCATCGCCGGAGCGGAGATCCTCGCCAAGATCGCCGGCGTCGAGCGGGTGCTCGTCGTCTGCCCCACCTCGCTGAAGCACCAGTGGCGGCAGGAGCTGGCCAAATTCGCCGGCCGGGATGCCCTGGTCGTCGAGGGCTTCGCCCATCGGCGGGCAGCCGCCTACGGCGCCGAGGCCTTCTACAAGATCACCAACTACGATGTGATCCGCCGCGACCTGGACCACATCGCCCACTGGCAGCCGGACCTGGTCATCCTCGACGAGGCACAGCGGATCAAGAACTGGCAGACGGTCACGGCGCAGTCGGTGAAGCGGTTGGAATCGGACTATGCCATCGTGCTCACGGGCACGCCGCTGGAGAACCGCCTCGAGGAGCTCTATTCGATCGTCGAGGTGGTCGACCGCTTCCGCTTAGGGCCCATGTTCCGCTTCCTCGCCGAGCACCAGCAGACTGACGAGAACGGCAAGGTGGTCGGCTACCGGAACCTCCACGCCGTCTCCCAGACGCTGGCCCCGCTCCTGATCCGCCGCACCAAGGACGAGGTCCTCACTGAGCTCCCCGAGCGGCTCGAGAAGCGGTTCTTCGTCCCCATGACGCCCGCGCAGATGCAGTTCCACGAGGAGGCCCGCGAGGTCGTGGCCCGCATCGTCGCCAAGTGGCGGAACTACGGCTTCCTCAGCGAGACCGACCAGCAGCGGCTCCGCGCCGCCCTGCAGCGGATGCGGATGGCCTGCAACAGCACCTACCTGGTCGATCAGGAGACGGACCACGGCCACAAGGCCGACGAGCTGGTCAATCACCTGGAGGAGATCTTCGAAGACCCCGCCGCCAAGGTGGTCGTCTTCAGCCAGTGGGTGCGGATGCACGAGATAATCGTGCCGCGGCTGAAGCGGCGGAAGTGGGACCACATCCTCTTCCACGGCGGCGTTGCCGGCCCCAAGCGGAAAGACCTCGTGCAGCGGTTCCGCGAGGACGACCGCTGCCGCCTCTTCCTCTCCACGGATGCGGGCGGGCTGGGCCTGAACCTGCAGCACGCTTCGGCGGTGATGATCCTCGATCAGCCTTGGAACCCGGCCCTCCTCGAGCAGCGGATCGGGCGGGTCCACCGCCTGGGCCAGCAGCGGCCCGTCCGCGTGGTCCACTTCATCGCCCGCGGCACCATCGAGGAGGGGATGCTCGCCGTGCTGGCCTTCAAGAAGTCGGTCTTCGCGGGGGTGCTCGACGGCGGCGAGAACGAGGTCTTCCTGGGCGGCACCAAGCTCAAGCGGTTCATCGATTCGGTGGAGAAGGTGACGGCCGCCGTGCCCGACGCCTCGGGCCCGGGGCTGATCGAGGACGCCGCCGGATCGCTCGACCGCGAAGCCGCCGGCGACGGCAGGCGCCGCGGAGATGGCGAGGCCGCGGGTCGGCGAGGAGAGGCCGCAGCCCTCTTCGACGATCCCGCCTGGGACGAAGTCTTCGAGGCGGGGAAGGCCCTGGTCGACAAGCTCGGGAAGGCCCTCGGTGTGCAGATCCCAACCACCATCGACGTCACCGCCCGCGCCCCGGGCGAGGCCGAGGGAGGCGAGGCCGCCGGAGTCGCCAGGCTCCTCGAAGGGCTCCCTCTCGACCGTCTGCCCCCGCCCGAGTCGTTCCTGAGCCACGACGAGGCCACGGGCCGCCCCTGCCTGAAGCTCCCCATGCCCGAGCCCTCCACCGTGCAGGGCGTCCTCCAACTCCTCGGCGGGCTGCTGCGGCAGTAAGGGCCCGGGCCGGTGGCGCGTCCCGCGAGCAAAGCGGGCCGCGTGGCACGCAACGCCGTGAACCCCGGCCGACCCCCTCGCTCCAAGAGGAGAGCGACCACGACAGAAGAGCGGGGAGATCGTCGACGGTACGTATTGCCTCTTTGCGCTGTGCAGGGTCGGCTCGGGGACGGGAAAGGTCTCCATGGAGACGCTCCAGCTCCGCAGGTCGGGCACGTACCGTGCCTGACGCCCTGACGCGGCCGGCGATGTCTTGCGGGTCGCGTGGCACGGCCTGACATGATAGGCTGGGGGCGTGCCGGCAGGCAGTCTGCCGGCGCCGGCGGGGGGGCCTCGGCCGGCAGTCCCTGGTGGGACATCTTTCGGGAGGATGCCCCCTGATCCGGAAGGGAGGAACGATCCACGTCACCGCAGAAGAAAGGGGATCGCCATGCGAGACCTTGCGCGTTGGCCCCGGACTGGGCCGCTCTGGTTGGTGTTGCTGGGGCTCTGGGTAGGCAGCGGGGGGATTTTCGCCGCCGACTGGCCGATGTGGCGGTACGACGCCGCCCGCAGTGCCGATACTCCGCAGCAGCTTTCCGAGGAGTTGCACCTTCAGTGGGTCCGCGAACTCCCCGAGCCGCAGCGGGCCTGGCGGTACCAGTGGGACGACCGCGGCAAGCTGGACTTCGACGTCTCCTATACGCCCGTCGTCATGGGGCCGCGGGTTTTCGTTCCCTCGAACGTCACCGACAGCGTCACCGCGTATTGCATCGACGACGGCGCCGAGCTGTGGCGGTTCTACACCGACGGCCCGGTGCGGCTGGCACCGGCCGCCTGGAACGGCAGGGTCTATTTCGTGTCCGACGACGGGCACCTGTACTGCGTGGACGCAGAAAGCGGTGAGCTCGTCTGGAAGTTCCGCGGCGGGCCGTCGGACCACCGCCTGCTGGGCAACGAGCGTATCATCAATTATTGGGCGGCGCGGGGCGGCCCCGTGGTCAAAGACGGGACGATCTACTTCGCGGCGGGCGTCTGGCCGCTGCACGGGATCTTCATCTACGCCTTGGATGCCGAGAGCGGCGAGGTGGTGTGGGTGAACGATACCACCAGCTCCGATTACGTCGAGCTCCCCCACGGCGGCGCCGACGGCTATGGCGGGCTCTCGCCGCAGGGCTACATCGCGGCCGATGCGGAACAGTTGGTCGTCTCCGCCGGCCGCGGCCCGAACCCCGTGCATCTCGACCGGAATACCGGCGAGGTCATCGAGGCGGACTACCGCGGCAGCAAGGGGCACGGCGACTACGCCGTTCATGCGGGCGGTATGGGGATGCAGCGCAACGAGATGCTCCAGGACCGGGTGGAGGCGCTGGGCGACCGGATCGATGGCGAAGTCTTCTACAAGCTGGCCGCGCACGACCGCCTCTTCGTCACCACCGAAGGCGGCAGGCTCTACTGCTTCGGACCGGAGGCGGTGGAGCCGGTGCGTCACGAATTCCGCCCCGCCGCGCTCGCGACGCGCGGGGACGATTGGGCGGAAGCGGCCCGGCAAGCACTCGACGCCCTCGGCGAGTCGCACGGGTATGCCCTGATGCTGGGCGCGGGGTCGGGGGACCTGATGCGGGAGCTGCTGTCGCGGAGCAGTCTGCACCTGGTGGTGGTGGAAGACGATGCCGAGCGGGTGCGGGCGTTGCGCGACGAGCTGGCGGGCGCCGGCATGTACGGGCGGCGGGCGGCCGTGGTTGCGGCGGACCCCGCGGCGTTTTCCGTGCAGCCCTACCTCTTCAGTATGGTGGTGAGCGAAGAGGCCGCGGCGGCGGGGTTCGGGGGCGACGCGGCCCTCACGGCCCGTATGCTGGACCGCCTGCGCCCCTACGGCGGCGCGGCCTGGCTGGGCGGCGCCACCATCTCCGCGGCGACGCTGACCGAGGCGCTGGCCGCCGCCGAGGTGGACGAGGTTTCCGTGCGAGCCGGCGAGGGCCACCTCTTCGCCACCCGCGGCGGACCGCTCCGCGGCGCCGGCCAGTGGACCCATCAGCACCACGATCCGGCCAACACGCTCCTCTCGCGCGAGCAGCGGGTGCGGCTGCCGCTGGGCGTCCTCTGGTTCGGCGGGCCCAACAATCACAACATCCTGCCGCGCCATTCCGGTGGTCCGCGGCCCCAGGTCGCCGCAGGACGGCAGGTCTTCCTGGGAGTGGAGACCATCGCTGCCCGCTGCGTCTACACCGGCCGCCAGCTTTGGGAGCGCGAGTTTCCCGGCATCGGCCACCCCTTCACGAACCTCGAACTAGAAGAGGAGTGGAGCGGTGGAAGGGAAGTCTACATGACGAACATCCCGGGGGCCACGTACATCGGCAGCCCCTTCGTAACGCTCCCGGACAGCGTCTATCTGCGCCATGAGGAACGCATCCATCGCCTCGACCCGGCCACCGGCGAGACGGTCGGCGCGTTCTCCCTGCCCGGCCGGCCGGTGGCCGAGCTCTACGGCGACGGCGCACCCGATTGGGGGCACGTCAGCGTGCAGGGCGACTTCCTGATCACCACGTCCGAGCCGCACCTGTTCGAGGACCAGGAACTGGGATGGACGGAAAGCTACAGCGGTACGTCGAGCCGGCGGCTGGTGGTGATGGACCGCCGTACGGGCACGGTCCAGTGGGAACGCGAGGCGCGCATCGGCTTCCGGCACAACGCCATCGTCAGTGCGGCGGAGACGCTCTTCGTGATCGACGGGCTTTCCGAAAACGCCCTGGCGCACGTGGCCCGGCGGGGGCAGATCCCCGAGGAGCCCTCGATGGTCCTGGCGCTCGACCTGGAGACCGGGGAGGAGCGGTGGCAGACCGACAGCAACGTCTTCGGCACCTTGCTGCTCTACAGCGAGGAGCACGACGTACTCGTCGAAGGGGGCAGCCAGGACCTGCGGCGGCGGCTTGAGGACGAACCCCGCAACCTCACCGCCCGCCGCGGCCGCGACGGCGAAATCCTCTGGGAGCGTGGACGCTTCGTCCTGCCCGCGGCGGTCCGCGGCGACACGCTGATCCCCGGCCGGCCGGGGAATGCCGTCTCGTTGTTGACCGGCGAGACGCGGATGCGCGAACAACCTCGTACCGGCTCCCGCGACAACTGGACGTACAGCCGCCGCTACGGCTGCAACACCCTCAACGCCAGCGAGCATCTCCTTCTGTACCGCACCGGTTACGCCGGTTTCTTCGACCTGGAGCACGACAGCGGCACCGGCAACCTCAGCGGCATCCGCGCCGGCTGCACGCCGAATTTGATCGCCGCCGACGGAGTTGTCAACGCGCTCGACTACACCCGCACCTGCACGTGCAGCTACGCGCACCAGACGTCGCTGGCGCTGATCCACATGCCGGGCGATCGGGACATCGAGTTCTGGACGCGCTACGACGCCGCGCCGCCGAACCCGGAAGGGCACGGCCTCAACTTCGGGGCGCCGGGCCGCCGGGTCGACGACTCGGGGCGGGTGTGGCACGACCAGTCGGGCACCCACCGGCGTCACCCCTCGGCCATCTCCGACGAGGGGGGCAGCATCGCCTGGGTCGCCGCCTCGGCAAGGGAGAGCGAGGACGACGAGCGGATCACGGTGGACGACGTGGTCGAGGGCGTCTACAGGGTCCGGCTCCACTTCGCCGAGCTCGAAGCGGGCGTCGGACCCGGTGAGCGCGTCTTCGACGTGCTCATCGACGGCGAGGAAGTGTTGAGCGGCTTCGACATCGTCGCCGAGGCGGGCGGCAGCTTCCGTGGCGCGGTGCGAGAGTTCACCGTGAACGTCGGGGAGGCGATGGCCGTTGAGCTCCGCAAGTCACAAGGCGCGGAGCTGGCTCCCATGATCAACGGACTCGAGCTCGTGGCCGACGACCTGGAAGGCGGGCCCCCCTTGGCCAGTGAGACGACGGCGGCGCCCAGGTTCGCGAGCATGGCGGCTCGCGAGCCGTAGGGGTCCCGGCGCCGTCCGTCGGCGCTGGCCCCAGCGGTTCCCAAAGCGTCCCGTGTCCGCCATGCCGGGCGGGGAGCGAGCCGTTGGCACCGCCGACCGGCCCTCCCCAGGAACCGGGTGGGCGGCGCCGCGGTCCTCACGGGCTGAAGGTCTTCGTGCGGCTATCCCGGCGAGTTTGCGGTGGAGCCGCGCGGAGGCCTGCTCGGGGGGAAAGAACGGGGACGCACGTTCTTCGCCAGGGGCGAGCGTACGTCCCCGTGTCGGGTTCGCGCGGTTGGGTTCGCGCGGGGTGCGTGGCGCGATTGACCGGTCAGCGACCGAGCAGCGCCGCCTCCAGAGCGGCACAGAACGGAGGCAAATCGCCGGGCAGGCGCGAGGTGATGATGTTGCCGTCGCGGATCATCGCCTCGTCGGAATACTCCGCACCGGCCTCCCGGAGCTCGTTGGCGATGCCTGCAAAGCTGGTGGCCCGCCTTCCTTCGAGGACACCCGCGGTGACCAGGACCTGAGGGCCGTGGCAGATGGCGGCCACCGGCTTACCCGCCTCGGTGATGTCGCGGGCGAAGTCGACCACGGCGTCGTACTGGCGGATGTTGGCCGGCGAGCGCCCGCCGGGGATCACCAGGCCGTCGAAGTCGTCGGCGGAGACGTCGGTCGCGGCCTGTTCCACGTGAACGCGGATGTCGCTGTTGTAGGCCTTCACCTCCCCGACGGTGGGGCCGACCACCGTCACCTGCGCCCCGCGGTTGACGAGGTAGCCGAGAGGTACCAGGGTCTCGGCGTCGTGGACACCTTCCCCCACGAGGAAGGCGACGTGCTTGCCGGCGAGTGGCCCCTCGTACTCGTCGGCCGCGGCCCTCACCGTGGGGAGCAGGACCATTGCCGCCAGGGCAGACAGGACCAACGGCATGAAAAGCCGCAAACTGCGGCCCCGGCTCGACTTGTAGCTTCGCATCGTTGTCCTCCATTTCAAGTCTTTGGGCAGTCGCCACCCACCACACAGGTCGGCCCAGTGCCGACCAGTCCGCACTGCCGGGGGGCTGCCCGAATCCACAATTTCCACCCTCAGCCATCGATTGCCTCATTATACGCCGGCTACGGCGGATGGTCCGGAAATCGGGTGTGCAACGATTCGCATTGACCGCGGCCCGTTGAACCGCACAATGCCTTCTGTACGGGTCAAGGGCGGAGCGGGGCTGTCGTGAGGTGGATGGACTGGTGCGAAGAGGATTGCGAATCGCGGTTTTCGGGCTGGTGGCGCTCGCGGCGGTACTGGCGATTCTTCTTTTCGGCGCGCAGTATGCCGCCCGGCAGGCCCCGGCGTTCTACCGGGAGTCGCTAGCTGCCGATCGTGCCGTTCTCGAGCAGGCCAGTGACGCGTTTCTCCAGCAGGCGAGCGTGCTCACCAGCGATCTGAACCGGGGAGGCGAGTGGCACGCCGTCTTTACGGTCGGCCAGATCAACGGCTGGTTGGCGGTGGACCTGGTCGAGAACCACCCGGGTCTGGTACCGGCGGGGGTAACCGAACCGCGCGTGGCCATCCTTGACGACCGCCTGACGCTGGCCTATCGTGCCGCCGGCGGAATGATCGAGGGGGTGGTGTCGGTGGAAGTCGAGGTGGCGCTCCCCGAGCCCGACCAGCTCGCCTTGCGGCTGAAGCGAGTCCGTGCGGGAACGCTGCCGCTGCCGATGGGCGTCGTTATCGACGCCGTCGAGGAGGCGGCCCGCCAGATGGATCTGCGCGTCACCTGGCGGCAGGCCAACGGCGATCCCGTGGCGCTGATCGCGCTGGCGCCGATCCTCGCCGACGGGGGAAAGCGGATTCGGGTCGAGGAGGTCTATCTCGGCGAGGGCGAAGTCTACGTCGCGGGCACCACGGAGAGCGCCACCGCGCGGGCGGCCACGCTTCGGCGGGGCGCGCGGTGAGCGGCGGGTACCCGCGTCGGTCGCTGCGCCGGGCGGATTCCTCTGCTCGCGCTGCGGCGCCACGGTCCGAAGAGTGGCTTCTAGGCGCCGGCGCCCGGCTCGTAGGTGAACGTCCAGCGATCGGCCTCCCGCCGCAGCACGATCGTGCCCCGAAGCCGTGTACCTTCGAGGGAGGCTCGCAGCGTGGAGGCAGACTCCTCGACCACCAAGTAGTCGCCTCGATCCCACCGGTTCACCTCGCCTCGCGCGCCGGATACGGGGCCCTCGTAGTCGAGGTAGGCAAGGCGGTGGTCGGCGAGGGGCTCGGCCGTGATGGCCTTTCCGGCTGCGGGCTCCTCGGCCAAGGCCCAGGTGGCGAGCGCCCCGCCCTGTTCGAGCATCAAGTCCCAGTGCAGCCCGCGGGGATGGTCGTGCGTGAGGATGACGAAACGGGGCATGTGACGGCGGTCAGCGGCCGGGGAGAAGAGTTATCGATCTCCCCTTCGTCCTTCTATTGCCCTGGGGAGGCGAAGAGGACAGCGACGGGGGTGGGAACCTCCAGCCGCTGACCGGTCGGCTCGAGCGAGCCCTGCTCCGGGTCGATGCGGAAGGCGACCACGGTATCGCTCTCCTGGTTGGCCGCGAGGAGGAAGCTGCCCGAGGGATCGATGTTGAAGTTCCGCGGTGTGCTGCCCTGCGTGGGACTGTGGCCGATGGGCGTGAGGCGCCCGGTCTCGGTGTCGATGGCGAAGGCGGCGATACTGTCGTGCCCGCGGTTCGAGCCGTAGAGGAAGCGGCCCGAGGGGTGGACGCGGACCTCGGCGGTGGTGCTGTTTCCGTCGAAGTCGTCGGGGAGCGTGGGGACGGTGTGGATGGTGGTCAGGCGGCCTGCCTCGGCGTCGTAGGCGAAGGCGGTCACCGTGCTGTCCAGCTCGTTGATGGCGTAGGCGAAGCGGCCGCTGGGATGGAAGGCGAAGTGCCGGGGGCCGGCGCCTGGGGCCAGTTCGGCAGCGGGCGGATCGTGGGCCTCGAGCGTCCCCTCCTGTTCGTCGAAGCGGAAGACGAGCACCTTGTCGATTCCGAGGTCGGCGACGAAGAGGAACCGCCCGGCGGCGTCGAAGTTGACCGAGTGGGCGTGGGGGCGCTGCTGCCGCTGGGGATGGACGCTCGAGCCCTCGTGCTGGAAGAAGGCCGTCGGCTCGCCGAGGCGGCCGTCCTCGCCGATGGGGAAGACCACCGTGCTGCCGCCACCGTAGTTGGCCGCCGCCGCGTACTCGCCGGAGGGATGAACGGTGACGTGGCAGGGGCCGGCGCCCAAGGACGACTGTTCATTGAGCAGCTCCAGTTCGCCGTTTCCGGCTACTGTATAGGCCTTGACGGGCCCACCCTCCGCATCCCAAAGCTCGCTGACGACGTAGAGGAGCGGCCGCTCGGGGTGCATGGCCAGGAAGGAGGGGTTGGCCGCCTCGGCGACAAGGCCCACCATTTCGAGGTGCCCGCTCTGGGCATCCATGTGGAGCAGGTAGATCCCCTCGCTGTCCCCGCGGGTGTAGGTGCCGATGTAGACCCACCAGTGCGAGGGCGTCCCGTCCGCCCGGACCGGGGCGGAGCCGGCCGGCAGGAGTCCACCGGCCAAGAGGGCGAAGAGTACCAGGACCAGGCAGTAGTTGTGCAGACGGTTCATCGGTGGGTTCCTCGCGAATAGGATGCGGTGATTGGGTCTCGACTTCGCCGCGACTTACGAGAACATCTCGCTCTCATATCCGTTACCATCGGCTGACAACGTCCCATTCGAGCTTGCTTGGTGGCCTCCCTTGGCGACCAGTCGGCAATGAGCCGGTTCTGTCGAGGGGGCTGGGGCTGGTGCCGTGGTCGAAATCGAGCGCCTGGGGGCCGGCCTGAGCAGCAGCGCACTCACCCCCGTGGCCGCCCGAGCCATCTATAGCATCACTGGGGGCGTATTTCAAGATTGGCTTGCTCGATGATGCGCACGTGCGGCTGACTGCCGTAACGGCGGCGCAAGCGCTCCACCGAATCGTCCGTGGAACCATCGTCCACGATGAGGATCTCCGTGGGCGGATGGCTTTGTGCCAGCGCCGACGCCACGGCCTCCTCGACGAAGTGGCCGTAGTTGTAGTTGTTGATCAGGCAGCTCGTTCTCATACTTCCCTTCCCCTTGCTCCATGTGCGCCGTATTCCTCGGCGATCCACGTCGACGGCAGTACTTCGCCCACCGACCGACGGGAATACTACTACTACTCGGCCGCCGCCGCCACCGCAACCAAACGACCCATCGATACCGTGTGCCGATGCCGCTGGCGGTTCGCCCTGCTCTTCTCCTCCTCCGCGGCGTACCGCAGCGCACGGGCCACGGAACGGAAGCCGCGCGTCCCGGTTGCCCCGGCGAGGCACGAGGGCGGGCATCGCCGGGCAGTCGGAGGGAAGGGGGGCCTTCGGGGGCACCGCCGACTTGACAACGGGGTCCGCCTCGTTGTACGGTGGCCGGGGAACGCCTTGGAATGCTTCCCCTCGCCCGGGACCGTTCCCTTTGCCCCCAGGGAAGCACTGACCCGTTTGAAGAAGACACCGAGGAGAACCGACCATGTCGCAGGACATCACGCGTCGGCAATGGCTGGGCGGCGCCGCGGCCGCGGCGGCATCGATTGCGATCGTCCCGCGCCACGTATTGGGCGGGGCGAACTACACGGCGCCGAGCGGCAAGCCGGCGCTGGCGGGCATCGGCGTCGGCGGCGTCGGCTTCCCGCAGCTCCGCGGATGCGTGGAGGCCGGTTTCCAGCTCGTGGCGCTCTGCGACGTGGACGACGTCTACGCCCAAAAGGCCTACGATGAATGGCCGCAGGCGAAGCGGTTCCGCGACTACCGCGAGATGTTTGAGGCCATCGATTCCGAGATCGACGCCGTCTATTGCGGCACGCCGGACCACACGCACGCCGTCATCGTGCTCCCCGCCCTGCGCCGGAAGAAGCACGTCTGCTGCGTGAAGCCGATCACGCGCACCATCCACGAATGCCGCAAAATGCTCGAGGTAGCGGCGGAAGCCGGAGTGGCCACCCAGGACACCTCCTCGCCCAACACGAGCGAAGCCGCCACCCGCACCTGCGAGCTGATCTGGGCGGGGGCCATCGGTCCGGTGCGGGAGCTCCATATGTGGAGCGATCGCCCCTGGTGGCCCCAGGGGATGGCGCGCCCGGCGGGCGAAGACGCCGTGCCCGAGACGCTCGACTGGGACCTTTGGATCGGGCCGGCTCCCATGCGGCCGTTCAAGTCGAGCTGGCCGGAGGGCCACCTGGCCCTGGAGCAGGTCGAGCCACGCTTCTTCGATACGGTCTACCATCCCTGGAACTTCCGCGGCTGGTGGGACTTCGGCACCGGTTCGCTGGGCGACATGGGCTGCCACCACTTCAACACCCCTCTCCGCGCCCTGAAGCTGACGCATCCGGTGAGCGTGTCGGCGTCGTCGACGAAGGTGACGGCGGAGACGGCCCCGCTGGCCTCGATCGTCACCTACGAGTTCCCCGCCCGCGACGGCATGCCGCCGCTTCGCGTGGTCTGGTACGACGGCGGGCTGAAGCCGTTGAGCCCCGAACCGGGATTCCCGCTGCCGGGCAGCGGCGAGATGTACGTCGGCGACGAGGGATTCATGATCGGCCCGCGCGTCTACCCGGAGGAGAGGGCCGAGAAGTTCGCCGACGTCCCCCGCACCCTGCCGCGGCGTCCGGGGACATGGGGAGAATGGTACGAGGCCTGCCAGGGGGGCGAGCCCGCCGGGTCCCACTTCCCTTCGGCAGGCATGTTGACGGAGTTCGTCCTCCTGGGCAATATCGCCATCCGTACGGGAAAGCAGCTGGACTGGGACGGTCCCGCCTGCCGCTTCACCAACGACGATTCGGCCAACGACATGCTGCACGAGGAGTATCGCGAAGGTTGGTCGCTGGAGGCATAGCCTTCGGCCGCTGCCAGGCGACCCGGTAACCGGCCCTGCATGGGGAGTGGCCGAGGTGAAGGGAGCGCAGGCCTGCGACAGGCGATCTGTCCTGGCTCACGCGGGGGCGACGCAACCAGCTCTGGGAGTTTAGCGATGCGTGAACAACCGCGCCGGCTCGATCGGCGGGCGTTTGTCAGGTCAGCGGCCACGGCTGCCGCCGGCTGTTGGATTCTCGGCGACAGTCGCTCGGCCAGGTCCTATGCAGCCAACGAGAAACTGAACGTCGCCGTCATCGGTGCCGGCGGCATGGGGGCGTGGAATCTCGCCCACGTCGCGGGAGAGAACGTGCAGTTCCTGCCGGGTCTCCGCATCGAGCCGGCCGCGCAGCCGGAGATGACCGGGGAGCATATCGTGGCGCTCTGCGATGTCGACGAGCGCTCGGCCGCGGACTCGGCCCCGGGGCGCAGGAATCCCCCCGGCGACACCTTCGCCCGCTATCCGCGGGCAAAGAAGTATCACGACTACCGGAGGATGCTCGACGAGCTGGACCACCAGATCGACGCCGTGGTGGTGAGCACTCCTGACCACAGCCACGCTCCGGCCAGTGTGGCGGCGATGCGGCGCGGCAAGCACGTCTACTGCGAGAAGCCGGGGGCCAACTCCGTCTTCGAGGCCCGCGTCGCCGCCGAAGTGGCGGCGGAGCAGCAGGTGGCCACGCAACTGGGAACCCAGATGCACGCCACGGACAACTACCGCCGCGTCGTCGAGCTGATCCGCAGCGGGGCGATCGGCGCCGTCGAAGAATGCCACATCCGGCTGGGGGGGGGCGGCAGCACCAGCGACCGTCCCAGCGAAACGCCGCCCGTCCCGGCCGGCCTCCATTGGGACCTCTTCCTCGGTCCGGCGCCGCAGCGCCCCTACCATCCCACCTACGTCCGCGGCTGCGGGGGCAATTGGCAGCGGTGGTGGGACTTCGGCGGCGGCCCCCTCGGCAACATGGGCTGCCACTACTTCGACCTGGCCTTCTGGGCGCTGGACCTCCGCTATCCGGTCTCGGTGGAGGCCGAGGGGCCGCCGCCTCATCCCGAGACGACGCCCGGCCGCCTGCATGTCCGCTACCGGTTCCCCGCCCGCGGAGAGATGCCACCCGTCCTTCTCACCTGGACGCACGGCGGCCCGGCACCGGTCTTCGCCGACCACGCCTTCCCCGACTGGGCCTGGGGCGTCTTCGTGGGGACGGAAGGGATGCTGCTGGTGAGCTACCCCCAGTGGATGCTCTGGCCCGAGGAGAAGTTCGCCGGTTTCGAACCGCCCGAGCCCAGCATCCCGCCGGCACCGGCGGCAGACCCCGAGGTCGGTCATCGCGCGGAGTGGATTGCCGCCTGCAAGACGGGGAGCCCGACGAGTTGCCACTTCGGCTACTCCGGCCCCATCTCCGAGGCGGTGATGCTGGGCAACGTCGCCTACCGCAGTGGTACCCGGCTCGAGTGGGACGGCCCCAACTTCCGGGTCACCAACGCTGCGGAGGCCGACGCGCTTCTCAGGCGGGAATACCGCAACGGTTGGACGTTATGAAGCAGCTTTGCACGGCGGGGGACCAGGCGCTGGAGGATGCCCTGGTTGGGACGCCCGTCGGTGGGACGGGCCCCAAGATCCGGGGTCGGGCTGAACCGCGACCAGCGGCTGCCCCCGCCTTTCAGACGGTTGGCACGGGTGCCCCGCACCACGCCAATCAGCCCTCAAGGTCCTCGCTTGCGACTTCCTCCTCCGTTTCTTCGATATCGGGCGTTTCTTCGATATCGGGCGCCTCGGTGTCGGGGGTCTCGGTGTCGGGGGTCTCGAGGGGACCTTCCGGATCGGCCGCTTCGTCGAGCGTTTCATCGACCTCGGGGACTTCGGTGTCAGGGGCGCCGATGGGGGCTTCCGGCTCCTCCGGTGGCGGTACCTCGTCGCAGCCAAATGCGAACAGGCCCAAGCTGAGCAACATCAAGACCGTAGCCAACGACTTCATGGCAATCACCTCCAATGAAGTGGAGTCTAGCAGCTGAAAGGGGCAGGAACCGCTCCTGCACCGCTTCGACGAGCTGCAGAGCAACGCACTCTGTCCTTCCGGCGGCCACGGAACGTCCCTTGCGGGCGTTTCCGGCAATGGCCGATACCTGTTAGAGCCCTGCGCGAAGGGGAATATTCCCTGGCGGAGCGTGCATTTTCCCCGAGAAGCTGTCCCGCAGTGAGGTGGGGGCCTGGGCAGCACTGCCTGCGAACCCCCGGTGGGGCGGGCCGGTGTGGTGGGAGGACTTGGCACGCCAGTCGAGCTACCCGCGCGCATTCGAAACCAGAGGGCCTCCCCGACGATGAAGATCCTCTTTCTCCACGGCTGGCAATCGGTACCGGGCGGCCTGAAGCCGACCTATCTTGTGGACCACGGTCACGAGGTTCTCAACCCGCCGCTGCCTGACGACGATTTCGACGCCGCCGTGGCCATCGCCCAGGCCGAGTTCGAGCGGCACCCACCCAACGTCGTGGTTGGCTCCAGCCGCGGCGGTGCCGTCGCCATGAACATCGATTGCGGCGAGACGCCCCTGGTGCTCCTCTGCCCTGCCTGGAAGCGATGGGGGAGGGCGAAGACGGTGAAGCCCAACACGACTATTCTGCACTCCAGGGGCGACGAGACCGTGCCCTTTGAGGACAGTGTCGAACTCCTGCGGAAGAGCGGCCTTGCCGAGTCACGATTGATCGAGGTGGGGACCGAGCACCGGCTTGCCGACGTTGCCTCCCTCCAGGCAATGCTAAGGGCGGTGGAGACCGCAGCAGGCACCCGCTGATCCAGTGGTTGGTCTAACTGGAAGTAAAAGGTTGCTCAACGGTGCCTACGGCGCTACAACCGGGAGGCTTCGGTGGAGAAGCGGAACTGCACCGGAAACGCCGTCCGCCGAGGCGCGTGCCGGGAAAGGTCGTGCCGGCCGGCTGCCGGGCGTGTGCCCCAGGGCACCGTTTCAAGGAATCGGCACTGTAGCTTGAGCAACGACGTCCTTTCGAGTTGACGGCACGCTGGGAGCAATAAGGCGTGGGAGGAATCGGCCATGAACAAGAGGATCAGGCGCCGCGAGGTGCTCGGGGGAGGGGCGGCCTTCGTGGCATGGGGGTGCGCCGCGCCGTCGAGTCTTTGGGCGGAGGAGCCCGCCGGTGTTTCCTCCGCGCCTCCGGCGGGCGAACCGGATCCGCGCAACCTCCGCAGCGGCCGCCCCATCCCCACTCCCTACGAAGACGGCTATTGCGATCAGCCCTATACCTTGATCACTCGGCAGTTGGCTCTGCACCATGACCACCGGACGAGGCCGCGAGGGGGATCGCGGCCAGCATATCGTCTCACCACCAGCACCGACCAAGGGAGAAGCTGGTCGCCTCCGGTTGCCATCGAGCCCGAGGATGGTCCGGAGGCCAGTTGGGCCATGCCGCTGGTAACGCGGAGCGGTCGTGTCTACATTTTCTACAACGTTTTCACGGAGTATGACGTCGAGAAGGTTGAATGGCAGCTCCTCCCCGAGGGCGACCGCGGGCTGAGGAATTCCGACTACGGTGAGGTCCACGCCGAGCGGAACCTGGTGGCTCTTGCCGACGGCTCGCTGTTCTGCATGTACCGGACGCTCACCGGGCACCCCTTCTCGGCCTACAGCCGCGACGGTGCCCGCACCTGGACCACGCCCCTGCCGGCCACGTACACGCCCGGCGGCCGGCCCATGAAGACGCCGCGCGCGTGCCCGCGGATCGGGCGGTGTGCCAACGGGAAGTTCCTCTTCTGGTTCCACAACCACAGCGAGGCGGGCGGCGGCGGATGGCGGGGGCGCAACCCCGCCTGGCTGGCCGGGGGAGTCGATCGCGACGGCGTGATCCATTGGTCGCAGCCGGAGATCCTGCTTTGCGACCGGGGCCGGCTTCAGCCGGGCAGGCGGCACCACCTTGTCGCCCTCGTCGACGCCGGCCCGCGGATCATCGGCTTCGTCGTGGACGGGCAACTCTGCGACGGCAGCAGCGACCGCACGCACGGCTGGACCCGCTACGAGGGCCGCCTGGGGGACGTGCACGGCGGGGAACAGCTCCGCGTGGCCGGCGCAATGGGCGGCCGCATCGAGTCCGTCCGCTGGTACGGGCGACGCCTCCGCACGTCGGAGGCGATCGCCAACTTCCGGCCAGGCGGATAGCGGGCTCAGCGCATCTTCCGCGTGATGCAAATGCCCCAGCGGGAGGCGTCGACAAAGACGGTCTCGAGATCGGGATGCGCAGCGAGGGCCTCCAAATAGTCGTGCATCAGGTGGGCCTGGCCGGAGGAATCGTGGGCGAGGATCAGCCCGCCGACGCGAAGCAGGGGCAGGAGCTTCTCGAGATAGTCGGTGAAACCTCCCTTGTCCGCGTCGAGGAAGACCAGATCGATCGGCCCGGTCAACTCGGTGATGGTCTCGTGGGCGTCGCCCTCGACCAGCCGCACGAAATCCTCCACGCCCGCACGGCGGAAATTCTCTCTGGCCAGGGCGCTGCGCTGCGGATCGATCTCGAAGGTCGTGAGGCTGCCGCCGGTGGACCGCAGGCCGAGGACGAGCCAGAGGGCGGAATAGCCGTTGGCGGTGCCCACTTCCACGACGTGCTGCGCGCCGAGCGTCTCGGTGAGCATGCGGATCAGCCGGCCGTCCTCCGGCGGGACGTTACCCATCCCCCGCGACTGATTCGCGTGCATGTCTGCCATAACGGTGAGGATTCGCTCCTCCGCCGCATCCCGGGGGTGCGGGTGGAGGGGGAGGAACTGTCGCGATACCTCCTCTGCCGTCGGGTGCCGGCGTTCGGCCCTCTCTCCCGGCGCCTGCGCCCGGAGAGAGGGAACGAGGAGTACCAGGGTGACCAGTACTCCGGCTGCAACGGACAACCACCGTTCCCTTGTTCAATGGCGAGTGGAAGTGGAAATGCCATCGCCGTATGGGTACGCCGCGCACATTCAACCAGAGATCCTCGTCGAGGGGGATTTCACGGAGAATACGGATCGTGGCCTGGGACTCGTCGTAGGCAAAGTCGGTCCCGGATTCGAGCCAGTCGATCCGGGCATCCCCGAGACGGCTGAGGCCGACGTGGATGGTGTCGGAATGCAGAGGCAGCACCACGTTCCAGACTTTTGGGTCGTCCGTACGCAGTGCGGCGGTTCCAACGAACCCTTCGTGGAGCGACGATTCTGGGAACGAGGAGATGCCGAGGAGTTGGCGCACAAGGACCCGGTCGGGGTGGTTGCCGATCGAACCACCGCCGCTGGCCCGATCGCGATACCGATAGCTGATGTTGTAGTGGACGTCCCTCCGCCAGTGCTCCCTCTTGAGGAACAGAACGGTGCCCGCTACCTCGTCGACTACGTAGTCCTCGCCGCGCACCGCCAGTTCGTTTCCGATGATCACCTTCACGTCCGTAAGCGCTTGCCCCATTTGCCAGCGCCAGGGCACCGTGCGCTCCCCGAAGACGAGGATTCTCTCTCTGGTATCGTCGACCACTGCAGTCACCGTGAGCAGGCCCGTCTTTCGATCGTAGTGCCAGTCATCGAGGACCCTCGCATCTTCCTGGCTGCCGGAGCCTGCGCGCGGAATGGCCATGACCCTCACGATCTTCTCGAACACGGGGGTAATGTGATAGGCGCCCGCCTCGTCCAGAGGTGTTGCATTGATCCGGCAAATATCGGAGGCGCCTTCCCCTTTTGCCTCGGCAGGAGTTCTTGGGGTCTCGCTCTCCTGGGCAGGCCCTAGCTGCGCGGCACCCAGCACCGATCCCAGAAAAGCCGAGGCGAACAACGGCAGAACGAGCGAACGGAAAGGGAGCTGCTTTCGCGTGGTCTTCTCGTTCAGGATCATGGCGAATCTCCTGGTCAGGCCCGACCGCCCAGCCATCGCGAGCGGCGGATGGAAAAGAAGTGAGGCACTCCTGGCGGTGCGCACGATCCGATACAGGCAGGCTGCGTAGTCGGAAGGCTTGAATCCGGCATTGATGACGGCATCGTCGCAGGCGATCTCGGCTTCAGCCCGAAGCCGATAGGCCGCCCACCACGCCAGAGGGTTGAACCAGTGGAGCGTGGTCACGGCAACGGCCAGCAACTGCCACAGGTGATCGCCCCGGTGTACGTGCGCCAGTTCGTGAACCAGCACCATGCGCCGGTCCCTGTTCTCCCACGTCTCGGTATCGGCTGGCAGGCATATGCTGATCCGTCGCAGGCCCCAGACCAGGGGAAGCAGCACGGTCACCAGGCCCTTGGCGGTCATGTCGACCAGGACTACCGCGGCGCCGGACGGGGAATCCAGGAACATATCAGCGTCCCTCTTTGCGGGCCTTGTCAATCAACCGCCGCAGGCGCTCAAGGTCGTCTTCATCCAGCTCCACGTCGTGCGAGCGCAGCAAGCCGGTCACGGCTTGATCGATCGAACCGCCGAAGAAGGTCTGGACGATCCGCCGCAGTTCTACCAGGGCAGCCTGGGGACGCGAGCGGGTGGGGCGGTAGTCTTGCGTGCAGCAGCCGGTGCGGGAAGGTCGCAGCCGAGACCGTGGATACCGCCGGCCACCCCACCGATATCGCCGGGTCAATCCTCCTATCGAGTCCGTGAGAAAGGAGTGCCAGCGCGGACTGTTATCCCCCATGTCAGCGTCGCCTCGTGAAACCGCCCCGCGCAGCACACGACCTGGCGATGCGACAGTCAACCGTTGGAATCTCCCAACGACTGCGATGGCGCCCAAGATAACAGAGACCTGTCTTTTTTGGCCGCGAAACCGGCACGCTCCGGTACAGGTTCTATGTCGCATCGGCATCGCCCACCTGCTCCGCTTCGTACCGCATACGCGACGTGGAGACGAAGAAATGGATGAGGGGAATGAGGAACACCAGCAGAATTGGTATGATTAATGCGCCAATGTCCCAGTGAAAGGACCGGCCTGCGACGTGGGCACCCAGGCCCGCGAGGTACAGCAGGCCGAGGGGAATGACCCATAGGATCACGACCAGAACGAGCGTGGTCTGCCAACTGGCAGCCGACTGCGCCAGCGCGAAGTGTGTGGCAAGCTGGCGCATGGACGTGCAGAAGAGGACGATGGCAACGAGCGAGGCGAGGCCCAAGAGGGTGGAGAGAATGCTCACGACTGGCGGCCGGGGAAAGATGAAATGCCCCATGAAGGCCTCGACGGCGTTGAGCACCGCGCAGACGAGTATGAACCGCATGGCGGCTCGATACGATGCATCGAGGTCGAATCGCGCTAGCCGGACCACTCCCACAAGAATGAGGATCATCCCCACGAAGTCGTTGAGGATGTCGAAGCGAAAACCGGTTTCCGCTGGTCCATTACTCGTGACGCTGAATGTAAGGTCGAGCACACAGAGCAGAGCGCCCCAGAAGATCATGCGGAGCGGAGTGACTGCCTGGTTGATGGGCATGGGAAGTACTCTCTCAGTTTGCTGACCGGTTCTGCACCGTGAGCGTCCGAATCCCTCACCACGGAATGTCCTCAACCACCCCGGCGACTTCCACCTCCTCATCCGCCTGGAAAATGCTCAACAGGTCCTGATGCAGCTTCTCCACCCAGGGGGCCGTCTCGACGAAGCGGAATTTTTTCCAACTCCACTGCCGCGCTGCGGTGGCACCGTCCGTGCAGAGGTATTCCATGGGGCCGTCCTCTTCCGGGCCAGCATAGATGCATACTCCGAACGCGAAGGGGACCCCTCGCAGCTCGACCCACCAGCCCCAGTCCTCGCAGCAGACAAAGGGCACACGGTAGCCGCGAGCGGTCAGTTGGTCCTTGAGGTAGTTCGCCAGCGCCATGCCGTAAGTCCCGGGGTTCACCATCTCCTCCTGCTCGCCGGGGAGGGCGGGAAACTTACGGGAGCGGATGTGGATGAACGTGTCCATGGGGTTTCAGCCCGTCTCGACCAACACCGCGCGGCCGCCGCCAATCCTACTCAGAGACCCCGCGGCATCGATGATGCATGCAACGCAAGGATGATCAGATTCTCGACAGATCCGCACCCAACAGCCCTACATTGATGCCGTTCTGCTGGAGGATGCTCGTTGCCTTGCCGTCGACGACCAAGAGTGAGATAAGACCTGCAGCCGCTGCGCAATCAGCCGTGCCCGCTACTGCGAAAACTCGGCCGGAGGCCGTCTTTGGCCAGACCGTCAGCCAAGATGCCCTCTCGCGAGCCAGACGCATTGAAGAGCCTCTCTCGTATCTGCGGGACCTGCACGGTAATCCGTCCGTCAGTCCTCTTTCGTGGTCCGTCCATAGACGACAGCCTAACCTCGCCCTCCCACCTGTCAAGAGGGACTCGCCGGACCGCATCTACCCCCCGAAGCCCGCGGCGCCGGGGTGATACCAGAGGGGGCCGTCGACGCCCAGCGGCAGGCCGATCCACATCCAGACGAGGAGCATGATCGTCCAAACGATGGTGAAGACCACGGTGTAGGGGAACATGGTGGCGATCAGCGTTCCCATGCCGCCGCGGGGGACGTAGCGCTGCATGACGACGAGGATGATGATCAGGTAGGCGTTCAGGGGCGTGATGATGTTGCTCACCGAGTCGCCCACCCGGTAGGCGGCCTGGGTGAGCTCGGGGCTGATCCCCACGAGCATGAACATGGGGACGAAGATGGGGGCGAAGAGGGCGTACTTGGCGCTCATCGAGCCCATGAAGAGGTTGAAGACCAGCGTCACGCCGATGAAGGCCACCACGAGGACGTAGGGGCTCAGCCCCGCCTTGCCCAGCCACATCCCCCCGGCCATGGCCATCATGCGGTCCAGCCCGGAGTGCTGGAAGTAGGCCACGAATTGGCCCGCCACGAAGGCCAGCACGATGATCGGTGCCATGGCGGCGATGGACTGGAACATCAGCCGAGCAACGTCCCGGTCGCCCGTGACGGTGCCGTTGACGGTCCCGAAGGCGATCCCGGGTACGAGGAAGCCCAGGAAGAGCAGCGGCACGATGGCATCCACCCAGCGGGCGAAGACGCGTTCGCTCTCGACGAGCACCACGCCGTCGCCCCGGCGGTATGCCTCGTCCGCCGCGGCGTCGGCCGGGGCCAGCTCGGCCAAGCGCCATTCGATGGCCAACTCCTCTTCGGCTGCCTCGCGGGCCTTAAGGCTACGGAGCGAGGCTTCGTCGGGGATGACGCGGCTTTCGGACCCCTCGACGGCAACGGGGAGGCGGTAGGTGTACAGCGGCGCGCCGGGGATGAAGATCAGCGCGGCGACCACGGCGGCCAGCGCCAGGGCCGCCAGGCCGGCGCGGCCCAGCCCGCGGATCTCCGCCGGCGCGAGCTGCTGCGCGGCAAGCTCTTCGTCGGTAGGGGCGGCCGGGCCGCCCTCGTCCGCGGCGCGGCGGTTCAGCCGCCGCTCCACGAAGACCGCCGTGACGAACCAGCCGGCGAGCGTGACCACGAAGAGCGATACGATCATGAACCACCAATTGCACGCGGGGTTGACGCGGTAGCCTTCGTCGATGATCGTCGCCCCCATGCCGGTGAGCGCCGCCAGCATGGGGTCCAAGCCGGTGATGAAGAGGTTGGCGTTGAAGCCGGCGGAGACGCCCGCGAAGACCGCCGCCAGCCCCGCCAGCGGCGAGCGGCCCACCGACTTGTAGAGCGCCGCGGCCAGCGGGGGCAGCACGACGTAGCCGGCGTCGGAGGCCAGCGAGCTCATGCCGCCGATGAAGACCATCGCCGGCGTGAGCGTGCGATCGGCCACGCCCCAGTGCGGGGGCGTCACCGACTCCGCCGTCCCGCGCAGCCCGAGCATGAAGGCCTTCAGCAGCGCGGCCAAGAGCCCCGTCCGCTCGGCGACGCCGATCCCCAGCATCCCCACGAGCACCACGCCCAGCGGCGGGAAGGTGCGGAAGTTCTCGACCATGGAGCGGAACGCCCAGTCGATGCCGTCGCGGCTGAGCAGGCTCCGCGGCTCGAAGACCTCACCCGTCGGTTGCCACTCGACCAGCCGCCGGCCGGTTTCGGGGTCGACCGCGGCACGCCGCCGCGATTGACCGGTCTGCTCGTCGACGACCTCGACGAACACCGGCTGGGGGAGCTCCTGGTAGACCCGCCACTGCCGCGTCTCGGCCACCCAGGAGAGGAGCATCACTACGGCCGCCCCGATGGCGAAGAGCGTCACCGGTTCGGGCAGCTTGTTGCCCAGCCACTCCATGCCGTCGAGGAGGCTGAAGCGGAATACCCCGGTCCGGCGGCTGCCCATGGTGCGTCCTTCCTCATGCCGCAACTGGGCTGCTATCGGGCATCCACTCGGAGCAGCCGCTCCAGGGCGGCCGTGAGCACGGCTTCCACGTCGGGGGCGACGAGCGAGGCCCGCGGGCTCGTCTCGTAACCGCCTTCGGCGTAGGCGACCTCGGTGCCGATGTAGCCCATGGCGTAGTCGCCGTAGGCAGCCATGGCCACGAAGAGGTCGGGCCGCATGGCCGCCGCGGCAAGTTGGTATTCCACGAAGAGCTCCCCCGGCATGTGGAGGATCCGCGCCGGCCCCAGCCGCAGGCAGCCGAGGAGCACCGGTTCGCCCGCGGCGCTGCGGCGGACCCATGCCAGATCGCGCGCCGCGGCCATCCGCGCACCGATCTCGGCGTCGGCATCGGCGAGCACGGCGGCGAGCGCCTCGTCGTCGAGGTGCGGTGCCAGGGGCAGCTCGACGGGCTCGTATCGCCATTCCAGGTCGGCGGCGGCGACGGCCGTCCGCTCCATCGCCTCCCAGGCCCGTGCCATGCCGTCCGCGAGCCGCTCGGCGAGGACCTGCCGCATGGGCTCCGAGCCGTCGTTCCATTTACCCGCCCCGATGTTGCCCCCGGCACCGGTGAAATAGACGTGCGTTACGCCGGTGGCCTCTTCGCGGATCTCGCGTGCCAGGCCGGGGAAATCGGGGTTGGCGGCACCGGTGCGGTAGAAGCTCTGCGGGTGGCTGGCGAAGTAGGCCAGCGCCACCAGGGGCTCCTCGCCGTCGAAGAGCGTCACCAGCCGCAGCAGCGGGTCCACCGTGCCGACCGGGGCCTCGCGGTTGCGGGGGTCGGTGGCGCCGGCCGTGAAGCGCATCTGCTCCACCTTGCCATCCGGGCCGAGAAGCCGGCGGTTCGAGGCCACCTCGTGGACCTCGCCGGCGCCGAGGCCCACGTGCGTCACCGGCCGGGCGCGCTGCACCGCTTCCGCCGCCGCCCGGGCGGCGCGGTCGATCGCCGTGCGGGCGAATTCGGCGTCGAAGAGGCGGCCCTCCAGGCCGTGCTCGGCCAGCAGCGCCTCGGTGGAGAAGTCGCAGTGGGGGGCGTCGTGCTGATGGACGGCGTGGACCGCCACCCGCTCGGGTGTCGTCCCCACGGCGGCAGCCAGGGCCTCGCGGAAGACCGTCTGGCCGGCGTTGCCGATGCCGATCCAGTCCACGGCACAGAGGACCACGGGGGCTTCCTCGCCCAGCAGCACCACACCCCGGCAGGAGAGTGGCTTGAGGATCTCTTTCGTGGGGTCGTAGGCCAGCGGGCTCCCCACCGGGGGCGAGACTTCCACGTCGAAGACCGCCACTCGCAGAACCGCCTCTTCTCCGGCAGCGGCTCCCTCCACGGTGATGTCTGTGCCCGCAACGGCGAGCGCCGCCCAGACGGTGAGCCCCTTGAGAATCGTGGACCCCGATCGCATTTCGGTCCGGAACATCGCGGATGGCTCCTTCGTGCTCGGGTGGAACGCCGGTCGACTATCCGACGGCCGCTCCATTCTAACCGCACCGGGCGATGCCCGCACCCGTTGCCTCCCATGGACAACCGCCGCGCCCAGACCGGCAGCGGTCCGAACCGAAGGGACGGAGGATCTTGGTGGGACCGGCGGGGATCCGCCAGGCGAAGCGGGTGCCGCGGGAGGTCCCGCGGCACCCGGCCGAATCGTGCCACGAAGCCGTCTACTGACGGGCGAAGATGCCCGTGGCGTACCAGATGCCGTTGGCGCCGCGCTTCATGTCGTAGGCGTAGTAGCGGTGCCGTCCGCGGACCGCCGACCAGTGGCCGGACGACTGCCGCCAGGAGCGGACGGCGTCGAGGGCCGCCTCGACGAGGTTCTGCCCCGGCCAGCTCTCTGCGCAGACTTCCGAGGCGGCCAGCCCGCCGGGGAGCAAGCGGTTGATGCGATGGAACCGCGTGTTCCAGTTGTGGTGCCCCTGGCGGAGGATCCGCGCCTGGTGGCGGGAATGGCTGGCGGCCTCCTCGCGGAGACCGTCATGAAGATTGCCGTTGGTGCTGCTCGGCCGTTCGGGGTGGACGCGGACGGCCCAGATGAGCGTCCTCTGCGTAAGCGTCCCCGGCGGCAGATCGAGGATCGCCTGCATCCGCTCCACGTTGTAGGTGATCTGCCCGGTGATGGGAAACGTGCTCACCACGTGGCCGTAATGGTCGCTGTCCGTGTGCTCGTAGTCGATGACGGCCACGCCGGGACGACCGAGCATCTCGCGGAAGGGCTCCGTGCGGAGCAGCGTCACTTCGCTGCCGTTGACCCGCGCCTCGGCGTCGAGCGGGAGGCGGAGCAGGACGTAGTCGCGCAGGCGGTTGACCACGGCCGGCGCCGCGAGGACTTCGTTCTCGAAGCGCCGCGCCTCACCGCGAGGGGAGGGCTCCCGGAAGTGGATCAGCAGCATCCGCTGCTGGTTCTCGGCGGCGGCGAGGGCGTCGGCGTAGTCGTCGAACCAGTAGAGCCCGTCGGCGGCATGGCGGGGCGGCGCCGGGGAGCGGGCCGGCCGGCGCGCTTCCTCGCTGCGGGCCGTGGCTCCGCGGCGCTCGTCGATGCGAGTAGCATAGGCAGCGTTGCGGTCTGCCGGCCGTCCGGGAGGCAGATCGAGGATCACCTCCATCTGCTCCGCGGAGAGACAGCGGTTGGGGCGAAAGGCCACCGCGGTGACCACCCAGCCGTAATGGGGTGCCGGCGGGTTGGCGTAGTCGATGATCGCTATGCCCTGGCTCCCGCCGAGACGGTCGAAGGCGGCGTGGTCGAGGAGCTCGATCTCTTCACCGCCCACGAGAATGGTGGTATCCAAGGGAAGGCGGGCATAGACGTAGTCCTCGAGCCGGCGCCGGACCTCGGGCTGCGAGAGGACGTGGGCTTCGAAGTGGCGGGCCACGTGGTCGCCTTCGGAGGCGAAGAAGACGAAGAGCATCTTCTCCCGCTGCACCGCCGCCGCCAGGGCTTCGCCGTAGTCCGTCCACCAGTTTACGGGCGCTGGGTCCGCCTGCTTTTCCGCCTCCACGGCGGCGGCCGTGATTACCTCCGATGGGGCAATCGCTGCCGAATTGGCCTCTTCCGCAATCCGATCCGAGGCCCGCGGCGCCGTCGCGTAGCACAGACCGGCGGCGACGACCAGGAAGACGCTTCCGACAATACGTACCACCATTCGCTCTCCTCCATTGGTTTTGGGGACTGTGCGGGAGGCACGGCCTGGACCGGCCGTGTCGCCGTCCTTGAGAAGAAAACCGAGTCGAGGTTCCGGACTCGACCCACGCGAGAACATTGCGCCCCGACGCTGTCAATCAGGAAAACGGAAGACCTGGACCTCTCGAAGGGATGGACAAGATCAACCGTCTGATTACAGTTTTCTGATTAGGGGTTCTGTAGCGAACGCACGGATTGCGGTACAAAGGCTCCCATTAAAGAAACGGCCCAATCGCCCAGTCTATAACGCCATGGAGGGGAAGGCTATAACCTTAAGAAGGGGATTCTGTGATGACGCCCCGGAAAGCCGCGTGGCCCTTCGTGCTGTTGTTTGTCGCAACACCTTTTTATCAAGGCGTTTGCGCTGATCGTTCCGGCGCATTTTCCAGGAACGGCTCTCGGGAAGTACCGCGTGCGGCAGGACCCACTGAGGACCGAATTTCCGGCCTGATTTCGCAAATCGAAGCGGCGAGGGAACATTTCCGGCCCCTGGACGCCGGGGATGTGAGGCGGCAGCGAGAGGACGTCGTCGCGGCCTTCGCGCGTCTCGATGCCCGCCTGCGAAGGGCCGGCGAGGTCGGGCAGGGGTGGCGCGACTACCTTTATTGGGAGACGTTGCGCGCCGCGCTCGAAGATCCGGAGCCGGATATCGAGTTCCTCGGCCGCACGCTCGAGCGGCTTTCCCGCGACTATGCCACGCTGCGGCTGGTCTGGTTCGTCGAGGTCCGCCGTGCCCTGGAGCGGTACTTGACGGTCGTGGGGCTGGTAGGCGTCGAGGACTTGGAGCTTGCCTACGGGGAACTCTTGGACGACCTCGCCGCGGCGCTTTCGGAGTATGCCCGCCGTCCCGACCCGCAGTCGGCGGCCCAGATCGGTGCCGCGGTGGCCTGGTTGGAGATGCTCGGTCAGGCGGAGGAGTTGGTCGCCGCGGTGCGCCGGACCTTCCAGCGACCGAACCTCTACGTCCGCACCTCCGGGGAGCTATTGGGGGCGGCGGTCGCCGACGACGTGGACGACGTGGCCCCCATCTCGGAGATCATTCGGGGGGCGCTGGTCTGTGGCGTGGGGCGGACGCGAGGTTCCGTCTCGGTGGAATTGATACCCGCCGCGGAGCGGGCCGTGGTCGACGCGGTCTTCCGTCTGGTCACCGAGTCGGACAACGTGGGCCATAAGGGGCCGGTCCAGGTCTTCAGCCGCGGCACCACCCGCGTCGATGCCCGCAAGCGCCTTCAGATCGAGCCCGAGCAGGTGTCTGCCCTGCCGGCGCGGTCCAGCGCCACGACGCGGACCCAGTTCGACGCCGTCCGCGCCCTCCGCGGCGGCCGGTTGGTGGAGCGGTTTGCATGGCGGCAAGCTTACCGGGATCAATTCGCCGCCGAGTGGGAGGCCTCCCGGAAAGCGGAACGGCGCGTCAACCACCGCATCGACGCCGAGGTGGGGGAACGCCTTGCCGAGGCCAACGCCACGCTCCGCGCGCGCATCCTGCGTCCCTTGCGGCAGCGACGGCTTTTCCCCGAGGACCTGCGTTTCCGCACCACCACCGATGCCTTGCACGCCGCGGCCACGTCCCGCGACGACGACCAGATCGCCGCCGCCGACCTACCGCCGCGGTGGGCCTCGGGCGGCGATCTGGGGATCAAGCTCCACCAGTCGATGGTCAACAACCTGACCGCCACGGCCTTCGCGGGGCAGACGGTTCACGAGGAGCAGCTCGTCGCGGAGCTGACCGATCTGCTCGGTTTCCTGCCCGCGAACCTGGCACTCGATGAGATGGCCGAGCCGTGGGCCCTCACCTTCGCCGGCACGCTGCCGATCAGCGTCCTTTTCGCCGAGGAGACGGTCACCGTCACGGTCCGGGCGGTGGACTTCTTCCGCGGCGGGGCCCGGTATCCGGGGATGCATGTCACCGCCTCCTACCGCATCGAACCGGAAGTGGACGGCTTCCGCGCCGTCCTCGCCGAGGAACTGACCGTTCTCCCGCCGGGGTTCGATCCGGCGGCTGGAGACCGGCTCTCCGCTCGGCAGCAGACGATTCGCACGCTGCTCATGCGCCGTTTCGAGCGGGTTTTCCCCCCGGAAATGGCATTGGAACCGATCGCCCTCGGCGGACCGTGGGAGAGAGCGGGGGTGCTGGATTTCGCCCAGGTGACGGCCGAGAACGGCTGGCTGGTCCTCACCCTGCGCCGCAGGGAAACGCCGGAGGATCTCACGCGGCGACTCGCCGGGGCGGATTGATCGGCCTGCGCCGCGAGCAGCGCGAGCCTCGGCCGACCGCAGGGGCGTTGTATCCCCGCCTCCGCCCCTGTCTATAATATGGGTTTTGTCCGATTCCCCGGTCGCGGTGCCTTCCGGGGGTTGCCCGAGGCCCGCTGGTCGTTGTTTCCCTGCCATGTCCGCCGCAACCCTTGCCAGTGCCTTCTCGCCCGCACCGTTGCCCTTACGGATCGGTACGCTGACGATCGATCCGCCGATCCTGCAGGCGCCCATGGCGGGCTATACGAACTACGCCTTCCGCGAGATGGTCCGTGGCTTCGGTTTCCGCGGGCTGCTGGCGACGGAGATGATCAGCGCGCGGGGATTCGTCGAGCGGGAGCGGCGATTCGAGGAGTATCCCGACCGCCTATGGGGCGTTCGCGAAGAACCGCGCCCCCTGGCCGTGCAGATCTGGGACAACGACCCCGCCGTTCTCGCCGCCGTGGGAGCCAAGCTGGTCGAGGAGTTCCGCGCGAGCGTGGTGGACATCAACTTCGGTTGCCCGGTCAGGCAGGTCACCGAACGTGCCAGGAGCGGGTCGTACCTCCTGCGGTTCCCGGAGCGGGTGGGGCAGATCGTGGCGCGGGTGGTCGCCGCGTGCCGGCCGACGCCGGTGACGGCCAAGATCCGGCTGGGCTGCACGCGGGATACGATGACGGCCATCGACGTGGCCCAGGCCGTGGAAGGCGCCGGAGGGGCCGCACTGACCGTCCACGGTCGAACGGCCGCCGACCTCTTCCGCGGCACCGCCGACTGGGAGCGGATCGCTGCTGTCCGCCCCCACCTGGCCCGTATACCGCTCATCGGCAACGGCGACCTCACTACGGCCGAGGCCGTGGCCGCCGCCTTCCGCTACGGCGTCGACGGAGTGATGATCGGCCGTGCCGGGCTGGGCCGCCCCTGGCTCTTCGCCCAGGCCCAGGCCGCGCTCCGCGGTGAACCCGTCTTCCCCGATCCGCCGCTTTCCGGGCAGCGCACCCTGCTCGTTGAGCACTATGGGCGGGTGATTGCTCGCTTCGGCATCGCGAAGGGAACCTCGCTGATGCGGAAGTACGCCTGCTGCTATGCCCAGGCACGGCCCGGCGCCCGCCACTTCCGCGCTGCCGTCTCCACGGTCAACACGCCCGCGGAATTCTACCGCGTGGTCGAGGAGCACTTCCCGCGCGACGAGCCAGCCTCCCTAATGCCCGAGTGTTGACGCTGGGAAGGGGCATGCAGCCCCCCCCGGGTCGTTGGTCCGTTGGAGTCCGGGTCAGCAGTCGCAGGCTTCAGCCCTCCGGGAGCGGGGGGCCTTCCATCCGGCCGAAGGCGCCCAATCCGGCGGCCTGCCGGTGGCGGGGGCGGAAGTCGCCCGCGTCGGGATCGGCGAACTCCGGGTCGATGCCGTATCGGCCCTGGCGCTCGGGGGCGGGCAGCTTGGGGCCGCTCGCCTGGGGACGGTCTTCACAGTACCAGAGGTTTTCTGCGAAGGTGAAGGTCTCGGGCGCCGTGTGGGGGCCGATGTTCGCCGCGCCGGCAATCTCGTCGCGGCGAAAGACGACCAGGTTCCGCTCGAAGCGGACATTGCGGCAGGGAGCAAAACCGGGGGCGGTGGTCTCCTGGAGGATGCGGAAGATCCACCGCTCGGGACGGTAGACGGTGTTCTGGCGGAAGACGGCCCCGTCGACGCCGGTAAAGGCCACGGCGCACTGCCCGCCGACGAAGACGTTCCCTTCAACGGTGATGTCCTTGGCTTCCCAACGGGCCCCCTGGGGCCGGAAGTACGGCATGCCCGTCGATCCGCCCACGTGAACCGGCCGCAGGCCGGCGCGGTCGAAGAAGCAGCGGCGGATGACGATCTCGCTCGAGCCCCCTTTGGTCTGGGGGCCGGTATGCTGGCTGAAACCCTCCCTGCCGCGGAAGACGCAACGTTCGATAAGCCCCCGGTGGCAGCCGACCATGTCGATGGCCTGGCCGCCCCAGCCCTCGATCGTGCAGCCGCGGATGACAAAATCGGTCACGCCGGAGAGCTTGATGCCGTCGTGGTTGCCACGAGGGCCGACGTTGTAAACCTGGAGGTCCTCCAAGAGAAGGTGCCGGGCCGGAGTCTCGAAGGAACCGCCGTCGTCGATGTTGATGCCGTTGCCCGAGGCGCCGTCGACGAGCAAATGCCGCAGCACGACGTGGGCCGGCTCGCTGAGGTGCATGCCCTGCCGCCCACCTTCGAAGCGAGGGGGATCGGCCGGATCGGCCCCCTCGATGACGATGGGCGCCGCGGCGGTCCCTTCCAGGCCTGCGATGTGGAGATTCGGCGTGTACCGGCCGGGGGCGATGCGGATCGTGGTGCCGGCAGCAGCTTCGCGGAGGGCGTCCCGCAGCGCGGCATCGTCGGCGACCTGGACGACGCGGAACTGGGCGGCGGGGACGGGAGCTGCCGAGAAGACGGCCGCCAACACGGCGGTGAGCCACGGAGCAGTTCGCAAGACCATCGGCCCTCACTCCTCGTTGTCGTATCCATCTTCATCTGCGAGGGCCGCGGGGAGCTTTCCTTCAGCCAGCAGGCGCCGGGCGCGGAGGAACTCCTCGGGCGTGAGCACGCCGTCGTTGTTGAGGTCGTAGCGGGCGAACTCTTCCATCTCGGCGCGGGTCCCGCTGACGGCATATTCGGCAAGGGTGAGCTGGCCGTCGCCGTCGAGATCGCGCTCGTAGAACCAGTCGGGAACGTCGGGGTGACGCCGGGGAACGAACCGCGGCTCGGGCCGCTGCGGTTCACCGCTCGGCGTTCTCGTCCGGCCGTTGCGCCCCGGCTGTCCGTTCGGTGCCCCGGAAAGCCACCGCTCCACCCCCGTGGCGCCCGGAGAGCCGTCCTCTTCCGGCGGCGGGGTAATCAGGCGAATGGTCCGTCGCGCCCCGTAAGCGGCCATGTACTGTGCCAGTTCGTCGCTCGTGATCACGCCGTCACCGTCGAGGTCGGCGGCGGCCAGGTTCGGCGTGATGGCCTGCCACTCCTCCGGATCCAGAACTCCACTGCCCGATTCGTCGTGCTGCTCGACGACGCGCCGAGCAAAGCGGAGCACCTTGGGGGGCATCGGCCGGGGCCGGACGGCGGCGGGCGCGCCGCGCGGATCGTCGGAGTCGAACTCGGCATCCAGCAGCCACGCATCGGCGGAGCGATCGGCGGCTTCCTCCGGCGGCAGAGCGTCGTCAGCAGGCTGGACGTCGCGGGGATCTGCTTCCGCGACGGGCAGCGGTTCGCCCGATGGGGCCGGCTCCTCGGCTGCTAAGGATGATTCGTCTGCCGGCGAGGCCGCGTCCGGGGCATCGCCGGGCGACACGGCCGCCGCCTCGTCCGGAACCGTTTCTTCAATGGCTTCTGCTGCGGGTTGCTCGGCGGGCTCTTCCGGGAGCGGTTCCTCTTCGGACTCCTCGGGAAGCGGCTGCTCGGCGGGCTCTTCCGGGAGCGGTTCCTCTTCGGGGAGTGGTTGCGCGCCGGCACCCGCCTCTCCGCGGCTGACGGCCTGGGTAACCTCGGGCCGCGAGCCGAATCCCAGCATGGGATCGACGTCGAGAATGGTGATCGCTCCGGCGTACACGGCGAAGAGGCCCACAACGGACCAGAGGCTCCACCGCTTCAGCCGCGGCGCCCAATCGCTGACCGCTCGGTCCGGCAGTGAGGTGCGAATGCCTGGCATCGCTGGCTCCGCATAGGGCGGGGCTATCCGGTGGACGCACGAGCCGGCCAGCGGACAGCACCCAAAAGTGGGGTTTCGGGGTGGGGTTTCACACCTTATTGTATCTCGTAACTGCTTGGCACGGAAGTCTTTTCAGTGATCGTGTCCGCTTCGGATTCGTTCGAGGTTCTCTTGACCGCCGTTGGCCAGCGGGTATAATGAGCGGCAGATCGACAGTAAGCGGAAGACCCGTGCGCTGAGCGTATCACTCCCACCAAGCACCAACCTACCCAACCCATTTCCTGCCTGAGTTTTTTCGGGACCGAGCGAACATTCCGGTTCCCGGAATTGCGCGAGAACGCGTCTCCCGCCCCAGGAAGGCGGTATCGCGGCCGGCGGCCTTCGATTGTGGGGTCGGTCGACCGCGAGGCGATGATGCGGCCTGCGAGGCCGGGCGCGTCGCCCCTTCCGCTACGTGCGGGGAGCCGTGTGAATCATGGATGATTCCGTGTCCGCCGGAGGCGAGTCACCGGCGGGCGGGCTGTGTCGAGACCGATTGGCCAACGCGCTTACCGACTTATGATCATCGCCCAGAACGTGCTCAAGACCGGGCGGCTCGATGCGCGGCAGATGCGCATGGCGGCCGAGGCGCAATCCAGCGATGGTTCCCTGCGTCTGGTGGCCGCCGATCTGGGCTTCGACTCGGAGGAGGAGGCGCTCCGCGCAGTGAGCCACTCCCTGGGCCTGGCCATGGTCGACCTCACGGCCATCAAGATCGAACCGGCCGTCCTCAAGGACTTCCCCTTCAAGCTCATCCACCGGTACAACGTCTTTCCCCTCCGCGTGCAAGACGGGTCGTTGATGGTGGCCACGGGGAACCCTTTCGATCTCGCCTCGGTCGACGCGGTGACCGCAGCCACCGGCTTGAGCGTCCTCCCCGTGGTGGCGCCGCCCGACGATCTGGCGAAGCTGATCAAGTCGCACTTGGGCGTGGGGGCCGAGACGATCGACGGCCTCCTCGCCTTGCAGCAGGAGGAGGGAGACGGTTCGATCGAAGTTCTCGAGGACCTGGAGTTCGACCGTTCCGAGGCGGCCGAGGCCGCCCAGGAATCGTCGGTCGTCCGCCTGGTCAACGAGATTCTCGTCGAGGCCATCGAGGCGCGGGCCAGCGACATCCACCTGGAGTCGCAGGCCAACGGCATCAAGATCCGCTACCGCATCGACGGCGTGCTGCAGAAGCAGCCTACGCCGCCGGGAATCAATCGCTTCCAGTCGGCGATCGTCAGCCGCCTGAAGATCATGTCGCGGATGAACATCGCCGAGAAGCGCGTTCCCCAGGACGGGCGCATCAAGCTCAAGGTAGCGGGCCGCGAGGTGGACATCCGCGTCTCCGTGATCCCCATGCTCCACGGCGAGGGGATCGTGATGCGGATCCTCGACAAGGAGAACATGAAGTTTTCCCTTCGCGGCATCGGCATGGACGAGGACATCTACGCCCAGTTCGGCCGTTTGATCAAGCTCCCCCACGGGATCCTCCTCGTCACCGGCCCCACGGGGTCGGGGAAGACGACGACCCTGTACAGCGCGCTCAACGAGATCAAGAACGAGGACACCAAGATCATCACCACCGAAGATCCCATCGAGTACCAGCTCGAAGGGATCAACCAGATTCAGGTCCACCCCAAGGTGGGGCTGACCTTCGCCGCCAGCCTGCGGAGCATCCTCCGCCACGACCCGGACGTCGTGCTCGTCGGCGAGATTCGCGACCTGGAGACGGCGGAGAATGCCGTGCAGGCTTCGCTGACCGGGCACCTGGTGTTCAGCACGCTGCACACCAACGACGCCGCCGGAGCCTTCATGCGGCTGATGGACATGGGAGTGGAACCGTTCCTGGTGGCGAGCACCGTGGAGGGGGTGATGGCCCAGCGCCTGGTCCGCACCCTCTGCCAGGAGTGCTGCGAAGCGGTGCGTCCCGAAGCCGTCGAGTTGCCGCCCGACTTCC
>SLBP01000166.1:0-39311 GCA_007126245.1 Planctomycetales bacterium
CGTCAGGGAGTATTTAGCCTTACGGGATGGTCCCCGTAGATTCAGTCGGGGTTTCACGTGACCCGACCTACTCAGGTACCCTTCGGGAGGCAGTCCGCTTTCGCCTACGGGGCTCTCACCCTCTATGGCCCGCTGTTCCAAAACGGTTCCGCTAGCCGACTGCTTGATCACTCCCATGTGAAAGGCCCTACAACCCCGCAGAGGAAAACCCCCGCGGTTTGGGCTGTTTCCCTTTCGCTCGCCGCTACTGAGGAAATCGATTTTTCTTTCTTTTCCTGCGGTTACTGAGATGTTTCAGTTCGCCGCGTTCGCCGTATACGCCTATGGATTCAGCGTACACCAGTTCGGGAACCCCGGGATCAAAGCTTGTTTGACAGCTCCCCCGGGCTTTTCGCAGTCTTCCACGCCCTTCAACGCCTCCTGACGCCAAGACATCCCCCATGTGCCCTTAGTAGCTTGGCCACATGAATCGAACGCTCCGCGCGGCCGGCCGCGGGGTCCTTTTCACGACCCAGCGTCCCGCCGCCTTTGCCAGCGATCCAATGTGGCTCGCCACTAGATTCATGGCGATCTCGCAAGACCGCCCGAACCGAGTAACGAATGCTCCACTGCCCGCCGCACGGCCAGCCGATTGCTCGACAGGCCTGCCGCGGGCGTCTAAAGGCCCGTAACCGGCTCGGCCGCCCCTCGCGGGGCCAACCCAACCGGATCATGGTCCTATGCCACTTCGACCACAACCAAATTGCCAAAGATCCATCCGGGAGAGACAGCCGGCCGGAATCCGGCCCGCGGCCCCCCTACTGCCGAGATCGGCAGGGGAGCGACTCGCCGCAGCGAATCGCTCCCTTGCAGATCACCGCTCCCGCCCCACGAGGGAAGCCTTCAATTTATCACTTCCCCCAAGTGCCGTCAATAGGTTCTTCGCGTCCCCGCCCCAACTATTGCATCGGCTCGCGCCCCAAAAAAACCCGGACGCTTTCCCCTCGCCGCAAGCCGACCACGCCCCAGCACGAACCATGCTATCGGGGGGAACCTGGCTCCCCGTCGCCGTGGCTTCTCGACCTGCGCCAACCAAAGTATATCGGCCTCCAACGGGGTTTCAAGGGGGCAAAAACCAATTCGACTTCCCCTCTTCCCGCCCGGCTCGGCTGGTCGGGTGGCCCAGCGAAGGCTAGAGTGGAACAACACCCGGACCGATGTCGCACGCGCCCCCCGTCGTACACGGGCTCGTGCGGCCGCCGCGCCGCAACTTCGGCCCACGACTTGCCTTTCGGGGCTCCCTCCCGCAATGCGCATCACCTCGATTCCCCAGATCTACCGCCACCTCAACCGCTGGCGCGAGATCCTTGCCGTCCTCAGCAAGTACGAATTGGCCGGCTGGATCGGGCGCGTGGGGCCGGAGTCGGCCAAGGACTTGCTCAAGGCCGCCCGCGGCGGGCCTGCACTGGCGCGGATGCGGTGGGAGACGCGCGTCCGCCACGCCCTCGCCGAGCTGGGGCCGACGTTCATCAAACTCGGACAGATCCTGAGCACCCGGCCCGACCTCGTGGGCGTCGAAATGACCGCCGAGCTGCGGCACCTTCAGGATCACGTTCCTCCCGATAAGCCCGAGGTCGTCCGCCGCCTCGTCGAGCAGGAGCTCGGCCGCCCCATCGAGGAGGCCTTCCGCGATTTCGAGGGCGAAGCCTTGGCCTCGGCCTCGATCGGCCAGGTCCACTGCGCCAAGCTCCCCACGGGGGAAGCGGTCGTCGTGAAGGTGCAGCGCGAGGGCATCGAGCACAAGGTCGCCGTGGACCTGGACATCCTCGCCGGCTTGGCGATGCTGGCCGAGCGGCTCCCCGAGTTCCACAACTACCGTCCCCGGGCGGTGGTCGCGGAGTTCCAGCGGTCGATCCGCCGCGAGATCGATTTCCAGCGCGAATGCCGCAACATGCAGCAATTCCGGCAGATCTTCGAGAACAACAAGGGCATCCACATTCCGCGCCCCTTCCCGGAGCTCTCCACCAGGCGCGTGCTGGTCATGGAGCGGCTTCGGGGGATCCCCCTCACGGAGACGCAACGCCTCACGGAGGCCGGCGCGGACTTCGATGCCCTGGCGCGTCGCGGGGCGGAGTTGTGCCTGGAGATGATCTTCCAGCACGGCATCTACCACGCCGATCCCCACCCCGGCAACGTCCTTCTGGAAGATTGCGGGGTCATCGGCCTGCTCGATTTCGGCATGGTCGGCCGCATCGACGAACGTCTCCACGAAGACGTCGGCGATCTCCTCATGGCCGTCACCCAGCTCGACGCCGAGCATCTCGTGGACCTGATCGTCCGCCTGGGAGATACCCCTTCGGAACTGGACCACGGCGCGCTGGAGATCGACGTCGCCGACTTCGTGGCCTATTACGGGAACGTCCCCCTCGACCAGTTCGACCTCACCGGGGCCCTCAACGAGATGATCGAGGTGATCCGCCGCTACAACATCATGCTCCCCTCGCGGATCGCCATGCTCCTGAAGGCCCTGGTCACGCTGGAAGGCACGGCGCGCTTCCTCAGCCCCCGCTTCAGCCTCGTCGAGGTGATGAAGCCCTACCACAAGACGATGCTCTGGCGCCGCCTCTCGCCGAGGCGGCGGCTCCGCCGGTACCGGCGAATCCTGGGGGAAATGGAGCGCCTCCTCGAGATGCTGCCGCGGGGAATGATGGATATCTTCCAGCAGGTGCAGTCCGGCCGCTTCGACGTCCACCTCGACCACCGGGGGCTGGAACCCTCGGTCAAACAACTCGTGCTGGGGATGCTCACCAGCGCCCTCTTCCTCGGTTCGTCGCTGCTGCTCAGCCGCGACGTGCCTCCCGTCTTTCGGGGTATTTCCGTGCCCGGAGCCCTAGGGGCGACGGTGAGCATCGTCCTCGGCTTCCGCCTCTGGCGCGCGATCTACAAATCGGGCCACTTCCATCGCAAGCCGTAGGGCGCACGCGCTTCCCCGGAGCGCCTCGCAGCGAGAGGCGTCGTCTCGTTTCGCAGCGCCGCGCACTCGTCGAGGGGCGCGCCAGCCGGCCCGCCACCCCTTAGCGACTATGACTTTCCAGGCGGGTTGCTATGGCGTGTCCCAAGGCCTGTGGCTAGAATCCGCCGCACATTCTTTTTCCATCCGGCGGAGAACCGAGCCATGGCGTGGTGGAACCGCGTCCGTCCCCGTTGGTCCCCTGGGGCGGCAGCACCGCTGGGGGACCGTTCGCTCCCCGATCGCCCCGAGCGGGCCGCCGCGCGGGCGGTCCGGCCGGCAACACCGTCGCATCGCGCGGCCCCCTATCCGTGGAGGCGCCGCCTCGGCGCCGCCGTCGCCGTGTTCTTGGGGCTGGTCCTGTTGGCCTGGCTGCTGCCGACGGTGATTGCGCGCACGCCGCTGATGGGGTGGATCCTTGGCCGCGGGGTGAGGGTCGAGGGCACGGCGTCCCTGGAGGCGGCCTCGCTCGGATGGTTCTCCCCGGTCAAGCTCAAGGGTCTGGCGATCCACGACAACGACGGCCAGGCGGTCCTCCGCGTGGACCGCATCGAGACCGAGAAATCGCTTCTCACATTGCTCCGCAACGATGGGGATTTGGGCGTCATCCGCGTGGAACGGCCCGAGTTGGACGTGGTCTTCCGCGAGGGAGAGACGAACGTCGAGGAGGTCTTTGCCCCCTACCTCGAGGCTCCCGGAGACGGACCGCTGGAACTCGCCGTATCGCTGCTCATTGAAGGCCTCCAGGTCCGCCTCCGGGAAGCGGCGAGCGATCGCCGGTGGGGGCTGGAGGACGGGGCGGTGCGGATCGAGCTGGCCGGCGCGGAATCGCCGCTGCGGATGGCCGCGGTGGCGGCCCTGACGTCCGGGCGCCGTACAGGGCACCTTCACGCCGAGGCCCTCGTCCACCAGGGCGCGACGGGCACCGGCTCCCAGAATCGGCTGGCCTCGCTGCCCGGAGCGCCGCACGGCCCTGCAGAAAGCGGGGACTCTGGCCAGAGTCGCGTCACCGTCCGCATCGAGGGACTCGATCTCTCTCTCGTGGAGCCGTTGTTGCGCCGCCTCGCCGCTACGGCCGGGGAGAACGGCCCCATCCTCCGGGAGTTGGCGGGCACGGCCGGTGGGGAGGTCACGTGCCGGTGGAGCGCCGGGCCGATGGCGGCGCTCACCTTCACCGGGCGGGTCGCGGCCGAACAGCTCACCGCCCAGGGCGGCGTTCTCGGCGAGGACCGCCTGCGCCTGGCAGCGATCGAGGGGCGGCTCGACGCCGCCTTCGACGGCCGGTCCTGGCAGGTGGCCGAGGCCGCCTTCCAGTCCGACCTGGGGCGTCTGGACATCAGTGGCGTGCTCACGCTCCCCGGCGGTTCCGGCGCCGAGGCGCTGGCCGCGCTCCTCGAACAGCCCCTCTCCGTGGAAGGGGAGGTCGACCTGGCCCGCCTGGCGGCCGCAGTGCCCAGACTGCTGCAGATTCGCGAGGGGACGGACGTCCGCGCCGGAAAGGTTCGGTTGGCCGTGGCCGGGGGGCCGCGGACCGGCGAGGAGTTCCTCTGGCAGGGACGCCTCGAAACCACCCACCTGGCCGCCGTTCGCGGGGGCCGGCCCATCGTCTGGGAGGAGCCGATCTCCATGCGGTTCGAGGCCCGACGCACCGACGACGGTTGGCAGATCGACGAGGCCCGCTGCCGCGCCGACTTCCTCTCGGTGCTGGCCGCCGGGACCCCCGAGTCGGCCGCCGCCGAGGTCGAATTCGACCTCGGCGTGCTCGCCGAACGGCTCGCCGGCTTCGTCGATCTGGACCGCGGCAGGCTGGCCGGCAAGGGGCGGGGGGCGGTGCAATGGCAGCGCAGTCCCAGCGGGTCGTTCCGCGGCACGGCCGACTTCTCCGTCAGCGACCTCGTTTTGGGTTGGGGAACGAGGACGCTCGCCGACGAGGAGCAGGTCGCCCTCTCCGCCCAGGTCGGCGGCTGGACGGACCGCCGGCAGTGGCACGTCTCGGCCGGATCGCGCGCCGAGGCGCGCGTAGGCCGCGATCACCTCCGCGTCGAGCTGGCCCACCCTGGAGCCGAAGTGGGAGCGACCGGCCGCTGGCCGCTGGTCGTCGCGGCCACCGGTTCCCTGGCATCGTGGCAGCGGCGGCTGGAGGGATGGCTGCCCATGGAAGGAGTCCAACTCGCGGGGGTCTGCCGGCTGGACGCCGAAGGCACCGTGTCGGCGGCGGGGGTCGAGCTCAGCCGCGGCCGGGCCCGCATCGATCAGTTGGCCGTCTCCGCTCCCGGCTGGGCACTTGCCGAGCCCGGTGTCGAGATTGCGCTGCGGGGGTGGTGGGACCGCAGCGGTGGTCGGGTCGAAGTATCCGAGGCCGAACTGACCGCGGCGGCCATCGCCCTCCGCGGTGAGAACCTCGCCTGGTCGGGCGACGCCGCGGAGGCGGTTCCCAGCGGACAGATCAACTACCAGGCCGACCTGGAGCAGCTTTCCCGATGGCTGGTCACCGAGGAGCCGCTTCCCGTGAAGCTCTCCGGTCGCCTCAGCGGCACGGGGAGCCTCGATCCCCAGCCCGCGGGCACCCGCGGCGTTGCTCTGGCCACGATCCACGACCTCCGGCTGACCGCCGCGGCCGGCGGTGCCGCCTACCACGAGCCGCAGGTGCGGCTGGCGGTCCGCGGCACCTATCAAGCTGCAGAGAGGACGCTGGTCCTCGAACAAGCGACGCTCACCGGCGCCGCCCTCAGCGCCGACGCCGGCGGGACGGCGACGGCGGGCAGCGACCACGAGGTCGCACGCCTCGATCTGGCGGGCTCCCTCCAATACGATCTCGAGCGTTTCGGGCCGCTACTGCGGAGCTATCTGGGCGAAGGCGTGCAGGTCGCGGGCGCGGGCTCCCGGCCCTGGACCTTCCGCGGCCCGCTCGACCCGCTTTCCGCCACAGCCGACGCCGGAATCGTCTGGCAGCGCGCCCACCTCTACGGCGTTCAGGTGGGCTCCGGCGAGCTCTCGGCGGAACTCGCCGGCGGCGTGCTCCGTCTCCGGCCCCTCGACGTCGAGGTCAGCGAGGGACGGCTCAAAGCAGCCCCCGAGATACGCCTCGCCGGCGGCCCCACGGCCCTGGTCCTCGCGCCGGGACCGCTCCTCGAGCAGGTCCGCGTCAACCCCCGCATGTGCGCCCACTTCCTCCAGTACGTGGCGCCGGTGCTGGCCGGCGTGACCGCGGCCGAGGGGCGCTTCTCGGTAACGCTCGACGAGTGCCACGTGCCGCTGGCCGCCCCGGCCGAGGCGCGTGTGGGGGGACGGCTCGACGTGCACCAGATCGACGTGGCCGCCGGCCCGCTCCTCTACGAGCTGGCTCTGCTCCTGGGCGTCGAGGCCCGGGCCCGCCTGGCCAGCAACTCGGTCGTCCGCTTCCGCATGGTGGACCGCCGCGTCTACCACGAGGCCGTGGCCCTCGACCTGGGCGGACTTACCGTACAAACGCAGGGCTCCGTGGGACTCGACGGCACGCTGTCCCTCCTCGCCGAAGTGCCCGTGCCGCCTCAATGGCTCAACGAGCCGCAGATTCGCGCTGCCGTGGGCAGCCAGACGCTCCGCGTTCCCATCGGCGGCACGCTGGAGCGGCCCCAGCTCGATCGCCGCATGCTCGACCAGCTCAGTCAGCAGATGGTCCGGGAAACGACGCGCAATGTGATCGAAGAGAACCTCAACCGTCAGCTCGAACGCCTCTGGCGGCAGTAGGATCGATTCGAAAACAGCCAAGAAACGCTGCCGGCCGCGTGAGAAGAGGGGGCTCCTCTCGCGGCCGTCATGGCACTCCACCGCCCCACGTCTGGTCAGATGGACTGCATGGCTCGGGTGCGGCGGGAACGACGTTCGGCTCGCAGGCGGGCGCGGCGCTTGGTCTCGCTCGGCTTTTCGTAGTACTCGCGCCGTCGCATTTCCTTCTTGATTCCGCTCCGCTCGACGAGCTTCCGGAAGCGGCGAACGGCCTCCTGAATGGATTCATTGTCCCGCAACGTCAACTTGACCACACATTCCTCCTTCTGCCGGAGATATCAACCAATTGTCTACGCTCCTGCGAAACCGCCGTCCCGTGCCGGCGCGAAGTGTCAGGGATCGCTAATTTACACCACAAACAGGGGCCTTGTCTATCCTTCATCGGCCGATCCACCAAAATTCTTCTGGCCCGGCGAGGGGGCGGGTGGAATAAATGCACCATTTCGGGGGGAGTCCCCTCTGCTCGGTTGCATCGCAGCCGCTGATGTCGCCGGCTGTCTCTCTTGCCGGTCCCTGCTCGGTGCCCGGGGTGACAGAGAGCCTCGGGGTTCCGGAGAACATGGCGAGGCGGAGGTCCGCCGGCTGTCGTCGGAGCGCCCCGACCGGAGCGCGGACCAGTCCGCCGGTGCCCCCCCGCCGGCCGGGACGTTTCGTCTTCGCCCCCTCATGAATCGAGGGGCTTCTCGAAGATGCGGTACGTCTTGTACCGCTTGGAACCGACCGCCTCGACGGTGCGGTTGATGAGGTAGTTGTCCTCGAGCGTCCAGCCCAGCTCGGCTCCCCTGTAGCCGATGATGTTCTTGCCGTAGTCGAGCGTCCTGAGGATGAGTAGCTCGCTGATCCCGCGGCGGCGGTATTCCTCGACCAGGTCGAGGACCAGCATGCGGGCGGTGCCGACGCGGGGGAGCCGTTGCTTGAGGCGGACGACGCCGATGGGCAGTCCCCAGCATGTGAGGCGGCCGTTCAAGGGGCGAATGGCCTCGTTCAGGTCGGGGAGGGTGATCGAGAAACCGACCGGCTTGCCGTCGACCTCCGCCAGGAGGACGAGCTCGGTGACGGCGATGCGGGCGATACGGCGGGCGAAGTAGCAGAACTCGGCCTCGGTGAGCTTGACGAACCCCCAGTTGGCGGTGCGGGCGGAGTTATAGATCGACTGGCAGCGGGCCACCTCGGCATCGAAGTCGTTGCGGTTGAAGGGGCGGACGGTGACTCCGCTGCGGGCCGCTACGCGCTCGGCGCGGCGCCGCCACTTGCTCACCATGTCGTAGGGGTCCACGAACCACCAGCTATAGAGATCCTTGATCTTACGCAACCCCCAGGCTTCGAGGAGGGCGGCGTAATAGGGAGGATGGTGGTTCATCATCACCGTCGGCGGCGTGTCGAACCCCTCGATGAGCAGCCCGCAAGGATAGTTCGTCGAGTAGTCGATCGGGCCCCAGATCGCCGTGCGGCCCCGCGCCCGCAGCCAATCGGCCGCGGCATCGAGCATCGCCGCCGTTACCCGGGGATCGTCCACCGACTCGAAGAGCCCGAAGCAGCCGACGTTCGTCCCGTGCTGCGCGTTGAAGATGGGATCATCGCTGACGAGGATCCGTCCTACAGGAATGCCGTTGCGGACTGCCAGGAACGTCGCGGCCTCGCCGTGGCGGTAAAAGGGGTGGCGCCGCCGGTCGAGGAACTCCCTGACCTCGACGATCAGCGGCGGGACCCACTGCGGGTCGTCGGCATAGATCGCCCAGGGGAGCTTGATGAATCGCTCCAGATCGGCGCGCGACTGCACCCGCCGCACCTCGACCGGTGCGTCGCTCTGCGCGGCGGCCAGCACCGCTCGCCGAGTTATGCGCCCCCAATCCAGCCAACCCATGGTGACCGCCTCAACCTCTCCAGGTACATCCCTCCGTAACGCCTCTGCCGTTCGCCGATCAGGGCTCGAAGTCGTAGAGGCGGTAGGTCTTCGTCCGTTTGGCCCCTCCTTTTTCCAGGCTCCCTCGCGAGAGGCTGTTCGACTCGAGCACCCAGGAAAACTCCGCCTCCTGGATGCCCCACGCAATGGTTGCCGGCACGAGCCCCCCCATGAGAACCAGCCCCACCCCCATCCGCTGGTATTCGGGAAGCACGTTGGTACTGATCAGACGGATCCGTTTGATCTTCCGCTTGTTCCAGAGCAAGCGGATGAATCCGAACGGAAGCAACCGTCCCCGAATCTGCTTGATCCGCGGGTTGAAGTCGGGCAGCCCGAACACGGCGCCCACCATGCGGCCGTCGATCTCCGCGGCCAGCGCCAGCTCGGGGACGATGAGATACCGAAGCCCGCGAGCCATGTGCTCGATCTCCGCCGGCGACATGGGGACGAACCCCCAGGTATTGACCAGCGAACGGTTGTAGATGTCGAGAAACGTCGACACCTCCTCGAGAAAGCGGGCGCGGTCCAGGGGACGGACGCGGACGTTGTAGTGCTCGATGATCTGTTCAGTGATGGGATTGAGCCTGGCGTGGATCTTGGGCAACATGTCCACGTGGCCCCAGTAAGCGTAGAGGTCCTGCGCTTTGTGGAAGCCGCAGGCCTCGATGAGCCGCTCGTAGTAGGGGGGATTGTACGTCATCATGAAGGTGGCCGGCTCGTGGAACCCCTCGATGAGCAGGCCCAACTCGTAGTTCAGCGAGGGGTTCGTGGGACCGCGCAGGGCATAGACGTCGCGATCGGCGAACCAGCCGCGAACCGCCTCGAAGAGGGCCTTGGCCACATCCGTGTCGTCGACGCACTCGAAGAAACCGAAGAAGCCCCTTCGGTCGTCGTACCGCTCGATGTGGCCGCGGTTGAGGATTGCCAGCACCCGGCCGCACACCTCCCCCCCCCGGTAAGCCAGAAAGGCTTGGCCCTCGTTCCGTTCGTAGAAGGGGTGGGGAGCGAACCCCAAGAGGCCCTTCTGATTCGCCCTCAGTGGCGGCGTCCAATGGGGGTCGTCGGCGTAGAGTGCCGAGGCGAAATCGACGAACTCGCGCTGCTGGCGTCGCGTGCTGACTTCTTGTACAACGAGGTTCGCCATGAAGACTCGCAGCCAGATCCCCTCTCTTGCCTAGAAGCTGGATTCTAGCTGCCCGCTGGAGAACGGGTCAAGCCCGAGCGTCCTCGATCGTGTCGCCATAAGGGCCCCCTCCGTCGAATCGCCCGACACCCCCTGCGACCCCCGCGTTGTCTGTAACACCCCCCGGCGGGCGAAAACGCTTCGGAGCCGAACGCCGTGAAACGCTTTCTGGCAACCCTCCTTAAGATCGGTCTTTCGGCCGCGATTCTCGCCTATCTCTTTGCGCAGGCGCGGGCGAATGAGGTCTTCGTCCATCTCCGCGACCAGCCCAAACGATGGGAGTTTTTCGCCGCAGCTTGGCTCCTCTGTGCTGCGGCCGTGGTATTGACCATCATTCGCTGGCGGCTGCTCGTCCGTGCCCTGGGAACAACCCTCTCCGTCCGCAACGCCCTGCGAATCGGCTTCGTCGGTTATCTCTTCAATCTGGCCCCGATGGGGATCGTCGGCGGGGACGTGCTCAAGGCGGTCATGCTCGCCCACGAACAGCCCGTCGGGCGGATGCGCGCTCTGGCGACGGTCGCCATGGACCGTGCCCTCGGGCTGTACGTCCTCTTCCTGATCGCCTCGGCCGCCATTCTGGCCACCGGGTTGCACCTCGAACCGGTGCCCCGCCTTCGCCACGCCTGCCATGCCACCCTTCTTGTGGCGTTGGCGGGTACGGCAGGCATGGTCATCCTCCAGATTCCCGCAGTTACCGAAGGGCGGCTGGCCCAACGGGCCGAAGGGTTGCCCAAAGTGGGCCCGGCGCTGTCGAGCCTGCTGGGGGCATTCCGCCTTTACCGGCGTCAGCCCGGCGTCCTCCTGGCAGCGGCGGCGATGTCGGTGGTGGTCCACAGCCTCTTCACGCTGGGGGTCTACCTCATTGCCCACGGGCTGTCGGAGGATGCGCACACGCTGGGGGCCCACTTCGCGGCCGTTCCCCTGAGTTCGGCTGCGGGGGTGATTCCCCTGCCGCTGGGACCCTTCGAAGCCGTGCTCGACTTCCTCTACGCCGCGATACCCGGACGCGTGCGGATACCTGCGGGCCAGGGCCTTGTGGTGGCGTTGGCCTACCGGATCGTCACCGTGCTGGTGGCCGCCGTAGGCATCGGCTATTACCTCGGCGCCCGCCGCGAAGTGTCGGAGGTCCTGCAGGAGGCCCAGCAGGCCGACGTGCAGCGAGGCGGGGGGGAGGGGTGATCTTTTTCGTTCTCATTTTTCCGACTCCGGCGCGCTAGGATCGTGGCCTTTGCTCTGCCCGCGGGCGGCAATCGCCTGCCTCTCCTCTGGTGCAGGGGGGCCCGACCGTTCGGCTGCATCGGCTCTTGACGGTGCTACACTTGTGGCGGCAAGGCCGGAGGGCGGCTTCCTGCGTCGCGCATCTCGGGAAAGGCGGTCGTTTCCCCGCTTTCGCAGCACCGCTGCTGGAGAGATTTCATGAAAGTGCTCGTCGTCTACTACTCCACCTACGGCAACGTCTTTCGCATGGCCCGCCTGATCGCCGACGGGGTCGAGGGGGTCCCCGGTGCGGAGGCGGTGGTCCGCACCGTACCTGAATTGATCTCCTCCGCAACCATCGAAGGGCATCCCGACGTGAAACGGGGCCGCCAGGCGCAGACGGATGTCCCCCTGGCGACGCTCGACGACTTCCGCGAGGCGGGCGCCATCGCCTTCGGGTCCCCCACGCGGTTCGGCAACGTGGCCGCGCAGCTCAAGAACCAGATCGACCAGCTCACCCCCCTGTGGCTCGAGGGCGAGCTCGAGGGGAAGCCGGCAGGGGTCTTTACCTCCACCGGCACGCCCCACGGTGGGCAGGAGACGACGCTCCTGACGATGATGGCACCGCTGCTGCACCTGGGGATGATTGTCGTGGGCGTCCCCTACTCGGTGGAGGCGGTGCTCACGACGCAGGGTGGTGGCTCGGCGTACGGGCCGGGGCACGTGGCGGGCGGTGACAGCCGCCGCTCGATCGACGACGAGGAGGCCGAGATCTGCCGCGCCCTGGGACACCGCCTGGCCACGGTCGGCCTCAAACTCCAGCAGGGAGCAGCGCGTCCCGCTTGCAAACCGGGGCCCATCGGGTAGTCTGGGATGCGGTCGCCGAGTGCCCCTAGGGGATCAGGGGCAGCGCGACGGTTGCCCCCAAGGCCGCCTGCTACGAGGAAACGCGATGTCTCAGAACGTTACCGTGACCCTGTCCGACTATGTGCGCGACATCCCGGACTTCCCCAAGCCGGGAATCCTCTTTCGCGACATCACGCCGCTGCTGGCCCGTCCCCAGGCCTTCCGCCAGGCTGTCGAGGCGATGGCCGAACGATTCCGCAATCGGGAGATCGACGCCGTAGCCGCGGCCGAGGCCCGGGGATTCCTCTTCGCCGCGCCCCTGGCCCTGGAGCTCGGTATACCGTTGATCCCCATCCGAAAACCGGGCAAGCTCCCCTACAAGACCCTCTCCCACACCTACGAGCTGGAGTACGGCTCCGACACGCTCCAGATCCACGCCGACGCCATCGAGCCCGGAGCGCACGTGCTGGTGGTCGACGACCTCTTGGCCACGGGGGGGACCATCGATGCCTGCTGCCGGCTGGTGGAGAAGGCCGGGGGCACCGTGGCCGGGTGCGCCTTCCTCATCGAGCTGGCGGCATTGCGCGGCGTGGAAAAGATCGGCCGTTACGAGACTTTCAGCCTGATCCGTTACGAATAGGGAGCGGGGAACTCGCGTTGACGGTGGGCAACCGCCCCTTATAATCCCACGGGCCCCCGGACGCGGCCCTTCCTTCCCTTGGCGTGCGGCCCCCGACCCGAGAACTTCCCGTTACTTCCGTGAGGAGAACCCCCCTATGGCCAACATCCTCGATGTGAACGACACGACCTTCGACAGCGAGGTCCTCCAATCCGACCTGCCGGTCCTCGTCGACTTCTGGGCGCCCTGGTGCGGCCCCTGCCGGGCCATCGCTCCCGTGATCGAGGAGCTGGCCGGCGAGTATGCCGGTTCGGCCAAGGTGGTCAAAGTCAACACCGACGACAGTCCCCAGAAGGCCATGGAGTACGACGTCAGCAGCATCCCTACGCTCCTGGTCTTCAAGGGGGGCGAGATCGTCGAACGCTTCGTGGGCGCGGCACCGAAGAGCCGGCTGCAGGCGGCCCTCGATCAGGCCAAGGGCTGACGCCGCACCGGCCTCAGCCCGGTTCGTGGCCGGAAAGGAGGTCTTGATGAACGGTGCGAAGCGGTGGGGCCTCACGGGTGTTGCCTTCCTCGGGCTTTCCCTGGGGGCTCCTTCGGTGTGTCATGCTCATGCGCTGACGCTCACCTACTGGGCCTTGGGGCCAGCGCCTACCTGCTGTTGCTCATTTCCATGGTGGGAATGGTTGCCGTGGGTTGGCTGAGGTAGTTCCTGCAGCGAGGCTTGCCCGCCTGCCTTCTACTTCCCCGCCCCCGTCTTCTGGGCCTTCTCGATCTTGGCCCAGGAATCGCGGAGCGAGACGGTGCGGTTGAAGACGAGGGCGCCGGGCCGCGCGTCGGGATCGACGCAGAAGTATCCGTGCCGCTCGAACTGGTAGCGGTCGCCTCCCTGCACCTGGGCCAGGGAAGGCTCCAGCAGGGCGGTGCCGAGAACCTCGAGCGAGTTGGGGTTCAGGTTGGCGCGGTAGTCTTCTCCCGGGGGCACGTCGTCCGGATCCGGTTTGAGGAAGAGGTGGTCGTAGAGGCGGACCTCCGCGGGCAGGGCGTGCCGCGCCGAGACCCAGTGGATCGTCCCCCGCACCTTGCGCCCGTCCGGTGTGCCGCCGCCGAGCGACTCGGGATCGAAGGTGCAGTGGACCTCGACCACCTCGCCCGTCTGCGGGTCCTTGATCACGTCCACGCAGGTCACGTAGTAGGCGTAGCGGAGACGGACCTCCTGGCCGGGGGCCAGGCGGTGGAACTTCTTCGGCGGGTCCTCGCGGAAGTCGTCGCGCTCGATGAAGAGTTCCCGGCAGAAGGGGACGCCGCGCGTTCCCATGGACGCGTCTTCGGGGTTGTTGACCGCCTGCATCTGTTCCACCCGGTCCTCCGGATAATTGACGATCACCAGCTTCAGCGGCCGCAGCACGGCCATGGCCCGCGGGGCCCGGCGGTTGAGGTCCTCGCGGAGGCAGTGCTCCAAGAGCCCGATTTCGACGGTGCCGTCGAACTTGGCCACGCCGATGCGGGCGCAGAAGGCCCGGATCGCCTCGGGCGTGTAGCCGCGGCGGCGGAAGCCGCTGATCGTGGGCATCCGCGGATCGTCCCAGCCACGGACGTGCCCCTCCTTGACGAGTTGGAGGAGCCGCCGCTTGCTCATCACCGTGTAGCTGAGATTGAGGCGGGCGAACTCGATCTGCTGGGGATGGTAGACCCCCAGGGCATCGAGGAACCAGTCGTATAAGGGGCGGTGGTTCTCGAACTCGAGCGTACAGATCGAGTGCGTGATCCCCTCGATGGAGTCCGACTGCCCGTGCGCCCAGTCGTAGGTGGGGTAGATGCACCAGGCGTCACCCGTGCGGTGGTGGGTCGCCCGCAGGATGCGGTACATCACCGGGTCGCGGAGGTTCAGGTTGGCCGCCGCCATGTCGATCTTGGCTCGCAGAACGCGGGAGCCGTCGGGGAACTCGCCCGCCCGCATCCGCCGAAAGAGGTCCAGATTCTCCTCCACGGAACGATCGCGGTAGGGACTGTTGCGGCCGGGGGTGGTGAGCGTGCCGCGGTAGTCGCGAATCTCTTCGGCGGAGAGGTCACAGACGTAGGCCCGGCCCGCCTCGATGAGCTGCTCCGCCCACTGGTAGAGCTGCTCGAAGTAGTCGGAGGCGTAGTAGCAGCGGTCCTCCCAATCGAAGCCCAGCCAGCGGACGTCCTCCTGGATCGACTCGACGTATTCCATCTCCTCCTTGATGGGATTCGTGTCGTCGAAGCGGAGGTTGCACGGGCTGCCGAACTCCTGGGCAATGCCGAAATTCAGGCAGATCGACTTGGCGTGGCCGATGTGCAGGTAGCCGTTCGGCTCCGGCGGGAAACGCGTATGCACCCGCCCGCCGAAGCGGCCGCTGCGGTTGTGCTCGATGATGGTGTTGCGGATGAAGTCGCTAGGGGCAGGGGGGCCGTTGGTGGTCATGGAGTTTTCGGTTTTCAGTTTTCGGTTTTCAGGTCGCCGTAGCTGAATTCGCAGGAATTCAGCCGGAACTCGGGAGGACGGGACTCGCCGCCCACGGTTACGGTTTCTCGGCGACCCGTGCCAGGGCGCGGTCGATCCGCCTCAAGCACCCTTCGCGGCCGACGATCTCCAGGCAGTCGAAGAGCCCGGGGCCGACCGGAGAACCGGTCACCGCCAGGCGGCCGGCATGGACGATGGCCCCCAGCCCCAGGCCGCGGTCGGCCACGAACTGCTTGGTCATCGCCTCGAGGCTTGCGGCGTCGAAGGGCTCGATCTCCGCCAGCCGCCCGCGGTAATCGGCCAGCAGCTCCGCCGCCCCCGGTGCCCCGACCCGCTTGGCAAAGGCCTTCTCATCGTAGCTTAAGGCTTCGTCGGCGGTGAAGAAATACCGGTAGTCGAGGATGTCGCCGGCCACCTTGAGTCGATCGCCGAGGGCTTCCACGATTCGGGCCAGCCGCGCGGCGACCTCGTCGCTCGGCGGCGAGGCCACCCACCCGGCCTGCTCGAGGAAGGGGAGCACCAGGGCCACCTTCCTTTCCACGGGAACCGCCTGCATGTGGCGATCCTGGAAGGCCCGCAGCTTCTGGGGATCGAAGGCCGCCGGAGAGCGGTTCACCCGCTCCAGCGAGAAGCTCTCGACCAGCGCCTCGCCGGTGAAGTGATCGGTGCGGTCGTCGAGCGACCAGCCGAGGAGCGCCAGGTAGTTGACGATGGCTTCCGGCAGATACCCCACCGTGCGGTAGAAGTCGACCACCACGGGGTTGAAGGTCTCCTCGTCGACCTCGATCCCCAGCCTGGCGGCGATCGCCCTGCCGTGCTCGACCATCTGAGCGAAGTCGCGACCCTTGAGGTACTTGGCCAGCTTCCGCTTGCTGAGCTTGGTCTTGCTCCCCGGCTCGGCCACGAAGGGGAGGTGGGCGCAGGCCGGCTCCTCGTAACCCAGCCCTCGGGCGATGAAGACCTGCCGAGGGGTGTTCGAGAGGTGCTCCTCCGCGCGGATGACGTGGGTGATGCCCATCTCGGCATCGTCGACGACGCTGGCCAGGTGGTACAGGCAGGAGCCGTCGGTCCGCTGGACGACGTGGTCCTGCTCCGCCGCCCATTCGAACTCGACGGGCCCGCGGACCAGATCGTCGATGACCAGTTTCCCCTCCCGGGGCATCTTCAATCGCACCACACCCTTGCGGCCCTGGCCCTCGAAGCGGGCCGCCTCGGCGTCGTTCTCGGCCATGTAGCGGCGGCTGTAGACGAAGGGCCGCTTCTCGGCGAGGGCCGCTTCGCGCTCCTCCTGGACTTCCTCGGGGCGGGCGAAGTCGCGGTAGGCCAGCCCCTTTTCGAGTAGCCTCTCCACCGCCGCCCGGTACCGTGCCGACCGCTGTGACTGGAAATAGGGGAGATGGGGACCGCCCACCTCGGGACCCTCGTCCCATTCGATTCCCAGCCAGCGGAGCCCTTCGAGAATCGGCCGAAGGGCCTCCTCGACGTTCCGCTGCTGATCCGTGTCGTCGATGCGGAGGATGAACCGGCCCCCATGCCGGCGGGCAAAGAGCCAGCAGAAAAGGGCTGTGCGGACCCCGCCGATGTGGAGGTAACCGGTGGGACTGGGGGCGAAACGGGTGCGGACGGTCATGGGCCTCGACGGAAGACGTGGCTCGCGAAACGGGGAAGGCGGTGCATACCCTGCCGGCGGATGCCGGGTACTGTCGCCGGCCATCTCGGCTTCGAGGAGACGGTGTCTGGTCGCCGTGCGGGCACCGGCGAGCGATATCGCCGTAAGAACGAGAACGATATGCGATTCGCGCCGCACTGTCCAGCCGGTTACCCACCAATCGGCCTACGAACGGCCCTCCCGCTGCTTGCGCATCTTTTCCAGCCGCTTGCGGAGGGCCTTTTTTTCAGCCCTGGTCAACGTGCGGCCCACGGTTTGCGCATTCGCGGTGGTAGTGGGCGCGGCCCTTTCCGTTGGCTGGCTGGCCGGAGCCGACGCTTCCGGCGCGTCGTCCTCCCCCCACTCCGGTTCTTCTTCGTCGCCCACCCCGGCGGAACGGCCCAGCGGGCGGGGTACTCGGTGCGGAGGATGGACCAGGACGTCGTTGTCGCCGCAGTCGGTGGGAAGGGAAGTGCGCGGGGCGGCCTCCTGGTCCCCGGCGGTGCGGCGAGGAAGAAGGCCCTTGGCGTCGAGGATCACGTAACGGGCGTACCGGCCCGCGGCCAGGAGAAACCCGAGGTGCCCGCCGAGCGCCGCCAGACTGGCCAGGGCCGTCGGCGAGAGATATGTCTCGACGGAGAACCAACCCATTCGCGCCGCCGCGGCCGCCGCAAGGGCGAGACCGGCCGCCGCGAGCAGAGCAACGGCCGAACGGCAGTACCAGACGTCGGCCACCAACCGCGTGCCCAATCCCATCACGAGGAATGCGGCGGGCAAGAGCGACCAGGCCGCTCCGTCGGCAGCCAGCGCCGTGCCGGTGACGTGCGTCATCACCCGCGCGAAATCCTCTCCCAGGGCGGCCGTCTGCCCCGCGCTCCAGGCCACGGCGAAGAGGGCCGCCCAGAGCCAGATGCGGTAGCGCCCCTGGTAGTCGTCCACCCGGTGCTGGCGGACGAGGTAGACGATCGTTGAGACCGCCGCGCCGAGGAGCAACAAGGCGGACGACAGCCAACGGGCCAGTCCGCCCCCATGGTCGAGGGAGAAGGCAGCCAGCGGCCCGCCCAGCGTACCCACGGCCCAGAGGGTTACCCACCAGTCGAGCGCGGCCACGGCGCCCAGGAGCGTTCCCCCGGCGGCGAAAGCGGCCGCCCAGGCGAGGCCGCCCGTGGGGATCAGGTCGGTCAGGCGGTGGATGTGCTCGAGGAACGCAGCATCGCCGTAGTTCGGGCCAAGGCGGCGAACGGCCCCGCCCGCCGCTCCGCGGGGAGTCGTCCCTCGCGGCGGCGTCCCGCCAGCCAACAAGGGCTCGGTGAGGACACGGCGGCGGCGTCCGTTGCCTTGACCACTGTGCCGAAACTGCATACGGTCCCCCGCGCGGCCCGCGCCGCGCTCCTCCACTGGAGAACGGATCGGCTATACCCCATCATCTGCATCGGCACGCCAGCCTCCCTGATTCCACCCCGAACCGTGCCACTTGGCAAGCAATTCACAAAGCCCCCCTGGCGCCGCTCTTGCCTGTCTTGCCGCCGCCTCCGCCAGCGGGAATCGTTTGCTCCCTGCCCAAGCCCTTCGCCCCAAGCGGAAACTGCTACTGCTGAATTCGGCCTACCTCAATCCCAGGGCATCCGACCCCTCGATCCTCTGCGGGCCCTCCCAAATAGTAAGCGCCCACCCTCTCCACCTTGGAGAGGGCGGGCGCGGGCGTCGAACGGGCGAGGTACTTGCGATCGGAGCGCCGCTGCATTGCTCAACGCGCGGTGGAACTCGTTCCGCGCGGGGCAGCTACCGCCGATGCACCTGCTCGCGGAGCTCTTGGACCTCCCGGCGGAGTTCCTGGACGGCATGGTGCAGTTCGCGGAGCATCTCGGCCTGTTCAGCTGCCGGCGCCGCAGGCGGCAGTCCGTAGGGGCGGCCCCGTGGCGGGGTCGGAGGAGCAACAGCGCGTTCCGGGCGGCGAGCCTCCGCGAGGACCCTCTCGGCCAGGTCGTGCAGCCCGGCGGCACGGAGGTTATCCACGGCCACGCGGACGTGCCGCATCCGTTGCTCGGCCGCGTCGACCTCGGGGCGGCGCGGTGGGGCAGGACCTCGCTCTGCCATCTGCCGCAGCTCGTGGATCTCCCGTTCCAGGCGTTCGGCCAGGTCGTGGCGTCCGGCCTCGACGGCCTTGTGCAACTGGGCGCGGAGCTCATCGACCCGCTGCTCGATCCGCTCGCGATGCGTCGCATCCGGCCGCACCACACGATCGACCGTGCGCTTCAGCCTCTCGATTTCCTGTTCCAGCCGCTCTGCCAGGTCGTAGCGGCCGGCCTCGACGGCCCTGCGGACCTGGTCGCGAAGCTCATCGACCCGCCGTTCGACTCGCTCGGCGGCCGGCGGAGGCCCCTCGCGTTGGATCGTCGGGCGGAGTTCCTGGAGCTCGCGGTGGAGCCCTGCCATCCGCTCGCGAACCCGTTCCAATTCAGCCCGCAACTCGGCGGCGCGCTCGCCCCGTTCGTGTCCCAACTCGCCCAGCGCCCTCTCCAGGTCGGCGGCCCGCTCGCGGAGCTCGGCGCCGGCGCGCTCGATCCGCTCCCGCGCTTCGCGGAGGCGCCCCTCGGCCCGCTCCCTCTCTTCCGCCGCCGCCCGCGCGGCAGCCTCCCGTTGTGCCTCGCGCCCCTCACGCTCCCGCTCGGCCTGGGCCTCGTCGCGCTCGCGGGGAGGCTTCTCGCGCTCTTCCTGGAGCGCCACTTCCGCAGTCGCCTCAACCGCGGCCTCCTCTTCTTCTGCTTCTTCTGCTCGCATCTCCGCCGGTGCCGGACCCAACAGGGCCGCCAGCGCGACGGCAGCTAACGAACTGCGCCATGAACTCGACAAAACAGCCATCGTCGATTCTCCCTGGAAAAAGGTCACCTGGGGCCGCGCCCAGGCCGTAGACCACAATACGACCGCAACCACCACCGTCGCCACGAACGTGCGCGCCAGCAGGAGCCGCAGCGGCCGCGGACGCCGCCAGACTCGCCCCTCGAGGCTCAGCAGCCGCTCGACGCGGCGGCCCAGCGACGACCGCACCGGCGGCCCGGTCACGGAAAAACCGCTTATGGGATGGGCCAACGCCAGCCGGCGGCCGAGTCCGACGAGGCAATCGGCCAGGGCCTCGGGCCCTTGGGGCACGACAAGGCTGGCCTCGTCGGCGGCCCATTCGGCCGCCCTCCGCAGCCGCCGCGCCAGATACCAGACGGCCGGGTGCCACCAAAGAACCGCCGCCAGCAGGTCGGCCGCCGCCTGCCAGGCACCGTCCCGGCCCGCCAGGTGGGCCAACTCGTGCGCCAGCACCGCCTCCCGCTCGCCTTCCCGATACTCCCGAGCAAAGGACGCAGGCAGCAGGATCGTCGGTCGCCATGACCCGACGGCCATCGGCGAGACCAGCCCGTTCCACTGCAGCAGACGCACCGCCCCTCGCACTCCCAGCCGCTCGCCGAGTCGGTGGACCGCGTTCACGATCGCCGGGTCCTCCACCGGCCGACAGCCCCGCAAGGCGACCGCCAGTTTCCCACGGGCCACCACCATCCGCCCGGCCAGCAGAAGCGCAGCGCCCAGCCAGAGCACGACCGCGAAAGCACGCACCGGGTGCCCCGCATCGGCTCCTACCGGAGCTTGCCCGGGTGGGTGGACTATCGGAGGAGGCGACGGCGCGCGGCCTTCTGTGGGACCGGCGACCCACGGCGCGCCACCCAGCCAGGCGTCCTCGTCCGCGACTCGGTCAAGCTGCGCCGGTCGATCGGCCTCGAGCGACGCCGTCTCCGCGCCGGCATCGGCCGGCGCGTGCCACCCCGGCGACTCAGTCCCCCACGGGAGGGCAAGCTGGCGGTCCCACCCGAGCCAATGGGCCTCCTGGGGAAGGTCATCCCGCTCGTGCCACCCCGGTGCGTGACCGTCGAGCCCCACCGCCCCATCCCCGGCAGCAGCCAGCGCGTGCCACCTCGTAAGGTCTGGTGCGGGCGATGGCGGAGGAGCCTCCCCGTCGGCTTGGGCCAACTCGTGCTGCCCACCGGTGCCCTTGGCGGGCGCGCGGGCACTGGTCTGCCAGCCCGCAAGGATCGCCACCGCCGGCCCGGCCCCGGCAAACTCGAGGAGCACGAGTCCCCATATCCCCACCACGGCCGCCTGCCAGAGCGCGCGGACGACCACCGCCGAGCGGGAAAGCCGCCCCGCCGTCGCGGCCGCGACCACCAGCAGCGTCGCTCCCACGGCCACGACGAAGACCGCGGCGAGCAGAGGATCGGACCAGTCCGTTCTCGCGGCGAACATGGCTCAGACCCCCCCGTGTGAGGAAGGACCGCGGCGTCTCTGCTGGATGATCTGCTCGAGGCGGGCCAACTCTCCGGGGCTCACCTCGCGGCTTTCCAGCAAGTGGCTTACCGCATCGGCCATGCTGCCGCGGAAGAGGCGGTCGACGAGATCGGCCGTCATGCTCCGGGTGACGGCGTCGAGACTCACCGCCGGCTCGTACACGAAACGCCGTTCCACGGTCTCGTGCCGCACCAGGCCGCGGTTCTCCATCTTCCGCAGCATCGTCGCCACGGTGGTGTAGGCCAACGGTTCACCGTCGAGCCGTTCCTGCACTTCGGCCACGGTGGCGGGGCCTTCGTCCCAAAGGACCTGCATAATCCTCAGTTGCAGCTCGCCGAGCCGCAGGACGTGTTTCTCAGCCATAAGAACAGTCGCCCACAAGAGAATGAGGAAAGACGGACGGCAGTCAAACCCGGGAGGGACCCGGGGCGATTCCCGGCACCTCGCCCGCCGGCTCGCAGGCAGGCTCGTTTTGCTCTCGCTCCGCGGTGTTTTGGTTCCGGTTCCTCCGTTCGATCGCAGCGAGAATGCGGGATATCCGGGACGCGTGACCGCGGGAAAATAGCGCCACGACGACTACCCTGGTAATACTACCCGAGTAGTTCTTGCTCGTCAACAGCGCCGGCTTTTCTATGGGCGAGAAGTCCGCTATACTTGGGGGTTCCAGCGGTCGCCGTAGTTGGCCGACCGCGGGTCAACTCCTCCACGCCACGGCCCAACCGACCCTTCCGGCCGATGCCCGACCACGTTGTTCGCTACGGTGCCATGCGCTTTCTGGGGGTCTTCTCGGCCCCCGAGTCGCAGCAGTTTGCCCGCGGAGCCCGCGTGGTGGCGCGGACGGATCGGGGTCTCGAGGTGGGAGAGGTCCTTTGGGAGGCCACGGCGGCACTCGTCGAGGGCCTGGGGCTCTCCAAGGGGGGGGCGTTGCTCCGCGTCATGACGGCCGATGACGAGCGCGAGCTGAGCCACATTCGGCAGCGGGAGCGAGATCATTTCCAGGTGGCGCTGCGCTGCATCCGACAGGTCGGGCTGGCGATGCGGCTGGTGGCCGTCGAGCACCTGTTCGGCGGGGAGCGGATCGTGTTCTACTACGTGGCCGACGGTCGGGTCGACTTCCGCGAGCTGGTGCGGCTGTTGGCCTCGGAGCTGCAGACGCGGATCGAGATGCGGCAGATCGGCGTCCGCGACGAAGCGAAGCTCCTCGCCGACTACGGCGACTGCGGTAAGGCCGTGTGCTGCAAGTCGCACCTTGTCGAGATGCCGCCCGTCTCCATGAAGATGGCGAAGCTGCAGAAGGCCACGCTGGACCCGACGAAGATCTCGGGCCGCTGCGGGCGGCTGAAGTGCTGCCTGCGGTTCGAGCACGAGACCTACGAGCGGCTGCAGCAGGAGCTGCCGCCGATCGGCGCGCGGGTGCAGATCGAGGACGGATCGGTCCGTGTGGTGGGGCACGAGGTCCTCGCCGGGCGCATCGTGGTGGAAGATGATCAGCGGGTCCGCAAGCTGCTCCCCGCTGCGGAGGCCGCGCCCCCGGAGACGGCGGAGCCGCGCGAAGTCCGGGGCTGACGGCGGCGTGCGGCACCCGCGGCGGCCCGTAGGCCGCCGCCGGGGAACAGAGTGCCCTTTTTATCTGCATGGCTTTCGAGATGCTCGATCCCTCGCACCCCATCGCCCAGTTGCTCGCCCGCGACCGGCGCTACCGGTTCGAGGCCTACCTCTTCGTCTTCGAGGCGCTGAACTACGCCCAGAACGTCCTCGGCCTGGGACGGGAGAGCCCCAGCGAGGTGAGCGGCGAGGCCGGTAGCGAGGAAGCGGCCGAATCGTCCGGCCCCGAGCGGCACGTCACCGGCCAGGAGCTTTGCGAGGCCATCCGCCGCTTCGCCCTCGATCAGTACGGCTACATGGCCAAGACCGTGCTCAACAGTTGGGGCGTCTACTCCACCGGCGATTTCGGCGAGATCGTCTTCAACCTCATCGAGGCCGGCCAGATGCGCAAGACCCCCGCGGACCGCCGCGAGGACTTCGAGAACGTCTTCGACTTCGATACCGCCCTGCAGAAGGGATACGAGATCAAGCTCCCCGAGGCCTGACTGCGGTCCGCCCCGGCGAGCCGACCCCGCATCTCCACTCCTCTTCCTCTGGGTCCTCCGTTTCCTCTTGTTCAAACAACCACCCCTACCCCACTGCCTCTTTGACAGGAGGGCGCAGAGAGAACAGAGTAGGAGAAGAGTCGCGCTGAGGGTGAATCTCGCAGGTTCCAAGCGTTCCCCGGAGAACAACATCATGAGATTGCTTGGCAAGGGCGGAATCGCCCTCGTGCTCTCGCTGGCTTCGGCGGCATGGGCCGCTGCCGGGCCGCCGGTGGTGGAGATCGACTTTACCGCCCCGGCGCCGCTGGAAGGATGGGAGCGGGCAGGTGGTGAAGGGATTTCGCTCGTCGAGGGGCCCGACGGGCGGCGCGTGCTTGCGGTGGAGATACCGGCGGCCGAGGGGCAGGGCCACCGCAACGTGCGGACGCGGTTGCCGATCGAGGAGCTCCGCGGGGCCCGGGTGGCCGTCGAGGGGTGGGTGCGGGCCGACGGCGTGGCCGAACCGCCGCAGGCGTACAACGGCGTCAAGGTGATGCTCCATTCGGTGGCGCCCGACGGTCCCCGCTGGACGCAGCAGAACAACGTCTTCGGCACCTTCGACTGGCGGAAGGTCCAGTTCGTGGCCACCGTCCCCCCCGAGGCCAGCGAGGCCTGGCTGGTGCTGGGGCTGGAGAACACCCATGGGCAGGCCTGGTTCGATCGCGTGCGGATCACCGTCGTGGGCCGCCACCGCACCGCGCCGGCCGAGCCGCCGAGCGGGCCGGTCTACCGCGGGCACGACCGCGAGCGGCTCCGCGGCGTGATGATCAGTCCGCGGCTTACCGAAGCGGACCTGCGCTTCCTCGCCGAAGAGTGGAACGTCAACCACGTCCGCTGGCAGCTCATCTGGGGCGGCTTCCCGCGGAGCCCGGCCGATACCGCCAGCGTGGCCGAATACCGCGCCTGGCTCGGCGGCGCCCTCGAGCATCTCGATTCCCTGCTCCCCGTCTGCCGCGAGCTGGGCATCCTCGTGGCCCTCGACGTCCACACTCCGCCCGGCGGCCGCAACGACAACCACGAGTGCCGCATGTTCCACATTGCCGAGCACCAGCAGACGTTCATCGACATCTGGGACGAGCTGGCCCGCCGCTACCGCGACGAGCCGGCCATCTGGGGCTACGACCTGGTCAACGAGCCGGTCGAGGGCGTGGTCGCCGAGGGGCTCATGGACTGGCGGACGCTGGCCGAGCACGTCTCCCGGCGGATCCGCGAAGTCGATCCCGAGCGGGCGATCATCATCGAGCCCGCCCCGTGGGGCAGCCCGGAGGCCCTCGACTGGTTCGAGCCGCTCGACCTGCCGAACCTGGTCTACAGCGTCCACATGTACATCCCCCACCAGTTCACGCACCAGGGCGTGTACGACGATCCCACCGGCGTCCACTACCCGGGCGAGGTGGACGGCGTCTACTACGACCGCGACAAGCTGGAAGAGGCGCTGCGGCCGGCCATCGACTACCAGCGGGACTACGGCGTGCACATCTACATCGGCGAGTTCAGCGCCATCCGCTGGGCCCCCGGGAGCAGCGCCCACGACTACATCCGCGACGTGATCGCCATATGCGAAAAGCACGGCTGGGACTGGGCCTACCATGCCTTCCGCGAATGGGACGGCTGGAGCGTCGAGCACGGCCCCGACCGCGACGACCGCCGCCCCACCGAAGAACCGACCGACCGCGAGCTCCTCTTGCGGAGCTGGTTCGAAAAGAACGAGCGGTAGGCGAGGGCAGACGGTCGCGTTGCATTTGCTTTCCAGGATACCGCCGACGATCCGATCATTCATTCTTCTCACGAGCATCTTTTGCGCCGCGCCGGCCCTGGGCGCGGGCCCGAGCTACGACGTGGTCGTCTACGGCGGCACCTCCGCGGCGGTCACCGCCGCCGTGGAAGCCGCTCGGCTGGGCCGGTCGGTGATCGTGGTGAGCCCCGACACGCACCTCGGCGGGCTCTCCAGCGGCGGCCTGGGCTTCACCGACACCGGCCGCAAGGCCGACGACGTCTACGGCGAGCGGTTCAACGGCGTCCAGTTGGACCGCCGCGATCGCAACGGTCTTCATGCTTCGGGGTCGAGGTGCTCGGTGGGGATGACGCGGAGTATCTCTTCCGTGCTGGTGATGCCTTCGGCCACCTTGAGGAGGGCGGCCCGCCGCATGTCGAGCATCCCCTCGGCGACCGACTGATCGCGGATCTCGCGGACGGTGGCGCCGTCGGCGACCAGGCGGCGGATCTCCTTGCTCGACGGGAGTATCTCGAAGACGGCGGTGCGCCCCGTGTAGCCCTCGTGGAAGCAACTCGGGCACCCCGGGGCGGAGTAGATGTTTTGCCCCTGGTCGCGCTCGATACGGTCGTGGATGTCGTCGAAGGTATGGGGCGAGTCGGAAATATCGTAGGCAGTGCGGCACTCCAGGCAGAGCGTCCGCACCAGCCGCTGGGTGAGGACGCCCAGCAGGCAGGTGGAGAGGAAATGGGGGTGGACGCCGAGGGCGAGCATACTGTCGATGGCGGCGGCGGCGACGGGGGCGTGGAGGGTGGCGAGCACGAGGTGGCCGGTATTGGCGGCGCGGACGGCGGTCTCCGCAGTGACCGGGTCGCGGATTTCGCCCACCATGATGACGTCGGGCGATTGGCGAAGAATCGCCCGCAGCAGCTCGGGGAAGTCGAGCTTGATATGCGGATTGACGGTCGACTGGCGGATGCCCGCGATGGCGTACTCGACGGGATCCTCGATGGTGTTGATCTTACGGCTGCCGTTGTTCAAGTAGTTGAGGCAGCCGTAGAGGGTGGTGGTCTTGCCGGCACCGGAGGGTCCCGTCACCAGCAGCAGCCCCCCGGGGTTGTTGAGCAGCCCCTTGACGTTGCCCAGCTCGCGGTGGCTGAGCCCCAGGTTCTCCAGCCCCAGCAGCGCCATCTGCCGGGAGAGGAGGCGGAGCGTCATGTCCTCGCCGTAGAGGGAGGGAATGGTATTGATCCGCAGATCGACGCCGGCTTCTTCGTCGACCGCATATACCAGGCGGCCGTCCTGGGGGTGCTGGGTCTGCACCACGTCCATCCCGGCCGCCGCCTTGACGAAGTTGATGATCCGCTTCCCCGCCGGGCGATCGAGGAAGGTCACCGGCTTGAGAATCCCCAGGTGCCGGATGGCGATGGACACCGCCTTCTGGTCGGTGAGCACGTAGAGGTCGCTGGCCCGCAGGTCATGGGCGAAGCGGACCATCTCCGAGAAGGCATCCTCGGCATCGCCGGCGTCGAACTGGATCTCGCCGAAGGAGCCCTGCAGGGAACGGTTGCTCATCACATCTCTCCACTTGCTACGGTCGGGACGGCGATTTTCGTTTCCGGCAATGCCGAGCATCAGGTCAAGCCACCTCCCCCTATCACCTCCAATAGCATCCCGTCAAGGCCTGGAGGCCCCCCCTTCCTTCGGGCGTTGCGGCGGACCCCCGGATGCGATGGCGGTCGGCGGTCAACCGATCGTCGAGGCGAGCGCCTGCGCGCCGTGGGCCACTTGCCGGTCGTGGCTGGGGGGAGGAAGATGGGGGGAGGCAGCGGTTGCCTGTGCAGGACGTGCTCGACGCCTGCCGAGATGACGTTGCCGCCGAATCGCCGGAGCTGGGCGTCCCCTGTAAGACGGTCTTTTCGTGCCGGTGGCCGTCGAGCAGCGAGCCCCCTGCCTTCACTCTCATCAGACTGCCACATGCCCGCCGATAGCCCCCCTCGCATCCAGCGGAATCCGACGCGGGCCGTCCGCGTCGGTTCGGTCGTCTTCGGCGGCGGACATCCGATCGTGGTCCAGAGCATGTGTGCTACAAAGACCACGGACGTCGGAGCCACGAGCGCCCAGACGGAAGACCTTGTGCGGGCGGGGGCCGGCATCGTGCGGATCGCCGTGGACAGCCGCAAAGACGCCGAGGCCCTCGCCGAGATCCGTCGCAGGACGCGGGAGACGGTGGCGGCCAATCTCTCGGTGGACCTGCAGGAAAACTACCGGCTGGTCCACGATGTGGCCCCCTGGGTGGACAAGATCCGCTACAATCCCGGGCACCTCTACCACCACGAGCGAAACCGCCCCTGGCGCGAGAAGGTCGAGCTGCTCGCCGACGTGGCCGCGGCGCACGACTGCGCGGTGCGCGTGGGGGTGAACTGCGGCTCGGTGGATCCCGCGAAGCGGGGGAAACACCCTGGCGACGACTCGATCGCCCCCATGCTCGAGAGCGCCCTGGAGCACTGCGAGTGGCTCGACCGTCTGGGGTTCACCCGCTACTGCGTTTCGCTCAAGGACTCGGACCCGAAGAAGGTCGTCGAGGCCAACCGCCGCTTCGCCGCCGAGCGTCCCGACGTGCCGCTGCACCTGGGCGTGACGGAGGCGGGCATGCCGCCCGAAGGCGTACTCAAGACGCGGCTGGCCTTCGAGCAGCTCCTTTGGCGGGGTATCGGCGATACGATCCGCGTCTCCCTGACCGTCCCCAACGATCGCAAGGTCGACGAGGTCCGCGCCGCCCGGGAGATCCTGGCCGCGGTAGCCGCCGGCGACTTCGTCCCGGCCGACGCCTTTCCCGGCCGGGGGCTCAATATCGTCAGTTGCCCGAGCTGCTCGCGGGTGGAGAACGAGGCCTTCGTCGAGCTGGCGGCACGGGTCCGGGAGCTCACCGGCTTCGCCGCCGACCTGCCGATCACCATCGCCGTGATGGGCTGCCGCGTGAACGGGCCCGGCGAGACGGACGATGCCGACCTGGGTCTCTGGTGCGGCCCGAACTACGTGAACCTCAAGCGGGGGGGCAGGCCGCTCGGTGCCTTCAGCTACGAGGCCATCCTCCCCCGCCTTCGGGAGGAACTCGACGCCCTGATCGCCGAGCGCGGCCTGAATCGGTAGGGCGGCTTCGGCGCATCGGCATTCCCCAAACGGCCAGCCAGATCCCCGCGAGCACCAGCAGGAGCACGCCGGCGACGAGGCCGCTCATCCACTCCTGCCCCGGCATCGGCGACGGCGGCATCCATTGCGGCTCGCGGCCGATCAAGAGCGGCGCCACCTGCAGCGCGATCTCCCCCTGGGGCGCGTGTTCCGGCTCGCCCGTGCGCCCGCTGCGGAAGGCCCAGGTCTTCAGGAAGAAGGCTGCTACCCGCACCGGCTCGGCGTAGTGCGGGCCGTCGCCGGGGGGCATTCCCGGGGGCAGGCTGCGGACGCACACGGTCAGCGGATTGCCCCCCGAATCGGCCGTATACAGGGAGAGTTCCCAATAGTGGTCGAACCCGAAGCGCTCGACGATCTCCGCATCGCCGATCCGCACCGCGACGGCCCGCCGCACCGTCCCCTCGAGCAGGACCAGTCCACCCCGCACCGACTCCGGTTCCAAAAAAAGCGGCACCACGGAGAAGTGGTCCTGGCCGCGGCGGGCCAATTCCTCCTCGGCCCGGCGCACCAGCTCCTCCGCCGTCGTCCGCTCCATCGCGGCAAGCACCTGGTAGAAACTCTCCCGCTCCCCCAAGCGGAGCGGTCGTTGATCGGTCAGCTCGTCGAGGAGCCCTACGTCGACACCCAACTGCCCCAAGAGGGTCTCCGGAAACCAGGCAATCCGCGGAGCGGCCAGCACCGGCGGCCCGTCCTCGCCGTGCTGCAGCAAGAGGCCGATCGCTGCGGCCGCTTCGTCCAGGGCGCCCCCCTGCTGCCACGCTGCGGGGACGCGCGCCGTATAGACCTCGGCGACCGCACCGGACGCGTCCAGTTCGAACTCTCCGCGATAGACGGCCGGCAGCTCGAAGCGGATCGCCGTCTCGGCGTCCAGCTCGATCCGCTCGATCCGTCGGCAGCGGCCTGACAGGCGAAAGGCTTCCAACAGATCGCCTTCTTCCAGGGCGGACACGTCCAGCGTGGCGGGGCTCCAGCCTTCCCATTCCTCCGGGGGCAGTGCCGCGGCGCGGACCAGCACCCGCAGCAGCGTCTCGCGCGCGGCGGGATCCGCCTCGATCGGACCGGGCACGTCGAGCGCCGCCAGGGCGTCGGGCCCCAGACCGTAGGCCGCAAAGAGCGCAGCCGGCCGGTCGAGCGAGGCCTCGTTCGGCACAGCGTCCTCCTGGCCCCGCGCCGCGCCGGCGAGCGCCACGGCCAGGCAGGCCAGGAGGAGGGCGAGGGTCAGCCGTCGGCGGGCATATCCCAGGGCCACTCGGCTTGCCGGGCGACTCGGCGGCGCCAGGCCATTCTCGAAGAGCCAGTTCATTGGCCAGTGCCCGCAGATCCCGCCGCCTCAGGGAGATCGATCTGGAGCATGTCGCGGGAGAGGACGGCATTGAGGCTGCCGCTGCGGAAGCCCTCCAGATCGATGGCCACGTACTTGAAGCCCGCCTCCTTCAGGGCGGCGACGATCTCGCGGCGGAAATCGTCGTCGAGGAAGCGGGGGAGCTCCGCGGCGTCGACCTCGATGCGGGCCACGTCGCCGCGGTGGTAGCGGACCCGCAGCGGCTGGAACCCCTGGGCGCGGAGCAAACGCTCCCCGCGGTCGACCATGGCCAGCCGCTCGGGGGTCACCTGCTCGCCGTAGGCGATGCGGCTGGAGAGGCAGGGAGTGGCCGGCTTGTCGGCCGTGGGCAGCTCCCAGTGCGCGGCGAGCGCGCGGATCTCGGCCTTGGTCAGCCCGCATTCGGCCAGGGGACTCTTCACCTGCTGCTCCCGGGCGGCGCGCATCCCGGGGCGATGCTCGCCGCGGTCGTCGGCATTCGAGCCGTCGGCCACCACCGCCACCCCCAGCCGCTGGGCCAGCTTCTCCACCTTGACGAAGAGCTCCGTCTTGCAGTGGTAGCAGCGGTTGGCGTCGTTCTTCTGGTAGTCGGGGTTCGTCAGCTCGTCGGTGCGGAGCACCTCGTGGCGGATGCCGATCTGACGGGCAAGCTCCTGCGATTCGTCGAGCTCGCCCGCCGCCAGGCTGGCACTGACGCCGGTGACGGCCACGGCCCGCTCCCCCAAAGCCAACTGGGCCGCCTTGGCCAGGACCGTACTGTCCAGGCCGCCCGAGAAGGCCACCGCACAAGTCCCGTAACTTCGAAGCGTCTCCATCAGGGCCTCGCGTTTGGCGGCCAGTTCGTCGGGGAGGGGCGGCATGGCATCAAGACTCCGGAGCGGTCGGTTCACGGTGGAATGGAAGTAAATCCATTATACGGGCAGCGGCGGGAGGCCGACGACCGCTGGCGACGAGGTCGCCGAGCACCCCCATCGCACCATCCCGCCGAGGGGCCGCGGAGATTCTTCGCGGTCGTCTCCATGGCCGCGCCGCGGGCACAAAGAAAAACGGTCCTCCACCGTAATGCCGTGGCGATGCGGATTTGAGAGCCCGTCATGCAAAGGGGGCACCAGAGCTCCCGGGGCGTGTGATCCGCTGCCGAGTCGCCCACCGGCGAAACGGGCAGAACGGCTGTACACGCCGCCGCGAGCGGTCGATTTTCGGCGCCCAACGGGCAACGTATCGGCTCACCAAATGTGGAGCATCGACAACACGAACATGGTAGAGAACCGCTACGTGCCATCCTACCGGACCTCGCACTCCTGAACAACCCGCAGCCCCGGCGCTCACCCCTTGGCGGCGGCCCGCACGAGGGCCTATCATGGGGGGCACCGGGCCGGATATCGACGGCTCGCCGTCGCTACCCGGAAGGAGGATCGCCGTCGCGGGCGGCACGGGCGGGCACCCGTCACCCGGCCGGAGCGTGGAGAGTAACGAAGCTTTGGATGTCCCCATGAGCCAACCGCGCAGGCTGCTGATTCTTACCGATGGCTACCACGATCCCCACACGGCGAAGACGGCGGTCTGCGTACTCCGCTACCGGCCCGAAGAGGTGGTCGCCGTCCTCGACCGCTCCCAGGCCGGCACGACATGCGGGCAACTCTTCGGCACCGGTGGAGCGATCCCGGTGGTGGGCGCCGTGGCCGAAGCCGAAGGGGCCAACGCCCTGTTGATCGGCATCGCCCCACCGGGAGGGAAGATTCCGGCCCCCTGGCGGGCGATCATCTTCGAGGCGATCGACCGCGGCCTCGACATCGTCTCCGGGCTGCACGATTTCCTGGCCGACGACGCCGAGTTCTCCGCCGCGGCCCGGCGCCGCGGCGTACGCCTGGTCGACCTCCGCCGCAGCGAATTCTTCGAGGTCGCCCAGGGCCGCGGCCTCCGGGCCGAGTGCCTGCGGATCCACACCATGGCCAACGACTGTAGCTGCGGCAAGATGGTCACCAGCGTCGAGGTCGCCGAGGGGCTGCGGCGGCGGGGGGTCGACGCCGCCTTCGTGGCCACGGGGCAGACGGGAATGCTTGTTGCCGGCGGCGGCATCGCCATCGACCGCGTCATCGCCGACTTCGTCAGCGGCGCCGCCGAGAAGCTCGTCCTGGACAACCAGCATCACGAAGTAATCGTCGTCGAGGGGCAGGGGAGCCTGAACCACCCCCGTTACTCGGGTGTGACTCTGGGCCTGCTCCACGGCGTCATGCCCGATGGCATCATCCTCGGCTACGAGATGGGCCGGACGACGGTCCAGGGCATGGAGGGCTTCCCCCTGCCGCCGCTCGCCGCAGTCAAGGACTTCTGCGAAGCGGCAGCCAATCTGATCCACCCCTCCCGCGTGATCGGCATCGCCATCAACGGCCACGCCTACGGCGACGCCGAGGTCGACGCCGAGCGGCAGCGTGTCGCCGCGGAGTTCGGCCTGCCCGCCTGCGACGTCATCCGTCACGGCCCCGATGCCCTGGTCGACGCCGTGCTGACCCTGAAGCGGGAGCTGGGCAAGTGAAGCTGAACTACAAGCGTTTCGACCTCCCCTGCCGGCACCCCTTCACGATCTCCCGGGGGTCGACCACCGTGCAGCAGACGGTGGTCGTCGAGCTTGCCCAGGAGGGGTGCCGGGGGTACGGCGAGGCCATCCACTGCCCCTTCTACGGCGCCACGGTTGAAGGCATCGCCGCCGCGCTGGAGCGCGTCCGGCCCATGGTCGAGTCATGGTGCCTCGACGATCCCATCCCCTTCTGGGAGGCGGTCCGCGGCGAGCTCGCTGCCGAGACGTTCACCCTCGCCGCCCTGGACATGGCGGCCTACGATCTCTGGGGCAAGCTCCGCCGCCAGCCGGTCTGGAAGCTCCTCGGCTTCTCCCTCGAGGGCTGTCCGCCGAGCGACTACACGATCGGCATCGACACGACCGAGGTCATGCTCCGCAAGATGGCGGAGTTCCCCGGGTGGCCGGTCTACAAGATCAAGCTCGGCACGCCCGACGATCTGGCCATCGTCCGCGCGCTGCGCGCGCACACCGACGCTCTGTTTCGCGTGGACGCCAACTGCGCGTGGGATGTCGAGGAGACGATCCGCAACGCCGCGGCGCTGGCGGAGCTGGGCGTCGAGTTCATCGAGCAGCCGCTGCCTCGGGAGCGTTGGGACGAAGCTCGCGCAGTCTTCGCCCGGGCGGCGCTGCCGATCATCGCCGACGAGAGCTGCCAGGCCGAGGAGGACGTGGAGCGCTGCGCGGGCGCCTTCCACGGCGTGAACGTGAAGCTGGCCAAGTGTGGCGGCATCACCCCGGCGCGGCGGATGCTCACCCGCGCCCGGCGGATGGGCATGAAGACCATGGTCGGCTGCTTCACCGAGTCGAGCGTGGGGATCTCGGCCGCTGCCCAGCTCCTGCCGCTGCTCGACTACGCCGACCTCGACGGTGCGGTGCTCCTCGGCGAAGACGTCGCCCGCGGCGTCGCCATCGATCGGGGCCGCATCCGTTTTCCCGAAGAAAACGGATGCGGCGTCACCCTGCTGGACACCGACGCCGGGTGATGAGCTGGCCGGATCCCTGCGGCCGGCAGCGACTGCGAACTACCAGAAGACCCGCGGTCCCCGGACCGGACCGTACCGGAAATGGACCACGGGGGGCCGCGCCACGACCACCGGCGGAGGGGAGACGACCACCGGCGGCCGATAGACGACCACCGGCGGCGGCGGATAGGCGACCACGGGGGGCGGCACGGCGGCGTACGGCGTGTAGACGTAGTAACCCGGCGGGCCGATATGGAAGCCCACGTGAATCCCCTGCGCCAGCGCCGTCGACGAGCCGGCAAAGGCAACCAGGGCGACAACAGCAGCCCCGATAAGCACTCTCCGCGTGAACCGATTCATCGCTTGTCCTCCTGAGAAGGCACCCCGCAGCCGGAGGCGCCGCCCTCGGCGGCAATCCCTACTCCTACACTATTTTGGCCCGCAGCGCCCGCAGGGCAATAGCTGGCCGAACAGCGGGGCGTCTCCCAGAAGCGGACTTCGACTACGGGCAGCCCCTGGCCGGCTGCCTGGCGATAGATCAGCCGGGCGATGTTCTCCGCCGTGGGGTTCTCCTCCATCACCACGACCGGCTCGCCCTGCTCGCGCAGCAACGGCACCAGGGGATCGTCGCGGTGCAGGAGCAAGCGGTGGTCGAGTTCCTGGTCGATCCAGGCGCTCACGACCCGCTTGATGTCGGTGAAGTCGATCACCATCCCCCGCTCGTCGAGCGACGCGGCCTCGATGACGATCTCCAAGCGGCCATTGTGGCCGTGAAGGTGTTTGCACTTCCCTTCATAGTGCAGCAGGCGGTGCCCGTAACAGAAATCGATCTCGCGGGTGACGCGAAACATCGGCGTATTCCCTCAGGGGCTGGTCAGTAATTCCGGCTTTCTCGAGAGGTGATCGACTGCCGAGGCGTCCCTTTGCCGCGCTGGGGCGGATTCCCGCAGCGTGGCCGGCCCGAGCGCCGCGGGGTCGCGGCCCTATCGGGCCACGGCGGCCGGGTCCGCGTAGCGGGTCGGGTCCGCCGTGGCGGCGCTGCGAAAGGCGGCCATCCGTTCCCCGCACTTGTTGCATCGCCCGCAATGGAGGCCGTCGACCGGGGCGAGGCAGGAAAACGTCCGCTCCAGGGGCAAACCGCGCCCCAGCCGCATCACCTCCCTCTTGCTCAGCGCGGCGAAGGGGCGGGTGATCCGCAGGCATACCCCCGGACCGGCGTTGAGCGCTGCCTCCAGATCGGAAAAAAAGGCGTCGGTGGCATCGGCGAAGGGATTCGCCCCCAGCACCCCCAGGGCCAGCTCCTCGACCCCCCGGAGCCGGCACCACACCGCCGCCTTGACGATCAATAGAGCGTTGCGGCCGGGCAGGTATACGGCCTCGTCGGCGCTCGTCTCGTCCGGCACCTGCCGCCCGGTCACGCTCCAGTGCCCGGCGTAGAGGTCGCCCAAGGGCATCTCCAGGACGACCAATTCCGCAAGCCGGGGCGAAGCCAAAGCGGCGAGAAAGGAGGCCACCGCCCGCTCCTCGGCGGCCTGCCAGCAGAGGTGGGAGCGAATGAACAGGGGCTGCACGTGCCGGCCCTGCCTGAGCAGATGGCCGACGAGGATGGCGCTGTCCAACCCGCCCGAGAACAAAACGCCCACACGGCCTCTCATCGACTCGCTCTCTCTCGGTGCCGAACCTTCGCAGGCCAAGCCACGGAATCTCGGTACGCGACCGCCGCACCCAAGAGCAGAGCTGCCTCTCGTGCCCTCGGCCCCGGCTGGCCGGGCTGCCGAACACGCGATCCGGAAAACCCTTATTCTAAGCGGGTCGCCCAGTGCAGGGAAGCGGCAGCCCCCGCGAACCGCTCACGGCCCGTCGCGGAGGTCGAACATCATCAAGGCGTTATCGGCCACGCTGAAGAGCGGGCGGAAGGGGCTCGATGAGGCGCAGCGGGCTGACCCCCTCGGGAACCAGACGAGCTGCATGGCCACCGACCACGATTCCTCGGGCTGCCCCTCGATGCCTCGCGGCTCCTTGGGAATCAGGTAGTTGAAGCGGTTCGCGAGTGCCCAGCGGTCGCTGATGGGCACCATCAGCTCGCCGCCGATCAGGCCGTCGCCGTGACCGCTGAACCCGAACCAGATGCGGCCGTCCCCGCCGCTCTCGAAGTACCGGCGGTAGAAGAACTGGTACAGTTGCGTGGTCTCGACGGTCAGCTCCTCCCCGCCGATGACCACGTCGGCGCTGGCCGAACCCACCGAGGCGAGCACGCCGATCTCCTCACATCCCGGCTGGGCGTAGGAGAGCTCGGCGCGAAGCTGATTCAGGTCGAGCTTGCCGTAGTAATAGTTGTCGTGGAAGTAATCGTAGACCACGCCCCCTTGCAGTCCGCCGCACGGCGGCCGGCGGAAGGCCCCCGTCGTCAGGAAGATCTGGTTGCGGTCGGACTCGCGAAAGCCGACGACCTGGTCCCCGGAGAAATTGCTGTGCGTGGCCATGAAGCCGAACTGCACGCCCACGTTCTCCGGACCGCCCAGGGGCAGGCCCCAGTTGAATCCTTCGTGGAAGCCGAAGTTGCCGTTGCGGCCGAGATCGAGCGGCCCCTTGAAACCGTGGACGCCGGCAAACGCCGAGAAGTCCTCGAACCAGCCGCCGGCGAAGCAACCCACGCCGAAACAGGGCGGCTCGCCGTAGACCACCTCTCCACAGCCGCCGCACCCGGGCTCGAATGGGTAGTCGCCGCAGCCGGCACAGTCGGCCCCGGCGGCCGGCCAGGGGGCGTGGGAATCGTAGGCTCGATGGGGGTGCGGTGTGGGATCGGGTCGGGGGATGGGCTCCACCAGCATTTCGTTGTTGGGCTGCCCAAGGTACTCTTCTTCCTGAAGGTAGCGGCCCGTCGTGTACGTAACCTGCCGGCTCGGTGCCCAGAGGTTTCCCCCCGACGACTGGACCGGATGCCTGGCTGCCCCCAGCACGGCCGGGGCGACGGCCGGACCGGTACGGAGGACCCGCTGCTCCCAACTCGCCGTGCCCGAGGCGGGCGCGGATCGAAATGGGCTGGCGGCTTGCTGGGCCGGCAATCGAGATCCGGCGATCCAGAACGCGGCGACGACGGCGAGGCAAATCACAGGCCGAACACAGCGCATGGCAGTGACCTCGGCAGGTTCGTGTCAGGTGGCTTGGAACTGGGCCCCCCCAGGCGTCAGCGAGTGTATCGGACGGCCATGGCCCCGGACTTTCGGCAAAGTCAACACAACCGGAAAAATCGCATCAACCACCCCGCACTTGCCATCCACCCCAAACCAACGCGATTACGACTCGTTCCCCCCGCAAGCAGGGGTTCGCTGCGGCAGAAAACCGGCCCCCTTCGAGGACGGACACTGCCGCGCCACCCCAAACCCCACCTGTGAGGCGTCCTGCCGAATCGTCGCCAGCCGAAGGGAAGCCGGTTCTCTACGAGATCCTGCCGTGAGCAGCCCTACCCGGGCAGCTTGGCCCCGGGGTTCGAAAACGGCCCTGGCAGAATGCGGGCGGTTGGAGGTAAGATGGATACTCCTCCAGGAGTCAAGGCGATGATGCAGTACTTCAATCGGATTCGCGTCCAGGTCCTGGGTGCGTGGACGGTGGCGGCGGCGTGGCTCGTCCATGCGGCACCCGCTTTCGCCCAAGGCGAGGGTATCGCCGCCCGAAAATGGGCACCCTCCTACTTCCTGATCCTCCTTTGCGTCGTGTTGGGGATCATGGCCGTGGGACGGTCGTCGCGGCGACGGGAGCGGCTGAAGCCGGAGGACTACCAAGCAAAGACCGGCGCTGGATGAAGATGCGCTTTCGCGCCGCTACCGACCTCCCTGCGCCCTCGTCACGCGGTCGGCATCCGACTGAAGCCCCCAGCCGAACTGCTGCGGAAGGGTTCCGCGGCCGGTCCGCGTTTTGTGCAAGGAAGCCGCTTCTATGGCCGAAGGCCCGCCCCAGCGACTGGTCGACTCGCTGACGGCTCTCCGCTTGGCAGCGGCGTCCGACTTCCGCGCCGTGCGGTGGCGGATGCGCCGGCTGGCACGCGGGTTGCCCTGGTTCGAATCGGTGTGGGTCGACGCCCTGGCCCAGGCCCGTATCCTCACCCCTTATCAGGCCGCCCAGATCAACGCGGGCCGAGAATCCCATCTGCGGGTGGGCCCCTACTGTCTGCTGCGTCCCTTGGCCGCCTCGCCGATCGCGGCTACGTTTCTGGCCCGCGAGATCGGCTCAGGAGAGCGGGTCCGCTTGGCCGCTTTCCCTGCCGGGGACGATCCTGCGGCGCTTCGCGAGGCCGTGGAGGCTGTGGCAAAGCACTCCTCCTCCCTGGCAGAGGTAGAAACGCTGGGGCCGATCACCGCCGTCGGAGAGGAAGGAGAACGTCTGTGGGCGGCCAGCCGGCATGTCGAAGGTGTGGCCTCCGGCGAGTGGATGGTTCACCACGGGCGTTTTCCGCCGGAAGTCGTGCTGGAGATTGCCAGGCAGATGCTCGAAGGACTGGTGCCCCTGGAGGAGGCAGGGCTGACGCACGGCGACCTGGGCGCGATGTCGCTGGTCCTGTCGTGGGATGGACGGGTCTTTCTGCCGCATCCGGGGCTGCGGGGTGTACTCCGGCCTCAGGAGGGCTATGGCCACGCCGCCCTGCCACCGGCGGCCTACGACGGTTTCCCGCCCGAGCGGATCGCCGGCGGCGGTCCACCGCAACCGGCCGGCGACCGCTTCGCCTTCGGATGCCTTCTTTGGCACCTGCTTGCCGGCCGGCCGCCGCTGCCGGGGGCGAGCGCCACGGCCAAACTCCTTGCGGCGGAGAAGCACAGGATCGGCGACATCCGCCAGATCGCCCCCGATACACCGCCCCCCCTTGCCGCTGCCGTCGAGGCGTGCCTGCAGCGTAGCCCTCGGCGACGGCCGGAATCGATGGCCCGAATCGCTGAGGGGCTCGGCGCGCCGACTCGCAGGGGTCGCCTGGCCCTGGTGCGCTGCCTCGTTCACGGCCGGCCGCGGACCGTCCGCATACTGGCACCGCTCTCGTCGGCGACCCGTGGCCGCCGGGCCCCGCTGCTCCTGGCCGCTGCAGCGGGAGGCGGCCTGACGGCAGCCCTATTGGGATGGTGGCTCTGGTTGGGGTTCGCGGGCGGTCCGCCGACCGCCCCGAGAGTCCGGGGGGAGAGCGAGGTCGCGGCCCTGGAAAGCACATCCCAGACATCCCGCCCCGAGCCGGACCCGGTCGGAGTTGATCAAGGAGAAGATCGCCCAGCACGAGCGGGGCCGGCAGCGTTCCGCCAAGCGCGGGAGTTCCTCGAGACATCGGCTGCTGCAACTTCTCCGGCCAATCGCGGTGCTCCCGCGGAACCGCCGACCTTCCTGGTCGACGCCACCGAGCCGATCAGGGCCGAGTCGCTGGCGCTCTCGGCGGGAATGCATGTGGCGCCGGAAGCGGAGCGGGCCACGGTGCTGGTGCCGCGAGAAGGACTCCTGGTGGCCGTGGAGGACGTGCGGTTCGAGAACATCGATTTCCGCCCCCAGGCCCCCAGCCTCGAACGCGCAGGCGGGGGGCTCGGCGGCGAGCCGGGGGCCCTGGTGCGGGTGGCGGCTTCGCGGTGCACCTTTGTCGGCTGCACATTCCTGGGAACGGACGACGCGGACGGTTCCGCGCGGCGGGAACGCCCCTTCGCACCGGTGGGCGTACGTTGGGAATATCCGCCCGATCCGGCCGATTCCCCGCCGGCCCTACCCAGCGGGCGCATCGTCTTTGCCGATTGCCTCATCCGCGACGTGTCGGCAGGCGTCGAGTCGCGGACGGCGGCGGCCATACTGCTCGACTTCCGCAACGTCGCCTTTCTCCGCAGCGGTCCGCTCCTGGAACTGGACCGGCCGCCCCGGCAGGACGAGCCCGTCTTCGTCCGTCTGGCCCGCACCACCCTCCGCGGCTCAGGCGCGCTCCTGGCCTGCCGCTCGGCCGAAACGGCGTTGCCCACCGCCCAGATCGCCATCCAGACCGACGCCTCGGTGCTCTTGACCGAGGAATCGACGTCGCTCCTGCTCTTCGAAGGCACGAGGGCACCCGCCGAACTGCTGCGGAGCGTGCAGTGGAGCGGCCAGGGATCGCTAGTCGGTCCGCAGACGCTGGTAGCGGGTCTTCAGGCCGGCGGGGAAGTCGTTCCCCTCGACGACAGCGAGCTCGCTATCGCCGGGCTTGTCCGCAGCCGCGTGGAATTCGCCGGCCCGATCGAAGGCACCGCGGCCGACCAGGAACTCGTCCGCTGGCAGGCGCCCTTGCATTCGACCGACCCGCCGGGCGTCGACCCGGCACGCCTGCCCAACCCGTAGCGTAGCGGGCACGGGAAAGGGAAAGTTCGACGCACCGGCCGATGCGGTGTATTCCTAAACCTGCCATCGATCGCACGACCGCCAAGATCGCACATTTCACCGTGTGGGCCACGCGCAGACC
>SLBP01000020.1:0-14699 GCA_007126245.1 Planctomycetales bacterium
CATCGAGCGTCTCACGATCGTAGTCCAGGATGCTGGCCGTCGCCCCCTCGGCGCAGAACCGCCGGGCGATCTCGAAGCCGATGCTCCGCGCGCCGCCCGTGACCAGGACGTGCCGGCCTGCGAATCGGTCGGGCATGGGTAAGTCTCCTCGTTTCACGCGTGGGGAAGGGTGCCCTACAGATCGTGCTGGAAACGCCTGAGGACCTCTTCCAAGACGTCCAGCACCCGCGCGATGTCGCCGGCCGTATGCTGGATGGAATAGCCGTGGTGCAGCGGCCCCCCGCCGTAATCGTGGAAGTAGACGCCCCGCTCCCAGCAGGCCCTGAGGATCTGGAGCAACACGGCGTTCTTGTGGCAGAAGGTCTCCTCGTAGCGGCGCGGCGGCCTCCTCGTGCCGATCACCATGTTGAACCGCGCGCCGTGGTGGGGAACAACCATGTTGAGGTCGTGCTCGCCGAGGATGCGGTCCATTCCCTCGTGGAACTGCCGTTCCAAGGCTTGCAGCGCCGGATAGAACTCCGGGTTGGTCGCCTCCGCGAAGAAGGCGAGCCCCGCCAGCACGGGCACCAGGTGCGCGTTGAAAGTTCCGCTGTGCTGCACGGGGCCGACGGGCTGGAGCATGTCCATGATCTGCGCCTTGCCGCAGAAGGCCGACAAGGGCAAGCCGCCGCCGAGGGACTTGCCGATGGTGCAGACGTCGGGGACGACGCCGAAGTCGCGCTGGGCGCCGCCCAGCGACTTCTTGAACGCGGACTGGATCTCGTCGAAGAAGAGGACGATTCCCCGGTCCGAGGTGATCTCGCGGCAGAACTCGAGGTACCCCGGATCGGGCTTGATCCCCGCGCAGTTGTAGTCGACCGGCTCCAGGATCACCAGCGCCGTTTCGTGCCCGTGCCGTTCCACGGCCTCTTCGAGAGCGTCCCGGTCGTTGTAGGGGATGGGAATGATGAACTCGGCGAGCGCCTGGGGAATGCCCGGCGATTCCACGTAGGGAGCCCGGCGATTGCCGGGGAACGCCTCGCGGGGAGGATGCCCGCCGATGTAGATCAGCTCGTGGTAGCCGTGGAAATGCCCCTCGACGCGGATGATCTTGTCGCGGCCGGTGAAACCCCGGCAGACGCGGATGAGGTGCAAGGTCGCCTCGGAACCGGCCGAACAGAAGCGAACCCGCTCGGCGCAGGGGATGTGCTCGCATACCAGGCGGGCCAGCCGCTCGTGATGGGGCGTTTCCAGCGAATGGACGTACCCGAGCTCGGCAGCCAGGCGCAGCGCCTCGTCGATCGCCGGATGGGCGTTGCCCAGCAGCCCGGCGCCGTGGGCGCACGACATATCGAGGAATTCGCGGCCTTCGATGTCCCAGAGGCGGCTTCCCCGCCCCCTGGAAACGTAGAACGGCGTCTGCAGCGCCCGGTTCAGGCGGGTCGAGGAGTTCACGCCCCCCGGCAATACCTCCTTCGCCCGCGCGAAATGGCCTGGCAAATCCATGACGACTCCTTCACGGCGGCGGTGCCGCCGGACGAATCCAACGAATATCCTGTCCCGGTGTTGCTGCCGGTCGTTCGACGCCCCGGTCGGGCCACAGCCGACAAACGCCGTCACCGGTCCGCGCCCCCCCGGAGAACGAACTCGCGGCGGCGCCGCATTCCGGGAGGCGAGGCCAGCTTGCTCTTAAGCTTCCTGCCCCCCGGCGGTCCCCCTTTGGCGCGCCGGTGCCGGCGCGGATGGCCGAGCCCGTCGCCCGGGGCGAGCCGCGAAGTCGGCCGCGGTGGCGTTCTCCTCGCAGCCGGTGCCGGCAGTCCCTTCACCGGCCGGCGGGGATCGTATACGTATGCTTCAACGCGTCGAGCGTCTGCCGCAGCTCGCCGTCGGCAAGGGGCCGCTCGTAGATCAAGAGGCGCGCCAGTTCGCCGTCGAACGACTCCCACCCCGGATGGTTGGTGGCGTCGCGCTCCTGGCCGATGGCCAGCTTCGAGGAGTCGGCCTCGGGGTTCACCGGAAAGGGCTCGCTGGCCACCGGCTGGGGCTCGTTGATGAAAAGCTCGATCGGGACCGTGCCCGTGCCCGCCCCCATCCGCCCCGCCACGACGTAATATTGATGCTCCCTGAGCGGCTCGTCGGCCAGCACCATGGGGTTGTTATGGTCCCAGCGGCCGAAGGTGACGCCGTTGCGCGCCCCGATCCAGACCCGGTTGTCGTCGGTCACGTTGCCCCAGATCCCTTCGTAGTTGCCGCCGTTGCGCAGGTTGCCGAAGAAGGAGTTCACGTCCTTCAGTTGCTCGATCTGCTCGTAGACGCATAGGACGGCGAACCAGGTGTAGCCGCTCCCGGCGATGAGGTGGTCGAAGGCGTCTTCCTCGTGGTTGATGAGCTCCTGCCGGCGGAAGACGATCGTATCGCGGCCGCCGATGGCCTCGACCGATCTTTTCAGCGTGGGGCGGCCCGAGCCGGGCACCTCCCGCCCTTCATCCTGCTGTACGAAATCGCGGGCGGGAAAACCGGCGGCCTGGTTGCTCCACTTCACCACGCGGTCCCCCTCCTCGACCTCCACCCCCTTGCTGGCGTCGAGGTCCAGGATGAGTCCCTCTTCGGCAATCTCTGCCCGGGCCGCGGTGGAAAGGCTCAACAGCAGCAGGAGCACCATTCGCGTCATGATGTTTTCCTTCGGTCAATCAACCTGCTGACGGAGAACTGGGTGTTTGTTTAACAGGAGAGAACAGAGGAAACAGAGGAGAAGCTTAGGTGGACAATCCTCTGCTATCCGGCTACCGGCAGCCGCGGCATGCCCTTTCCTTTCGCCTTCTCCGTTCCCGCCGTTTCCTCCTGTTCAAGAACCGGTTACCGGGGAGCTGTCTCTTCGTTCTGCCGTCTCTGGTGCCATCTCCCGGGGGTGGGCGAGGGCCGCCTGTGGCGCATGGCCTGGAGTGCTCCCGACTCTGCCTCGATGATCACACGGCGGCATCCGCCATGCAACCCCCCGGCCAGATGCCGCCTACCGGGCTCGGCCTGCAAAGGTCAGCATCGAAGGAGCGATTGACGGATTCTTGCCCGGCGATAATGATTAGCACCAGGGGTGCGGATAGCGCGAGTCGTTTCGGAGTGCACTGCACATGGCCGAGCTACCCGATGAGTCCAGTGCCCGCAAGGCGATGGAGCCTTACGATCTGGCCGACGAGTACGGCGTGAGCGAGCCGGTCGAAAGACCACGGGTGTTGCCGCCCGCACCATCGTCGCTCCGGACGGGCTTGCGCGCGGAGGCCGCAGAACGGGAGCCCCGCACGGAGCCGGGGCGGTTTCCCTTCTTCGCCGGGATCTTCGATTTTTTCCTCTATCCCCGGACGATCGCCGCCTGGCTCCTCATGTCGCTGGGAATGACGATCACGGCACTGGGGTTCGTCCTGTGCATCTGGCTCCTCGAGGTCGGGTTGCTGATCGCGGCACGATGTTTCGCGATGCCCGTCGCCCTCATTGGGTTGCTCTCGTTTTCGTACGCAGCCGCCTGTTGCCTTAAGGTGATCGAAGTGACGGCCGCGGGATACGACGAGGTGGAAGAGTGGCCTTCCGGCCTTTGGCGCGATTGGGTGTGGATCCTCATCCCGGCGGCCGTCATGCTCGCTTTGGCCATGGCCGCCGGGAGCATCGCCGCCGGACTCCTCTCCCTGCCGTCCTGGGTGGGGATCGGCCTGGGGGCGCACCTGCTCTTTCCCGTCTTCCTCGTCTCCTCGCTCGAGTCGGGCTCGGCGACGACGTTCGTGTCGTGGACGGCGCTGCGCGGGTTCGTCGCGGTCTGGTGGGCGTGGGGGCTCTTCTATATCGAGACGGGTGTGCTGCTGGCCCTGTGGGGCGTGGCGACGGTCGCTGCCTTTCCGCTCGAACCGTTCCTCACGACGCTGGTGGCGATGCCGATACTCGGGGCGGTGGCGCTCGTCTACTCGCGACTCGTGGGGCGATTGTTGTGGTGCTACGCCCAGGCGGCCGAAAGGGGACACGGCGGGTAACGGCTGCTTGACGCGGATCGGTTATCGAACACGGGAGTGGTTCTATGATGCACGCGCGACATATTTTCTCCGTCTCGGCCGTCCTGGGGGCCGCCGTCTGCCTCGTGCCGGGGTGCAGCGCGCCGACGATTCCCACCTCCTACGGGTGGTTCAACGCCAGAGACGGCGTCGTGGCCTGCAAGTTTCCCGAAGGCTGGACGCGCAAGGGAGGAGGAGGCGCGAAGTTCTACAGTTGTGCCTTCGAGAGCGGCTCGGCCAGAATCCGCCTGATGTCGGACATCGCCGGTTCGGCCATGGGCGACATCGCACAGTCGGCCGGCGGCATGATGGGGCTCGACGACTTGGGCCTCGACTCCGAGCTGGCCCAGGAGCTCTCCCCCGTCGCGCAGGTCCACGAGATGAGCCTGCAACAGGCGCAGAACGATCTGGGCGACCTCCAAGTGGTTGCCACCGAAACGATCCGGACCGGCTTCGGCGATACCCGGCGAACGGAATTCACCGTGGCCGGCTCGCTGCGCGGCACGACGCGAGGCTACCTCGTGACGGCCTTGGGGCACGACCAGCGAATCCGCGTCCTGTGCACCTGCCCCGAGAGATACTGGCCGCAACTCCAAGGGGTGTTCGACGAGGTGATCGGCAGCCTCGAGCGGGGCCAGGTCGAGTTGTAGCGCAGGGGGATGTTGACCGCGGGCCGTATCAGCGGAGCCATGCCGGGAGGATCCGGCCGGCTTCCTCCCGGCGCGGGAGCCGTCTTGAGGCGACGAGTCTGCGGCGCGGATCGAGCGAAGCCCCCAACCCTGAGGGAACCACCCCATGACACCCCGCCAGCGCTGGCAGGCCCTCCTGCGGCGCGAGCCGCCGGACCGCATCCCCACCGACTACCAAGCCACGCCCGAGGTCACTGCGCGGCTCTTGGCTGATCTCGGCTGCGAGGATGAACGGGCGCTCTGGCGGCGGCTGCACATCGACAAACGCTGCGTGGTCGAACCGCAGTGGCGGCTGCCGCACCAGCCGGCCGATCCCGCCGCCGACATGTGGGGCGTGCGCTATCGCCGGGTGGAGTACGCTGGAGGCGGCTATGACGAGCCGGTGCATCACCCCCTGGCCGAGGCCGATTCCCTCGAGCAGGTCCACGCCCATCGCTGGCCCGCGCCCGACGACTTCGACTACGGCGCCATCGGCGAAGCGATCGAGAAGAACGGCGGCGAGTATCCCGTGCACGTGGGAGTCTACGAACCTTTCCTCCTGTACGGCTACCTGCGGGGGTTGCAGCGGGCCTTCGAGGATCTCCTGCTGCGCCCGCAGATCGCCGAGGCGATCCTGGGCCGCATCTACGACTTCTACGCCGAGTTCCACCGCCGCTGCTTCGCGGCCGGCCGGGGCCGCATCGACACCACCTACGTGGCCGAGGACCTCGGCGCCCAGACCGGCCCCCTCATGAGCCTGGCCGCCTACCGCCGTTTCCTGCTGCCCAACCAGAAGCGGATGGCCGACCTGGCGCGGTCCTTCGGCATCCACGTCATGTACCACACCGACGGCGCGGCGCGGCCCTTCCTGCCCGATCTCGTCGATGTCGTGGGGATAGAAATCCTCAACCCCATCCAGTGGCGCTGCCCGGGGATGGAACGCGAGGCCTTGGTCGCCCATTACGGCGATCGGATCATCTTCCACGGCTCCATCGACAACCAGCAGACGCTCGCCTTCGGCACCGTCGACGACGTGGTCCGCGAAGTCCGCGAGAGCGTGGAGATCTACCGCAGCGCCCGCTGGATCTGCGCGCCCTGTCACAACATCCAGCCGGTCACGCCCACGGAGAACGTGGTCGCTCTGTACGAGACGATCCACGAGCTGGGCCGGCTGTAGAGGCCCGGCGACGGCGCCGGGCAACGCGGCGGGGCGCCGGCGAAGGAAGATGGCGAGGGGATGCCTCCGCTCAGTGCGGTACGGTCTGCGGTCGGCCGTTCTCCGCCGCGCCGAGCTGGAGGATATAGGGGACGGCCCGACTGGCCCAGGCGGCGGCGTCCGGGTACTGGGCGGCCCCATCGCCGAAGCAGCTCCGCAGCATGTCGGTATCGATGATGCCGGGGTTCACGGCCACGGCGGCCAGCCCGCGCGGCAACTCGCGGGCCAGGGCCTGTGTGAGACCTTCGACGGCCCACTTCGTGGCGCAGTAAGGTGCCACCTCGGGCGCCGTGGCGCGGCCCCACCCCGAGCTGAAGTTGACGATCACCCCGCGCCCGGCGCGGACCATGGCGGGCACGAAGGCGCGGATGACGAAGAATGTCCCCTTGAGGTTCACGTCGACCAGTTGCGAGAACTCCTCCGCCGGGACTTCCCAGAGCCGCGCCATGCGATTGATGATGCCCGCGTTGTTGACCAGCCGGTGCGGCGGTTCGCCTGCGGCAAGCACCCGTTCCGCCCAGGCGGCGACCTCGTCGGCGTCGGTCAGGTCGACCGCTTCGAAGGAGTGCGGCGGACCGTAACGCCCTGCCAGTTCCGCGAGCCGCACCCCATCGCGGGCGCAGCCGAAGACGGTGTGCCCGGCCTCGATGAACCCCTCGGCCATCGCCCGGCCCAGCCCCCGGCTGATCCCGGTCAAGACAATCCGCTGGGCGGCAGTCCGCTTCGTCACGGCTCCTGGCCCTCGGCAGGACCATCCTCCGGCGGCAACTCGGCGGACGGCGGATCCTCGTCGCGCGCGGCCTCCTCGGCGGACTCTTCGCTCGGCAGCGCAACATCCGGCTGGTCTGCAGGAACCTCCTCCGTCTCGAAGGGGAGCGCCGGGGCCAGGAGGTCGTCGGGCAAGTCCCCCAGCGGCACGGCGGGGATGCCTTCGATGGGGGCCACCGGCTCGTCGGCCGTGGGGGCCGCCATCTCGCCGCGCATCTGGGCGGGGACCAGCTCCTCCGGGCCGATCGGCAAATCGGCCGCATCGAGGGCCTCGGGGTCGTCCACCGCGCTGAGCAGCCACCCCGCCCGGAGCAGATTGCCGTAGCGCCCGGGGGCGTAGGTGTCCATGCGGTAGAGGAGGGCGGCCTCCCCCGGTTTGCCCTCCAACTCGCGCGCCCGCCCCAGATTGTAGGCCGCGGCGTGCGTCAACCACATTCCCGGGAAGGCCCGCAGCGTGCGCTCCACGAAGTAGTCCTCCGCCGCCCGCAGGTTGCCCCGTTCCAGGGAGTAGACCCCCAGCCAGTAGCTGGCGGTGTATTTGGGCAGGACGTGGCTCTGAAGGGCCACCATCATCCGGTGCTCTTCGGGGACTTCAGCGAGGAACTGGGCCGCCTCCTGGTCCGGACGCCGCGCCTGCTGGTAGTACCACGACGCCCCGCGGTCCTCGATGGTCACGTCCGTCAGGTAGAGCGTCCGCCCCGTCCACAACGATTGGCCGACGGGAGATTGGTAGACGAGCATCTCCTGAAGCTTGGTCTGGACTTCGCCGGGGTCCATCTGCCAGTAGCGCACGATCAAATCGAAGGGATGCCCCCAGAGGCCGACACCCTGGATGTGGGCGGCGTCACGGAGCTTCTCGGCAAGCAGGGAGGGGCGGGTGGTGAGCACCGCCCGCTGGCTTCCGGTAAGGTGCGCCTCGATGACGGCCATCCGCTGTGAGACGTAACTGGGAGACGCCTCCAGCCACGCCACGACACCCTCCATCTGACTCCCGTCGACCGGATAGACCCATTCCTCCCCCTCCTCCGTAACGTCCAGTTGGCGGAGCAGCTCGGGGTCCTCCACCACCTCGCTGAGGGTGGCCGGCCGGACGTCGAGCTGACCGTCGCGATCGAAGCCGATCCCTTCCGGGCCGGGAATGGGCAGTCCGAGTGCCGGATCGAAGAGGTAGATTTCGCCGCCGTGGAGCACGCCCACCGTCCAGGGCCGCATGCGGACTTCGCCCTCCTCGCTGCCTCCGTCGCCGGCGGGGATGGCCAGCAGGCAGGCCTCGATCCGCTGCTGGCGGGCCAGGTAGAGAAAGACCGAGGCCCGCTCCGCGGCCGAACCGCTGCCGGTCAGGAGCGCCTCCCAGGGGAACTTCGGCAAGCGATACTGTTCGATGTATGCGGCGCGAAAGGGGTCGTACTCCAGCGCCACGTTGCGGACGGTCCAGTCGAACAGGTTCATGGCGCGCGTCAGATCGTCGAGCTGCTCGCCGCGGGCCCAGTTGGAAAGGTCCCGAAACCAGGTCGCTTCGACGACGGCGAAGCCGTCGAAGGGCGTGAACTCCAGCTTGTCCAGCCGGGCGATGGGCGGGAAGCTCTCGCCTTCCGGTATCAGGGCCTGCACCATGGGATCGAGTTCCCACCCCGGCAGCGGCTCCTGATCGCGCAGCCATTCGTTCATCCGCTCGACGAACTGCCGCTGCATGGGGGCTTCGGGCCAGAGAGCCACCACCAGGGGGTCGTCGGGGGCGACGGGAGCCTGATTCGTCTCCTGCCACCGCATGAGCCGCTCGTGAATCCCCAGGAACATCGACTCGTCGTAATACCGCTGCAGCCGTTCCAGGCTCTCGATAGCGTTGGCGAAGATCTCGTCGCTGTGGAGCTTTTGATCCACGCCTCGCGGCCCGCTCACCGAGGGCGCCGACTGCTCGCACCCGACAACCCCGAGGACCATCGTGCCGAGGACCGCGGCAAGGAGGCGCTTGCGGAGGACCGCCCCAGGTGGGAGTGAAATCATGATAGGGTCTCCACGGTATGTCGAATGGCCAGCAGCCGCCGCAGCATGTCGCCGAAGCGGTCCAAGGGCACCATATTCGGACCGTCACTGGCGGCGCGGTCGGGATCGGGATGCGTTTCGAAGAAGAGACCGTCGACCCCCAGGGCCACGGCAGCCCGGGCCAGCGGCTCGACCATGGCGCGGTTGCCCCCCGTAGCGCCGCCCAGCCCCCCAGGTTGTTGTACGCTGTGGGTGGCATCGAAGATCACCGGAACTCCGAGCGACTGCATCAGGGGTATCGCCTGCATGTCATTGACCAGCCGCCCGTAGCCGAAAAAAGTCCCCCGCTCACCGAGGATCACGTTCCGGCAGCCGCAGGCCGTCAACTTGCCCAGGACATGCACCATGTCGCCCGGGGCCATGTGCTGTCCCTTCTTGACGTGGACGGCGCGCCCCGTACGCGCCGCAGCTGCCAAGAGGTCGGTCTGCCGGGCGAGGAAAGCCGGAATCTGGATCAGCTCGCAGACCTCCGCCGCCGCCTCGGCCTGCCAGGGCTCGTGGACGTCGGTGGTCAGCGGCAGGCCGACCCGCGCGCCCACGCGGCGAAGCATGGCCAGCCCCGATTCCAGTCCCGGACCCCGGTACGACAGGACGCTCGTGCGATTCGCCTTGTCGAAGGAGGCCTTGAACACCACTTGGACGGGGTACGACCCGCCGAGGAGCTTCAGGTGCTCGGCAATGGCCATCGCCTGCGATTCCTCCTCGAGGACGCAGGGACCGGCGATCACCAGGAGCGGTTGTCCCTTACCGCACCGGTAGGGGCCGATGGCGGCTGGATTGTGCGGGGGGAGCTCGGCTTGGGGGGCGGGCTCAGCCGGTGGAGTGGGGTTCATAGGCCAGTCAGGGTTCCCGATTCGGAACGAGCAGTGTCGCGCGTTGCGGAACCACCTCGATCGACAGGGGGAGCTGGCCGCCGAAGTCGCCGTCGAGCTGGTAGGAAATCGGCCTGGCCGATTCGAGCCGCACGCGTGCCAGCCGCCCGCTCTGGCAGCCGGCCATTTCCAAATGCCGGCCGGTGCGGGCCGCCGCCGCATAGCGGAGGACGTCCAGCGGACCGCGGCAGTCGAGGGCACAGTAGTCGAGTAGCCCGTCCGTGCCGTCGGCCTCCGGTGCCACCCGGAATCCCCCTGCGTAGCACGGCAGGTTGAAGGCAAAAAACCACTGGGCGGAATGCGGCACACCGCCACCTTCCAACTCGGCCGCCTCGGCGCCGCTGCACCCCTGGAGCCGGATTTCCGGGTAGTCGTATCGCCACAACGTCGCCGCGATGGGACCGGCCCAGGTGAGGTGGCTGATCGGCCCGCGGCGCCGCGCGTGGAGGCGGCGGACCACTTCGGAGTCCGGGCCGCAACTCGCCATCAACAGGAAGAGCCGGCCATTGGCCCGACCGGCGTCGAGGCGGAGCCGCCCTCCCGCGAGGATCGTGTCCGCCACTTTCCCGGGCGACCGTTCTATTCCCAGATAGCGGGCCAGCAAGTTCTCCGTGCCCGATGGCAGTAAGGCTAAGGGGACCCCAACGCCGGTACGGTTGAGCAGTTCCGCGACAGTCCCGTCTCCCCCGACGGCGACGAGGGCCCGTAGCCGCCCCGCGGTGTGCCACTCCCGGGTGGCGGCACCGATGGCCTCGAGATCGCCCAGGATCTCGGCCACGATCCCACCCTGCCGCAGCAACGCCGCCAATTCACCTGCCCGCACTGCGGCACTTCCCCTCCCTGCGTTGGGGTTCAGGGCAATCAATACCCGGTCGGCCTCGTGAGGCGACTGACAATCGGTGCGACCCAAGGCTCTTCCCGGCGCGGACGAATCGCTCGTTTCTTCTACGGCCGTATTATAGGCCTTGGTTCGACCGACGCTATCACCCCCCCGCCCCCGGCGCTGGGCTGGAGTCGTCCCGCTTCAGACAAATGCCACACCAGAACGCTGCTGATGTAGCACGATTGAACAAGGCTCCCCCTCCTGGCCGAGCCTCCCCTCGCCGCTGATTCGAGACCCGATATGTTGACGCAAATCATTTGATGTCAACATATTAAGGAGTCCTTCTCGGCTGAAATCCAGGGGCGCCCCAAGGTTTGGCACACGATGTGCCTCATAGAAGGCCGGCTTGCAAGCCGAAAGGCTCTTGCGAGCCCCTCGATAGGCTGGCCCGTGGGGCCTCTGGCCAACTGTGCCGGATAGTTACCTTGCCCTTGCTAACCGGATATGCCACCGCGTTGAGTGGCAGCCAGAGGCCCCCACTTTTTCCGACAGCCTCCATTGTCCCCTACCCCGCCGGGCGCCGCAAGTGTTTGGCGCGACGGCCTCGGCCCCGCGGATTCTTGCTCCTCTTCGCTTTGAGCTAGACTTTCCTGGGAGCCTTCAGCAGCCGCCCCCCACGCGTTTCTAGGGGCCGCAGCACTCCGATGCCCGAACGCGGGCACCCTGGCGCGGCCCCCTGCTTGCGACCGCGTGACCCAACACAGCGAGGAGGAAGGCGATGGCGATCACTCTCCCCGGCCGACAGGGTGCTGCCCGAGAGCCCGTTTCGCGGACGCCCCAAGGCAAGCCGAAAAAAAGTCCGCAGGCCGCCGCGGAGGCTGCTCCCGTTCCAACCTCCCCACAAGCCTCACCCTCTACCCAGCGCAAGGCCCTCCCGAAGTGGTTGACCAGCCCCGTCGCCTTGGCGGTGCTGCTCCTCGCCTCGTTGCTCCTGCACGGCCTGGGAATCGCCTTCTGGACAGTGCGGGGGACGGTTGCCGACAGCCCGGAGGTCACGCTGGGACGGTTCACCTTCGCCGCCGAGCGGGGGGTCGATTCGCCCGTGCAGCGCGCCCAGTTCGACCTCCACATCGCACTCATCGAGGAGCTCCAACCGGCTGCCCGCAAACTCCTCGCCGAGCGCCGCTTGCGAGTGCAGCAGGATATCGAAGAGCTGCTTCGTCGTGCCCGCGGCGGCGACTTCGACGATCCCTCCCTCCGCGAGCTGAAGCGGCAGTTGCAAGAGCAGGTCAATACCACGCTGGGGCTCCGGGCCGTGGGGTCGGTGATCATCACGGACCTTGAAGTCGCCTACGCCGGGACTGCCGAGCGCGCCTCGGAACGTCCTTTGCACCCCTGGCGCGAGCCCGGCGATTAGCGGTCTTTTCCACGATTCAACCCGGCGGATTCAACCCGGCGCACCCTGCCGCCCCCCCCGACTCTCGAGCGCCGGCGAGCCCCCGTGGCGCACGCGCGCCGGCTTCGTTGCGATAGGACGGCACACGCTGGTATAATCGCCCCCATCGGGGCACGTGCCTCCCGATCGTGCGGGGACCCTGCCGCTGGCGGTTCCTCCTCGGCGTTGTGCTCTTCTCCCCGGCCGCGAAAGGGGATTGTTGTGCGAACAGCTCACCGCATCGGTCTGCGCGACGTCCAGCAGGTCTACAGCGGTTCGGAAGGCCGTCTGTGGGAATTGGTCATGGGCGAGCAGATCCACATTGGTGGACTGACCTCGTCGATGGACCTCGCCCGGCGTGCAGGGATTGCCGAGGGGACGGCCGGCGTCGACCTCTGCTGCTGCACGGGAGCCGGAATGCGGTTCCTGGTCCGCTTCCGGGGTGTCGCTCGCATGATGGGGGTCGACGCTACGGAGGCCGTCGTCGCCGAGGGCCGCCGCCGCTGCCAGGTCCAGGGTATGGCCGACCGCATCGAGTTCACCCTTGCCGACGCCTGCGATACCGGTCTGGCCACCGCCGCCGCCGACTTCGTCTGGGGGGAGGACGCCTGGTGCTACGTGGCCGACAAGCCTCGGCTGATCGCCGAGGCGGCCCGCCTCGTCCGATCGGGCGGGGTAGTGGCCTTCACCGACTGGGTGGAAGGTCCCGTGCCGATGGAGGCAGAGGAAGGGGAGCGTATGCTCACCTTCATGAAGTTCCCCAGCTTCCTCACCCTGGACGAGTATGGAACGCTTCTCACGGACAACGGCTGCCACGTCGAGGCGGCGGAGAACACCGGCCGCTTCGCTCCGTGTGTCGATCTGTACATCGAGATGCTCACGCGGCAGTTGACGTTCGACGCCCTGCGGATCCTCGATTTCGACCAGCCGTTCATGGAGAGCCTCGCCTGCGAGATGGCCTTCATGCAGCAGCTCGCTCGCGAGGAGAAGATGATCCAAGGGCTTTTTGTGGCTCGCAAGCGGTAAGGGCCGAGCGATGGGAGATCCTTGCAAAGGCCCCTCTCGGGGCTGCTCAGCAGACCCGCCCGCAGCAACCGGCTGCGGCGGCGAAGGGGCGAGAGGGGGCGTCGAACCGGATGCCTGGTTCGCGCGCATGATTCCCAACTGCCTCGAAAACGCCCGCGCCGCCCATGCCGCCGGCCGCCCCATCGTGGGCATCCTCTGCGAGTACACCCCTCGCGAGTTGATCATGGCGGCGGGCGCGGTCCCCGTGTGCCTTTGCGGGGGGTCGGCCAAGACCATCCCCGCCGCCGAGCGGCACCTGCCCACGAACCTCTGCCCGCTGATCAAGTCGACCTACGGCTACCACGTCGAGAGGAATAATCCCTTTCTGGAGATGGCCGCCCTCATCGTCGCCGAGACGACCTGCGACGGCAAGAAGAAGATGTACGAGCTGCTCGCCGAGTCGCGGCCGGTCTATGTCCTCGAGCTGCCGCAGAAGCCCGACGACGACGACGCCTTCCACCACTGGCACCGTGAGTTGGTCAAGTTCCGCGACCACCTCGAAGAACGCTTCCCCGTAACGGTCACCGCCAAAGGCCTCCAAGAGGCGATCCGTACGATGAACCGCGAGCGGCGCCTCCGCCGCGAACTGGCGGCGCTCATGGCCGGCGACCCGCCACCGCTGAGCGGCCGCGAGCTGCTCGACTACAAGAGCAGTATCTCGGGCATTCCCGCCGACTTCCAGCAGTACGAGCGGGCACTGGCTCGCTTCCGCACCGCGCCGCGGCGGTGCGATCTGGCCGGCCGCGTCCGCGTGCTCATGACCGGCGTGCCCGTTGTCCACGGCGCCGAGCGGGTCGTCGACCTCATCGAGGGGGCGGGCAGCCTGGTGGTCGCCATGGAGAACTGTACCGGCCTCAAGCCGATCCTCGAGGACGTCGACGAGGCGGCCGACGATCCCCTCCGCGCCCTGGCCGAGAAGTACTTCCACCTCCCTTGCTCGGTGATGACGTGCAACGACCGCCGCCTGGAGACGCTTGCCGCCTTGAACGTGCAATTCCGGCCCCAGTGCGTCGTCGAGCTCATCTGGCAGGCCTGTTTGACCTACGACGTCGAATCGCACCGCGTCCGGCGGTTTGTCGAGGAGTCGCTCCACCTCCCCTACCTGCGGATCGAGACGGACTACTCCCCCAACGACTCCGCCCGCATCGCTACGCGGATCGAGGCCCTTTTCGAAACCCTGGCCGACCGCCCGGCGCCGCCGCGATGAGTACCTTCGCTTCGGCCGCCTGGTCCTCCTCAGCCGCGCCGGGCGGAGCGAGCCGCTTGATCGATGAACCCCGTTGCCACCGCCAGCCCGTTCGTTCCTCCCGAGTGGATTGCCGCCTTCGGCCTTGTGCCTTGGTGGTGGCCCTCGCGGCCCTGGAGAACCGACGGCGCCACCGCAGCTCGCCCACTCCCGCCCGGCAGGCCTTCCCAGTTCGGGGGAAGCGGCGCCGTACCCCGCGGCATCTGCCCCTTTGCGGCCGCCGCCGGGCACCTTGCCGCCTCCGGCGATCTGGCCGCCGTGGTCCTAGCCACGACCTGCGACCAGATGCGTTACGCGGCAACCGCCTCGGAGGACCCGAAGGCGCCCCTCTTCCTCTTCAATGTCCCGGCCACCTGGCAGACGGCCGCGGCGCGCGGTCTCTACCGGGCGGAGCTGCTCCGTCTGGGCCGCTTCCTCGTCGGCCTCGGGGGGCGGGAACCGTCGGCCGCCACCCTCGCCGAAACCATGGCCCGCTACGACGCCGCCCGCTGCCTCCTCCGCCGCCGGCTCCCCGCGCTCTCCGCCTACGTGGCGCACCGGGCCCTCGCCG
>SLBP01000103.1:0-14689 GCA_007126245.1 Planctomycetales bacterium
CCTGGTTCGTGCCGGTAATGGGGATCCTCAGACCGATCTCGCGGAGATGGGCGATCATCTCGTCGAAGTAGGCCACCTGCTGCTCGTGGAGGAACCGCGAGAGGGCGGCCAGCCGCGGCGGACTCCGCTCGCCGACGTAAGGGGCGTCGCGAAGGTCGGCGTAGAGGTGTTGCGTCGGCAATTGCACCGTCCCCTCCGCCGGGTCCTCGTCGGGGAGCAGGGCGCACTGGCCGGCGGCGTTGGTCCACGCGCCGGCCAGGCCCTCGCGGTCGCCGTAACGGCCGAGCAGCCACGCGTTCCAGAGCCCGCGGAGGTCCTCCACGTAGCTGGGGAGCATGAGCTTCTGGTTGTGGAGGTAGAAGAGCGAGTTCTCGTTGGTGATCTCCTGCACGGCAAGGGCCGGCTCGTCCACGTAGCGGAGGCCGGTGTAGGGATTGCGGTGCGTGAGGAGCTGCGTGGCGTACTCCTTCTGCAGCTCGATCATCCGCCGGTCGAAGATGCTCGCCCCCTTCATCGAGTGCTCCCAGCGGGTGTCCATCTCCTCTGCATCGCGGACGCCGTCGCCCGGCTGGAAGTTGCGATAGCACAAGAGGTCGAAATAGACGTAGATGCCGTGCTCTTTCAGTTGCGCGACGAAGTAATCGTAGCGGTCGAGCGTCTCGGGATCGAGTGCGCGGGTATCCCCCCGGCCGTAGTCGATCAGGCCGGCCCAGCGGGAGTCGGGGGCGTGGAGCCGCACGAGGTTGACGCCGAAACGCGCCAGGCGGGCGGCGGTGAACTCGGCGATCCGCTTGTCCGGCGCCGCGCTGGGACCGCCCACGTTGGTGCCGAAGAACCGCGCCCGCGTGCCGTCCTCGAAGACGAAGTGCCCCTCGTCGCTGACGGTGAGAAAGCCGCGCCTTCCCGCCGGCGGATCGAGAAGGAAGCTCAGGTCGATCTCCTCGAGCGCCGGATCGTCCAGGGGGAACGCCCATTCGTACCAGCCTTCGGCGTTCGTTCGCGCGTGCGGTCTCGGTCCTTCCGCGGCGCGCAGAAGACCGCCCGATAGGGGCAAGAGGAGAAGTGTTGCCGGCAGCAGGGAGCGTAAGAGGCGGCTGTGCGATACCGAGTTGGTCCGTCTCCGGCGCATGATGGTCACTCCGAGGAGCACGATGAACTTGCTGCGAATCCATTCCACTGGCAGTTGCTTCCGGCTTAGGGAGAGCATGGCACACGACTCCGCCCCTTGTCCAGAGCGGGCTGGGATTTGACACGGGCCGCCCGGCAGTGGAGACTGGCGGGCGTGCGGCGCCGGTGCGCCCTGGCGGCGGCGGAGCGAACGGATTTGCTGCACGTGGCGGCCCATGCTCGCCTGTCCCTGATTCACCGATTGTCCGGGCGGCGCGCGGCAGAGAAATCAGAAACGGGAGAGACGTCATGCGACCTCGATGGAACCGGCGGCGTTTTCTGACTGCGGTGGGCGCGGGTGGGGCGGGGTTGGTGCTCCTGGGAAACAGCCGCTCGGCCCGGGCCTACTGGGCCAACGAGAAGCTCGATCTGGCGATCATCGGTGCCGGCGGGCGGGGGGCGGCAAATCTCGCCGAGGTGGCCGGAGAGAACATCGTCGCCCTCTGCGACGTCGACGAGCGGAAGGCCGCCGATGCCTTCGCCCGTTACCCCGACGCCCGGAAATACCACGACTACCGAAGGCTGTTCGACGAGCTGGAGGACCAGATCGACGCCGCCGTGGTGAGCACCCCCAACCACCACCACGCCCCGGCCACACTGATGGCCCTGCGGCGGGGGAAACACGTCTACTGCGAGAAGCCGGGGGCCCACTCGGTCTACGAGGCCCGCGTCGCCACTACAGTCGCAGCCGAACAGGGGGTGGCCACGCAACTGGGAACCCAGATCCACGCCTCCGACAATTTCCGCCGCATCGTCGAGCTGATCCGCGGAGGAGCCATCGGCGAGGTGGGCGAATGCCACCTCTGGCTCCGTTCAGGACGCGGCGGCCGCGGTGACCGGCCGACCGACACTCCGCCCGTCCCAGAGGGGCTGCACTGGGACCTATGGCTCGGCCCCGCGCCGTACCGGCCGTACCACCCCGTCTATGCCAACGGGCATTCGTGGTGGGACTTCGGCGGCGGTGAGCTGGGCAACATGGGCTGCCACTACTTCGATCTCGCCTTCTGGGCCCTGGACCTCTGTTATCCCGAGTCGATCGAGGCCGAGGGTCCGCCGCCCCACCCGGAGAGCACCCCCGAGCGACTGCACGTCCGCTACCGGTTTCCGGCCCGCGGGGAGATGCCGCCGGCAACACTCACCTGGACCCACGGCGTCGAGCCGCCGCCGCTCTTCGCCGAGCACGAGTTCCCCGATTGGGCCTGGGGCGTCTTCGTGGGCAGCGAGGGGATGCTCCTGGCGAGCTACCCGCAGCGGATGCTCTGGCCCGCGGAGGAGTTTGCCGACTACCAGCCGCCCGAACCGAGTATCCCTTCCTCGATCGGCCACCACGCCGAATGGATCCTCGCCTGCAAGACGGGCAGCGCGACGAGTTGCCACTTCGGCTACTCCGGCCCCCTCACCGAGGCCGTCCTGCTGGGCAACGTGGCCTACCGCAGCGGCACCAGGATCGAATGGGACGGGGCCAACCTGGAGGTGACCAACGCCGAGGCAGCCAACGACTTCCTGCGTCGCGAGTATCGGGCGGGGTGGACGCTGTAGGTGTGCCGTCGCCAGACTACCGGAGGCGGCCTCGGGCGTCGGCCTGCCAGAGATCGCCGCTCTCCACGTCCATGGCCGTGAGCCACTTGCCCCCGTAGCAGAAGGTGTCGATGCAGACGATGTGGCCGAGATCGAGAATCTGCCCCTCGCGCTGCGCCGTGTGCCCGACGATGACGCGCTTGCCGCTCTGGTGAGGCGGTGGGACCATGTCGTGGAGCGATTCCCAGCGGAGGGCCGCGGGGGGCTGATCGGCCAGCGGCCGGTCGGGCCGGTAGGTGGCGTGGAGGAAGATGTGGCCGTCGGTCTCGAAATAGTCCAGGCACGACTCGAGGAACTGCAGATGCTCGGCGGGAAGCTCTTCGGGCAGATTGCAGCCGTAGGATTCGAGCGTCGCGGTGCCGCCGAAGTGGAGCCAGTCGTCGAGCAGCCAGTCGCCCCCGTCGGCGATGTCCAGGAGCATCTCGTCGTGGTTGCCCAGGATCGCCACCAGGCGGCACTCCTCGGCCAGGTCCAGGAGGCACTCGATGGTCCCGCAGGTATCGGGCCCGCGGTCCACGATGTCGCCGAGCACGACCACGGTATCCTCGCGGCGCGGCGCGGCGGCCTTGAGGACGGCTTCGAGGGCCGCCGTGCAGCCGTGAATGTCTCCGATAGCGATCGTCCGCGGGTGCATAGGCAGGTCGGGCGGCTTCTAGAGTGCGATTTCCGCCGAGAAGGCGGCTTCGTACTGCCAACCGTCCGCCTGGTTGACGATCTCCACGTAGTGATCGTACTGGTGGAACGGGTTGATCATCTCCGGCTGCCACCAGGGCATCGCGTTGGCGGGGATAATGCGGCCCAAGTACTGGAACTCGGTCGGCCCGCCGAGACCCACACCGGCCATCTGTCCGATCCATCCGGGTTTCATCTTGTCGCCGTACTCGGCCACCGGGAGCCGGCAGACAGCCCCCTCCCCGTAGCTGAGGGGGGCGAAAGGGGCGAGGAGGGAAGCGGCCGGCAGGAGGGCGGAGGGGGTGCGGACCAACGGGAAAGGACTCAAGGCGTGGTCTCCTGGTAGGTGCTCGGGCCGGGGCCACCGCCGTTGTCGACCGCCCGGTCCCTCTTCCGAGAATACCCCGCCGCTACGGTCGCTGCAAGAATACTTCGCCAGGGGGGTCGCGACGCCGGCTGCCGTGATGGGTTCGCCAACCGAGGAGGGAGAGGAAGAGCTGTCCCTCACGCCGCTTGGCGCGGCACTCGCAATGGTGAAAGATCGGTTGTAGGCCGTAGATGCCGGCCAAAAGAGCATCTTCGTCTGGGTTGAAAAGACGCGCCACAATCCCCCGAGCGAGCCATTCATGCCTGAGCTTCCTGAAGTCGAGACCATGCGACGGGGGATCGCGCCGGTTGTGGGGCGCACCATCGTCGCGGTGAGGCGTCCGCCCTCGCCGCTGCAGCCGGTTGCCTTGGCCCCGTCCTTGCCGCGGCTCCGTCGCCGGCTGGTGGGAAAGCGGATCGCAGCGGTCGGGAGGATGGGGAAACGCCTCCTCATTCGCATGGAACGGCTGGAAGGAGAAGAAGAGGGAATCCTCGTTATCGAGCCGCGGATGACGGGGCGCATCTTGCTCGGCGAACCGGACGACCGCAAGCACTTGCGGCTGGTACTCGCCCTGGAGGGGGAGAGTCCGCCGGCGCTGAGCTTCTGGGACTCGCGAGGGCTGGGGGCAGTGCGGCTGCTCTCGGCTGCCCGGTTGGCGACCGAGCTGGGGCCGGCACGTCTGGGACCGGATGCCTTGGGCATTTGCGGCCGGCAGCTCGCCGCGGGGCTGGGACGGAGTCGCCGCCCGATCAAGGTGGCTCTCCTGGACCAGCGGGCCGTAGCGGGCATCGGCAACATCTACGCGTCGGAAATCCTGCATCGCTGTGGGGTCCACCCCGGCACGGTGTGCCACCGGTTGACGCTGCGGCAGTGGCAGCGGATTGCTGGAGCGACGCATGAGGTGCTCGAGGAGGCCATTCGCTGCAACGGCTCGACGCTTGCCGACGGCGCCTACGCCGGGGCCGACGGACGCCCCGGTGGCTTCGCAAAGTGCCACCGCGTCTACCAGAGGGCGGGGGAGTTATGCGGGGGGTGCCGCCGCCGAAGGATCGAACGGTTGGTGCAGTGCGGACGCTCCAGCTTCTTCTGCCCGCACTGCCAACCGCGGTTGAGTGGGGAAGGGTGAACTCTCCCTTTTCTCCCTCCTACCGCGGGTTTTTGACAGGCTCGGCCTGTGCGGTAGGTCGTTCCAGGTAGTGGGGATCGATGCGGCGGAGCTCCTCGACCAGCGCGGCAATGGTGCCGCGAATCTGCGCTTCGGTGTGCTGGGATGTGAGGAAAAACCGCAGCCGTGCGGCGCGCTCTTCGACTGCCGGGTGGAGGATCGGCTGCACATTGACGCCGCGGTCGAAGAGGGCTTTGGAAAGCCGCAAGGAGTGGATCGAGTTGCCCAGGATCACGGGGACGACCGGCGAATCGTGGCTCATCCCCGTGTTCAGGCCCGCCTCCCGGGCCAGGGCCAGGAAGAGCTGTGACCGCGCCTGGAGGCGGGCCACCCGTTGCGGCTCGGCAGCCAGGAGCCGCAGTGAGGCCAGGGCTGCCGCCGTGTTGGGCGGCGAGAGCCCCACACTGTAGACAAACCCCGGAGCAGTATATTTGAGGTATTCGATCAGGGCCCGCGAGCCGGCGATGTATCCCCCGCAGCTTCCAAAGGTCTTGCTCAGCGTGGCCATCCAGATTTCGACGGCGTTGCGATCGACGCCGTGGTACTCGGCGATCCCCCGCCCCGTCTCGCCGATGGTGCCGATCGAATGGGCTTCGTCGACCATCAGGAGGGCCTTGTGCCGCCTCTTGACCTCGACGAAGCGGGGGAGGTCGGGGATGTCGCCATCCATGCTGTAGACGCCCTCGATGACGATCAGTACGCGGCGGTACTCGTGGCGGAATTGCTCGAGGAGGGCGCCGGCCGCCTGCCAGTCGTTGTGGGGGAAGGGACGCCGTCGGGCTCCGGAGAGAATGCAGCCCTGGACGATGCTGTTGTGGGAGAGGGCGTCGTGCAGGATCAGGTCGCCGGGACCGAAGAGGTGGCCGATCACCGTCTCGTTGGTGGCGTGACCGCTGACGAAGGCGATGGCGTCCTCGGTATCGAGGAAGTTGCTGACGGCTTGCTCGAGGGCGCGGTGGAGGTCTTTCTCGCCCGACACCAGCCGGCTGGCCGAAGCGCTCGTACCGTACCGGGCCGTTGCTTCCTGGGTAGCGCGAACCACCGTGGGGTCGCCCGACATGCCCACGTAGTTGTAGCTCGAGAAATTGATCAGCTCCCGGCCGCCGATCCGCGTCCGGTCGTTGGTCAGTCCCTCGTGGACGGCGAAATAGGGGTTCCCCAGCCCCGAGGAAGCGAGCATCTCCAGGCTCTCTCGGAGTTGGATACACTCGGGGAAACGCTCGATGCGGTAGTGGGCCTCGGGGACCTCCGCACCGGCGACGGCCACGCGGGGCCGCGGCGTGGTGCCCAGGTACTTCTCTACGGCCTCGACGAGGTCGCGGCAGGTCTCCAGCTCGCCCAGAATCTCCTCCGGGAACCGCCCGCCGAAGCGTTCCTCGATCGAGTTGGCGATCTCCATTCGCTCCAGGGAGTCGAGGCCCATCTCGACGATCACCGAATCGAGGGTGAGCCCCTCGGCGCGCTCCTTGGCCACGCGATGGACTTCTTCGAGGACGATGTCGATGGTTGTCTTCGCGGGACTGCTCGTGTGGGCCGCCGGAGAGCGTCCATTCGCGGAAGAGCCGCGGCGCCCGCCGCCGGCCGCTGCAGGGGGCATTGCCGCCTCCTTGGCCACGGGTTCGGCCGCAGCGGCGGCAGCCCGGGCAACCGGCCGAGATTCGCGCGGCGCCGCGGCCTCGCCGGCTGCCGTCTCGTCCCTCACGCTGGCGTCCCAGCGCCCCACCACGGCCAGCGTCTCCGCGAGGAACTCCTCGCGGCAGGCGTGGCGCTGGATCTTGCCGCTCGAGGTCTTGGGAATGCTCCCTGCCTGGATGAGGACGATGTGGGCCGCGGTCAGTTCGTGCTCGCGGGAGACGGCCCGGCGCACGGCGTCGAAAACCGGCTCCAGGTCGCCCTGCTTTCGTCGCTCGATCTCCTGGACGACCACCAGCCGCTCCCGGCCCTCCTCCTCAACGGTGAAGACGCCCCCGCAGTCTTTCCGGAGTCGGGAATGGGCCTGCTGCACGGTGAACTCGATGTCTTGCGGGTAGTGGTTCACGCCGTGAACGATGATCAGGTCCTTGATCCGCCCCGTCACGAAAAGCTCCCCGTCGAGGACGAAGCCCAGGTCGCCGGTGCGGAGGAAGGGCCCCTGCCCCGTGTCCTTAAGGTAGGCCCGGAAGGTGGCCTCGGTGGCCTCGGGACGCCGCCAGTAACCGAGAGCAACGCTGGGGCCGCTCACCCAGATTTCGCCGACGGTCCCCTCCGGGCAGAGCCCCATCGAATCGGGGTCGGCGATCGTGAAGTGCTGATCGGCAATCCGGCCGCCGGCACCGACGAGGGCGCGAGTCCCCTCCGCGTCGCTCTCGGCAGGAACGGCGCGGCCCCGCCCCAGTTCCACCGTGTCGAAACGGCGGATCACCGGCGGCTTGGTGGCGTAGCCGCCGGAGACCATGAGCGTCGCTTCCGCCATGCCGTAGCAGGGATAGAAGGCCTCGGGCCGGAAGCCCGCCGGTGCGAAACGCTCCCTGAAGCGGCGGAGGGTCTCCTCCCGGACCGGTTCGGCTCCGTTGAAGGCCACCTGCCACGAGCTCAAGTCAAGCTCGGCGAGCTGCTCGTCGGTCACCTGGCGGACGCAGAGATCGTAGGCAAAGTTGGGGCCTCCACTGGTGGTGGCCCGATACCGAGAGATCGCCGCCAGCCACCGGTACGGGCGCTGCAGGAAGCTCATCGGCGACATGAGGATATTGGGGCGGCCCATGTAGAGCGGCTGGAGAATGCCGCCGATAAGCCCCATGTCGTGATAGCTGGGAAGCCAGAAAACCCCCGATGCAGAGCGGGTGTGCTCGAACCCGTAGGCGATCAGCGCCGAGTTGTGCAGGAGGTTGGCGTGGTTGAGCATTACCCCCTTGGGCACCCCGGTTGACCCCGAGGTGTATTGGAGGAAGGCCAGGGTGTCGGCGTGGACGTCCGGGCGGTGCCAGTGCTCTTCGATGCCCACCGGCGCATGGCACGTCGCCAGCCAGGTGAGCCGTTTCAGGTCGGGCGTTTCGTCAATCAGCGGCTCGACTCGCTGGAGGACGACGTCGGTCGTCAGGGCCACGCGGGCCTGGGCGTCGTCGGCGATGGCCTGGATGCGGCCCAGCGAACGGTTGCGGCGCGGCGGGTAAACCGGGACCGCGACGACGCCGCCGTAAAGGCAGCCCATGAAGGCGGCGATGAACTCCAACCCCGGCGGGTAGAGCAGCAGGGCCCGCTCGCCGGCAAGCCCCGATGTCTCCAGCCAAGCTCCGATGGCCCGTGCCTGCCGATCGAGCTCCCGGTACGTGATCCGGACCTCTTCGTTCTCGCCGTCGACCAGGTACGTGAAGGCGGTGTCGTCCGGCTGGTAGTGGATGCGATGTCGGACCAGGTCCACGAGCGTGGACGGTCCGAAGAACGTTCCGGGGAGCATGTCCTGATGCACAGTAGTCCGACCTCCCGCAGTGAGGAAGACTCGACCTCTCCGTGTTTACGAGATTCCGGGTCCACGTAATCGCTTCGGTCGTAGGGGATCGTTGGGGGAAATCGTTCTCCCGGGCACCGGAAAAGCTTTCCCTCATTCCTAACCGTCCTATCTTATGGCCGGCGGAGGAGATTCGCAACGGCGGCCGATCCCGCAGAGCGGGAGCCGCGCCGCGTCTGCAAGGAGCCCGCGCGGGCCTTGGGTCCTTCCTGCCCGCGGGCATACTCGCTCGATTGGGTGGGCTCGCTCCGCTTCTCGGCACCAGACCACTCAGGCTGGTGGCCCCCATGGTGGTGAATTGTAATGCCACCATGTGGGTGGAATTAGGCATGCTCCCCGCATTTGACCACCATACCCTCGTCTGATAGATTGCAATAGTCCGTTTTCCGTCTACGCGGGAACGACTTTCCGCCCCGTCAGCAGCACGGACATTCCACCTGCAAGACCTGCAGGGACCCGCCCATTGCGGGGCGGCTTCATGCCAAGGTACCCGCAGTCACCGGTCATGCCGGTTTTCCCGTTTGGAATACCCAGACCGTAAGGCGAGTCGCGCCATGATCCGTCTTGTCTGTCCCAGCTGTCAAAAGACGCTCAACGCCCGCGGTGATCTGGTCGGCCAGACTCGTAACTGCCCCGCCTGCGGCGCCTCGGTAGACATTCCCGCGGAGTTGCCTGCGTCCGGTGAAGTGGCAGCGCACGTCCCGGAAGACACCGTCGCGGAGGAACGCCCCGCGCCGATTCAAGCCCAGGAAGAGGCTATCGATACCTTTCGTCCGCCCAAGCAGCTCGACCGGACGAATCGCTACTACATCTGCGATCGCACCGGGGTGATCGCCGGCCTGGAGCCGGGGGGCAAGGGATGGACGGTGAAGACGTCGGCCGGCTGGCTCCCGGCCGCGCGGAACACCGACAAGCTCCCCCACGAGGGCGATTTCAAGCTGGTCGAATTGAAAATGGAGGGGTCCGAGACCGGCGGACGCCTGGTGGGATTGACCGCCTACCAGCTCGCCGAGCGGTGGGCATTGACCAGGCTGACCGGGGCGGACGACGAGATCCTCGCTGCCGTTACCGGCCCGGGCTCGCTCCGCCGCGAGCAGAAGTCCGCCATCCGTCTGCTGATCCGCGACCGCCTCATGCCGCCTGTTTACGAGGACGCTCGTACCGTTCTCGACTACCTGGCCAATTCCGACTATTCTTCTCCGGGGCCGGGGTGATCGCGAGGGGCGGCGGATGACGATGCCGTCCGTGCGCCGCGGGCGGGTGCGAATGGAGTTGGTCCGTACCCGTCGGGCTGCATGGGGAACGGTCCGCCGGCGACCCCCGCTCCGGAGGGATGCTGGCGGCCCACACGCCTTTCCCGGGACGAAGATCCGCATGACCGCAACGCCGTCCGTCGTCGTGACCGACTTTCTCGACAACTCGCTGGCCACCGAGCGCGCGGTGCTCGACGGCGTGGCCGAAATCGCGGCCTTGGGTGCCCGCTGCGAGGAGGACCTCGTCGGCCGCATCGAAGAGGCCGACGCCTTGATCGTCTATCACGAGGTGTCGCTGACGCGGCGGACGATCGAACGCCTGGCGCGCTGCCGGCTGATCGTCCGCGGGGGGGTGGGCTTCGACAACGTCGACGGCGTCTTCGCTCGCCAGCGCGGCATCGCCCTGGCCAACGTCCCCGATTACGGTTCCGAGGAGGTTGCCGACTCGGCCTTGGGGATGCTCTTGAGCCTGGCCCGCGGCATCCAGGGGTGCAACTCGCGCCTGCGGGCCGACAGCAGCGACCTATGGTCCTACCGCCTGGCAGCTCCCCTGGTGCGGCTGCGGGGGCGCGTGCTGGGGATCGTGGGACTGGGGCGGATCGGTACGGCCATGGCCCTCCGCGCCAAGACGCTGGGAATGGAGGTGCTCTTCTACGACCCGTACAAGGACGACGGCTACGACCGCGCTTTGGGTGTCCGGCGGGCCGGCTCGCTCGCGGAAGTGCTCGAGGAATCGCTGGCCGTGAGCCTCCACTGCCCGCTGACCGAAGAGACGCACCACATGATCGACGCCGCGGCCATGGCGCGCCTGGGGCCCGGGGCGTACCTGATCAATACGGCCCGGGGCGCCGTGGTCGACACGGCGGCGGTGCCCGCGGCGATCGCCGCGGGACGACTGGCCGGGGCGGGGATCGACGTCCTGCCGCAGGAACCCCCGGTCGAGGACGATCCCTTGCTCCTCGCCTGGCGCGATCCCGCACACCCGGCCCACCACCGCCTCCTGGTCAACCCCCATGTGGCCTTCTACTGCGAGGAGGGGCTCGAAGACGTGCGGCGAAAGGCTGCCGAGGCGTGCCGCCGCGTTCTCCTCGGCAAGCCGCCGCGGAATGTCGTGAACTGATCCCGCCCCGGGGCGCCGATCTGACGACGGCTGCTCGGGACGAGGCCTCCGGGTGCGGTCGCACGGGGAGCGTCACTTGACGCGTTGCCGCCGGCGCGGGACATTGACGGGCCCAGTCCGCGACCCTTTCCGCACGCGGGGATGATCCATGCGCCACGTCCGCATCGCCGCGGTCCAATTCGAGGCCCGCGACGCCGACAAGGAGTACAACTTCGCCCGCGTCGAAGCCCTGGCCGGCCGCGCTGCCGGGCAGGGGGCGGAAATCGTTTGTTTCCACGAGTGCTGCCTGACGGGATACACCTTCCTGCAAGGGCTCAGCGGCGAGGAGCTTGCCGCCCTGGCCGAGCCCGTCCCCGAGGGGCCCAGCACGCGGCGGCTGGCGGCGTTGGCCCGACGCCTCGGTGTTGGCCTGCTGGCCGGGTTGGTCGAGTGCGCGGGGGAGCGGCTCCACAACACCTGCGTGGTCGTGGATCCCGAGGGCTTCGTGACCCGCTTCCGCAAGCTGCACCCCTTCATCCACCCGGCCATCGCACCGGGTGAAGGGATCGAGGTCTTCGACTTCTGCGGCATGAAGGCGGCGATCCTCATCTGCTACGACAACAACCTCGTGGAGAATCCGCGGTTGGCGGCGCTCGCCGGGGCGGAGGTCGTCTTCGCACCGCACGTGACCTGCGGGCTGCCCAGCCCTATGCCCGGCCGCGGCCTGATCGACCGCACGCTCTGGGAGAACCGCGACCGCGACCCCGTGCCGTTGCGGATGGAGTTTCAAGGTCCCAAGGGCCGCGGCTGGCTGATGCGGTGGCTCCCCGCGCGGGCCTTCGAGAACGGGCTGTACTACGTCTTCGCCAATGCCGTGGGGGTGGACGAGGTGACGATCAAGACGGGCAACGCCATGATTCTCGACCCCTTCGGCGAGATCCTCGCCGAATCCACGGCACTGGGCGACGACGTCGTCGTGGCCGCCTGTACGCCCGAGAAGCTGGATTTGGCCAGCGGCAAGCGGTATCTGCGGGCGCGGCGTCCCGAACTCTATGGACCGCTGGCGGCGCCGCTGCCCGAAGGGCAGCGGCCGGTGGTCGAACCCGGCTGGCGGCTCGGCCGAACGGCCGACGCCGATGAGCCCGTGCGGTGAAGGAACCATGCTCGCCGAAACGTCCCGCGAAAAGGCGACCTTCGACTTCGCCCGCTCGATTGTCACCCGGCTCCGCGAAGCGGGATTCGAGGCCTATTTCGCCGGCGGCTGCGTCCGCGACCGGCTCATGGGGCTGGTGCCTCAAGACTACGACGTGGCTACCAGCGCCGAGCCGCCCGCCGTGCAGGAGGTCTTCGGCCGGCGGCGGACGATGGCCGTCGGCGCCGCCTTCGGGGTGATCATGGTCAAGGGATCACCCGAAGTGGGTGCCGTCGAGGTGGCCACCTTCCGCCGTGACCTCGAGTACCGCGACGGGCGCCATCCCGAGGGAGTCGTCTTCAGCTCCGCCGAGGAGGACGCCCAACGACGCGACTTCACCATCAACGGCCTCTTCTACGATCCCCTTGAAAACCGGGTGATCGACTTCGTCGGGGGGCGCGAGGACATCCGGCGCGGCGTGATCCGCGCCATCGGCGACCCGCGGGCCCGGTTCGGCGAAGACAAGCTGCGGCTCCTGCGGGCGGTGCGATTTGCGGCCCGCTTCGCGTTCTCCCTCGACGAGGCGACCCGTCAGGCAATTGCCGAGATGGCCCCCGAGATCGCCGCCGTGAGCGCCGAGCGGATTGCCGGGGAGATGGAGCGGATGCTCGTCGATCCCGGGCGGCGGCGGGCCATGGAGCTGCTCCGCGAGACAGGCCTTGCCGCGGTGCTCCTCCCGGAACTCTCCGGTGACGACCCCCAGGACCGGTGGGCGGAGAACCTGGCCGTCCTCGAGCGTCTCGAGGCACCCAGCCTTCCTCTGGCGCTGGCGGCGCTGCTGGCCGGCTGGGTGACGCCCGCGGGCGCCCGGGGGATCTGCAGCCGTTGGCGGCTCTCGCAGGCAAATACGCGGCGGGTGGCCTGGCTGCTGGCCAACCGGGGACTCCTTCCCCAGGCGCAGTCGCTCCCCTGGTCGCGCTTGCAGTCGGTGGTGGTCGACGATCGCTTCGAGGACCTGTACGTCTGGGAGAAGGTCCGGGCGCGCGTGCGGGGGGAACCGCACGAGGCCTGGTCGGAACCGATCCGCCGACGGCTGGCGCAACCCCGCGAACGGCTCGACCCGCCGCCGCTGATTACCGGCAACGACCTCATCGCCTCGGGCTTCTGCGCCGGGCCGCGATTCGCATTGGTGCTGAAGCGAATCCGCGAGGCTCAGCTCGACGGTTCCGTGGCCACCAAGGCCGAAGCGCTAACCTTGGCGCGGCGGTTGTTCGACGGCGAGGAATGATCGGCGGTGGTTTGGTGCTTCACCCGAGGCGCATGAGGATATCACCGGTTGTCCGCGGTCCCCGGGGGATCGAGAACGAGGGCTCTCGGAGATACAAGGGTTATGGACAAGAAAACCAAGAAACGCTTGGAAACGCTCCGGGCGCGGGAGCAGAAGCTTCGCCAGCAACTGGCCGGCATCCGCAAGCAGTTGGACGATCCCGCCGAGGCCGAGGCTCTGCAACGGCAGATCGCGGAGGTTCACGCCGAGATCGAGCGGCTCAAGGAAGCCTAAGCAGGTCCGCCGGCCGCGCGATCCCGGCCGCCGGCGTCGCCGCCGATCGGCAATCCGCACCCGGGAAGGTTTCATCCCGCTCCCCGGCGTTGGTAAACTGAAGGTACTGCGCCCTCAGTCCAACGTTGTCGGCCCGGAGGAGTGAACATGACCACCCGCACATATCGAACACGGTCCTTGGCGAGTATCGGGACTCTCCTGGTCGCCATGGGATTCGGCTTGGGGATCGTCACGGCACCGGCGGTCGCCGCCCAGGAGGTCGGATCGCCGGCAGAGACTGCCGAGGCCTCCGAAACCCCGGCCGAGGCGCCGGTTGCCGAGACAGCGCCTGCCGAAGAACCGGAACAACTCCCCGAGCCTGCCGCTGAGGCGGCCGCAGAGGAACCGGCGGAGGCGGCTCCGGAGGGCGAGGGCGTCGATCCTCCGGTGCAGCCGGCGACCGAGGAACCGCAGCCGCTGCCTGCCGAGCCGCAGGTTACCCTCCGTTTCCGCTTCCAGCCCTGGTCGGATGTCCTCGATGCCTTGGCGCGCCAGGCCGGCCTGCCGGTGGTGTACGACGAGCCGCCGAGGGGGACGTTCAACCATGAGTCGTCGCGCGAGTATCCGCTCTCCGAGGCGTTGGGGATCCTCAACGAGACCTTGCTGCTCCGCGGCCATGCCCTGCTCCGCGGCGACGATGCCCTGCTGTTGATCGACTTGCGGCAGAGAATCCCCGAAGGGCTGGTTCCCGCGGTTTCTCTGGAGGAGGCTGCGGCGCGGGACGACTTCGAGCTGGTCACTGTCCGATTTCCGCTCGGTCGCCGCGATCCCGAGGAGGTGCGGGCACGGATTCGCTACCGGCTCAGTCCGGGGGCCCAGGTCGTCTACGTGCCTGAAGCCGGCGCCTTGGAAATCACCGAGGCCGCGGGGCTGATGCCGTGGATTGGGCAGGCGATCGCCGCTTTGCCCGAGCCGGCCCAGCCCGCGGTCACTGAATATCCGGCTGACGAGCCTGCCCCGGCAGAACCCTCCATCGCGGAACTCGAGGATCTCGGTCTTGCGGATGGGGATCCCGCCGAGGCAGAACTGCCCGCGATGGTCGATGAACACGCCCCGCAGCCGGCAGACGAGGCGATGCGGGAGCTGGTCGTCCACCATCTCCACGAGATCGAAGCGCCCGCCGTGGTCGAGCGACTCGGCCGCGAGTTCCCCGAGGCGCGAATAACGTCGCC
>SLBP01000099.1:0-14652 GCA_007126245.1 Planctomycetales bacterium
ATCACGTCACCGGTTAGGGGGAGGAATTGCCGGTGCGGGCATGGGGGGCACTTGACCCGCGGCTTCTCGCACAGCCCGCGGACCCACTCGTTGGCACAGACCGGCTGATAGCCGGACTTGCCCGTCCTGCGGCTCTCGAAGCGGCGGGGGTAGACGTCTTCCCGCCCGCGGAAGAGCGATCGGAAGAGGGCGATCTTGGCCTCCGCCGGGGCGTGTCGATGGACAGCCGCACCACTCGCACCCATCGGATTCTTCCCCTTCCCGGCACAACCAAAGTCCCGGCGACTACGCCGGAACATGATAGCACGTATCCGTCGCCGAGGCACGCTGCGCGGGAATGCTTCCCCCCCTTGGACTCTTCGATTTCCTTGAAGACGCGGTCGGCAAGGTGGCGTATACGCCTTGAAACCAACGCTCGGACGCGGCTTGCGCGCTTACCGGGCCTCACGGAAAAGGCCCTGCCACGACCTATGTGCGCACCGAGAAATCGTGGCCATGACGCGAATCCGGCCAATATTCGGCCAGCCGGGTCGCCGAAGGTAAGGCGCTGAACAAACTTTCTGCCCACTGTATCGGCGCTGCAGCGGACTTCTTCACCCCCCTTTCGGCAAAAGAGAAAGCCTTGCGTAACTCGCTGTCACACAAGGCTTTAGTGAGCTGGGGAACTAGGATTTGAACCTAGACTAACTGATCCAGAGTCAGTCGTGCTGCCGTTACACTATTCCCCAGAAAAGGTGCAATAAGAACCGGACACGAGGCCCAGCCCTGGTTCGCGCCGCAAGGACCTCACTGGTAGAAAGATATAGCGTTCGCCCGCTCGCGTCAAGGCGGCCAGGACTTGCCAAGCCCACCGGCTTCCGCTCGTGGCCCACGGCTGCATAACCGCAGTCGATCCCTCGGGACCATGCGAGGACCGAAACCGAATACGTCGGAACGGTCAATACGAGGTGTCCAACCGGAAGGGAATCCGTGGAGACCGAGGTCGTCTTTTCGGGAGGAGACTTACGATCACCGTGGGGTAGATGAGCGATAAGTCGTTTTGCCCATGGGTTTCGGTGTCGCGTGGGTGGGCTTGACCATTGGGCGGGTGCCTTTGCGTGGTTTCCCACCGAGGGGCTTGACGCGCGCACGGCGTTTGTGCGATATTGAGACTCGTTATCGATGGTCGCTTCGGCTCGGTTGCGCCCCGGGTCGCGGCGGGTTCCTGCAAGTGAACACTATGCCCCCGCCCATCCGCTGCGCATTCGGCTGGCTTATGCTCGTCGCCTACGGCCTGCTGGCCGTATTGGGGACGGGTCTCCACGCCCTGCTGCCCGACGACGGCTGCGTGCGCACGAGGGCTGTGTGCGGGCGGATCGGCGAGGAGAAGACCTCGCCGGCCGCCGGCCAGCGTTCCGGGGGCGAGCCCGATCCCTCCACCAGCGACGGCTGCCCGATCTGCAAGGCGGTCGGCAAGCCTTCTCTCGCATCGCCCCCCTGGCACAGCGGCTCCGTAGCCCGCGTCGTGCCGTTTCTGCCTGGCGAGCCGCCGGCAGTCGTGTGCGCGTCCACGCTGGTGGTCCATCCGGCCCGGGGGCCGCCGCAAGGCTTCTCCTCCTCACCGGCCGCGTAGGCCGATCGTTCCGGCCGAGCGCCTGAGCCGCTCGTCCCCTTAGGGCTGCCGTCGTGCTGCGGCGCAGCGCTCTCATGGCGCAGAGCATCCGCGCCCGTTGAGCCGATCTCCGTCCAACGTTGAGGCAGTCCCGTCCGCGTGCAGCGCAAGGCATCGTGAGCTCCCGCCGCGTCATGGGAACACGGTGCGGCGCACTTGCGCTGCCGCGGCGGGGCCAATGCCCCTCGCCGAACTCGCCGACGGCGCAGCCCTCCCCAATGCGAGCTGTGTCTCTCTGCCATCTCACATCCACACGCTGTTCGAGGAGATCCATCATGACCATCGCGCTTCCCGCCGTCCGGCCGGTCGGAGCCCGCCGGAACCGCCGCACCGCCTCCGCCGGCTTTACCCCTGTCGAGCTCAACAGCGGTGGCGGACCTGGAGATCCGCCCTACGCCCGTGCCGCCTCCGGCGGCTTCACCCTCGTCGAGCTGCTGGTGGTGATCGCCATCATCGGTATCCTCGTGGGCCTGCTCCTCCCCGCCGTCCAGGCCGCCCGCGAGGCCGCCCGCCGCATGAGCTGCACGAACAACCTCCGCCAGCTCAGCCTGGCGCTGCACAACTACCACAGCGTCCATAATGCCTTCCCGGGGCTGGGAGAGACCTCGCACCACAGCTACTCCGTGCAGGCGAAGCTCCTGCCCTACGTCGAGCAGGCCGCCTTGCAGGACCTGATCGATTTCCGCGAGCCGTTCCTACTGGGGACGCACCACCAGCTTTCCATCAACCCCGCGCTGGTCGACGCTGCCCGGTCCGTCTTGCCGCTCTTCCGCTGCCCCAGCGACGGCGGCGCGGGGGGCGAGATCTACCGGGGCTATTGGGGAGACGATGCCGAGTTGGCAGGAGGCAACTACATGGTGTGCGCCGGCTCCGGGCAGGGCGTCAGCTACGACATCCGCTATCCCACCGACGGCATGTTCTATTACGGATCGAAGCTCGGCTTCCGCGACATGATCGACGGGTCGAGCAACACGATCGTCCTTTCCGAAACGCTCCTCGGCGGCCAGCTCGTCAGCGGGAGCAGCGTGCCGAACAGCCCCTTGTCGAAGAACGAGGCGCAGCGCTGGATGGCCAATCCTTTTCTTCGGCCCATCTCCGGCGGCCAGGGGTTGCAGGGGGTCTTCAATCCGTCGCTGGCCGAACTCGAGGCCATGGCCGTGCAGGCTGCGGCACAGGGACGTTTGCGGGGCGACCGCGCTTCGGCGTGGATTGCCGGCCGCGCCCACACGACGACCTTCACCACGTACCTGCCGCCGAATGCGGCCTTTCCCGACATCTATGCCATGGGCATCGGCTACTACGGCGCCCGCAGCCATCACCCTGGCGGCGTGAACGCCGGCTTCGGCGACGGCAGGGTGCGGTTCATCAGCGAGACCATCGCGCTGGACGTCTGGCGCGCTCTGGCCACCCGCGCGGGCGGCGAGCCGGCAGGCGACTTCTGACCGACGAGCAAGGATTTCCATTATGATGACCCTGGTACATGGCTGGCAGGCGCTCCTCGCCGCGGCCACCGGACATCCTGTGGGGATGTTCGTCTTCGGTGTGGGCTGTTTGGCCGTGGTGCAGGCGATCGTGGGGCTGGGCCGGTCGCGGCAATGGCCGCTTCTGCCGCTGGTCTTCGGCCTGACGGTCCTGGCCGGTTTCCTGCTCAACCCCCTGGCCGATGCCAGCGCCTCGCAGCAGCTCCGCCTGGCGCTGGCGCGGCACGACGTGCTCACCTCGCTGGCCATCGTGCAGATGATCCTCGCCGCCGCCGCGCTGGCCTGCAGCCTGCGGCTGCTGGCAGGGCGCCGCGAGAGGCTCTGGGCGGTGCTCCTGGCCGCGGTGCACACGCTCCCTGCCCCAGCGCTGGTGGTGGCCCTGCTCTTCTGGGAGCAGGCCTGGCTGCATGAATCCGTGGGCGCACGGCCGGAAGCGGTGGGCTGGAGCGTGGGGCTGCTGGCGGCGACGGCGGTCACGCTGCCGGCGGCACTGGCGATGCTCGTCCCGCGCCGGCCGCTGGCCGCGGCGCATCTGCTCCTCTCCGGAGCCGTGGTGCTCTCGTGTATGTTCGTCCCCTTGCTGCCGATCCCCTTGCCGGGGATGCGGCTGCTGGCCGAGCCGGTCGGTGGTGCGCACGGCCCGGCATGGATCGCCCTCGGTGCCCTCATCGTAGCCGTTATCGCCTGGGGGTTCCGCCGCGGCCCCGCGGTGGCCTGACCGGCCCAGGGGCGATTTGACCTATGTAAACTTCCCGGACCACGATTCACAGGAAGCAACACCCCATGGACCTCCTCACGAACACGTTCTATCTGATCTCCACGGCGCTGCTCATCCCGGTGATGTTGGCGCTGCTCTGGAGCCTGCTCCAGGTGCTCCTGCTCCTGGGGCAGACGCTCCGCGAGTTCCTCCTCCGCGGCCGCATCGCCCCGGCGCTGGCCGATTATGCCCAGGCCCTCACTCGCAAGGCGGCCGCACTGCCCGAGCTGCCGCCGCAGGGGCTGCTGCCGCGGACGCTCCGCGAGCTCGACGAGGCCGCCGGCGATGCCCTGCTCGTCGAGAAACTCGCGGGCGACGCCGAGATCGTCTGGCGCGACGAGCTGGAGCGGATCGCCGCCCTGGCCCGCCGCGGACCGGCGCTCGGGTTGATGGGAACGCTGATCCCCCTGGGGCCGGCCCTGGTCGGCCTGGCGGCGGGTAACCTGCAGATGATGTCGGAAAACCTCGTCATCGCCTTCGCCACCACCGTCGTGGGCCTGCTGGTGGGGACGCTCGCCGGCACCGTGGCCGCCACCAAGCGGCGGTGGTACCGCGGCGACGCCGCCCTGGCCGCCTTTGCCGCCAGCCGCCTCGTCGAACGCCAGGCAGCGGCGACTGCCGGTAATGAAGGTCGCTCTGCTCCGGCCCGGCCACTGCCCGCCGGCGGTCGCTCGGCACACAACGGATCGGATCATGACGAGGGGGTGCCTGCACGTGCCCCAAGTCCCCACACAGCGGAGGTCTCCTGAGATGCGCACCACCCTCCTTGGCCGCCGCCGGCTGGCGCCCATCGACTTCGACGACGACGCGGCCCTCGATCCCATGGCCGGTATGGCCAATCTCTTCGACGTGGCCATGGTCTTTGCCGTCGCCCTGCTGGTGGCCCTGGTGAGCTACCTGAAGCTCCCCGCCCTGCTGCAGCAGAAGGACTACACCGTGATCACCAACCCGGGGCAGCCGGACATGGAGATCCTCATCAAAGAGGGCGAGGAGATCCGCCACTACGAGGCCACCGATGCCACCGGCTTCGGCCAGGGCGAGCTCCTCGGCCAGGCCTACCGCCTCCCCGACGGCCGCGTAGTCTACGTCCCCGCCGAGCGGAGCGGCGAGGCGGAGGCATCCTCACCGGCGGCCGAGCCGTAGCCGCCGGATTGGCAGTTTCCTTATTCATCCCCTCTTGGTGACTCGCTCCAGGCGCACTCCCATGACCCTTCCTGTTCCCATGAAGCGGCAAATCGTCTTCTTCCTCGCCGCGGTGGCACTGACGGCGCTGTGCACCACGGCAGCGCTCTATGCCTGTCACCGGTACCTCCGCAACGTGCGGGTGGCGGTGGTCGGCTTCCGCGACAGCGACTGGGCCGCCTGGCGCGAGGCGGCGCACGACACGGGCTATACGGTCCATCGCTACGAGCGCGACGACGTCCGCCAGGCGCCGTTGGCCAACTACCATGCGGTCATCATCCGCAGTATGGGCTACCGTCCCGGCGACGACGACCGCGCCGCCTTCGCGGCGGCACGGCGCGCGGGGACGCGGATCGTGATGATCGGAGCGACGAACGACGTTGCCGGCGAGGAGGAGAACCTCGAGGCCGAGCACCGCGAGGTGATCGACGAGTACCTCCGCCACCGCGGCGAGGCCAATCTTCGCGGGCTGCTCCACTACCTGGCCCGCGAGCTGGCCGGGCGCGAGGTCGATGTCCCGGCCGTGATCGAGCGGCCCCAGGAAGGCTTCTTCCATCTCGGAGAAGAAGCCGTCTTTTCAACCTTGGACGAGTTCGAGGCCTTTCTCGCCCAGGCCCGCCCCGGCCTGGCGGACGATGCCCCGCGGGTCGCGCTCTTCGGCTCCTTCCTCGATCCCGCCAACCGGCTGGAACGCGGTCCGGTCGATGCGCTGATCGAGGCCCTGGAGGGGCAGGGCGTGCGGGTCTATCCCATCTTCGGCCGCCAGATGCTGCCGCAGGTGGCGGCGGTCGGCCCCGATCTGGCCATCGTCTTTCCCCACGGCCGCCTGGCACACGACAACGAGGCCCCGCAGCGGCTTGCCGAGATGGGCATTCCCTGCTTGAGCGCCCTGCACCTGACGGTAGACCGCGAGGAGTGGCTCGACGACATGCGGGGGATGTCGGCCGGCCTCTTGAGCCAGTCGATCACCATGCCGGAGCTCGACGGGGTCATCGAACCGGTGGCGATCTCCGCCATGGAACCCAACGAGGAGGGCCTCCGCGTCCGCACTGCGATCGCCGGGCGCTTCGAGCGGTACGTGGACCGGGTGGTCCGCTGGCTCAAGCTGCGGCGCATGCCCAACGAGCAGAAGCGGGTGGTGATCGTCTACTACAAGGCCCCGGGTGCCTCGGCTCTGGCGGCGGCCGGGCTCGAGGTGGCCCCCTCGCTGTACCACACGCTCCGCCGCCTGAAGGCCGAGGGGTACGACTTAGGCGGTGCGCTGCCGGAGAGCCCCGAGGCCCTCTACGAGCTCATCCAGCAGCGGGGCCGCACCGTAGGGCAGTGGGCCGTCGGTGCCTACGAGGAGTTCCTCGAAGAAGGGCAGCCCGAGCTGATCCCCATCGAGCAGTATGCCCGCTGGTTCCAGGAGGCCCTCTCCCCGCAGCGGCAGCAGGAGATGATCGAGCGCTGGGGGCCGATCCCCGGCGAGCACATGGCCGTGGCCCGTGACGGCGAGCGGTTCCTGGTGGTCAGCCGCATCCGCTTCGGCAACGTGGTGATCATGCCGCAGCCCACGGCGGGGGCCATCGGCGGCGACGACGTGGCCACCGTCCACGGCACGGGCGAGGCCCCGCCCCACTTCTACCTGGGCGCCTACCTCTGGGCGCAGCGGGGCTTCGGCGCCGACGCCATCGTCCACTTCGGCACCCACGGATCGCTGGAGTTCACCTTCGGCAAGTCGGCGGCACTGAGCGGCGACTGCTGGCCCGACGTCCTCATCGGCGATCTGCCCCACGTGTACCCCTACATCATCAACAACGTGGGCGAGGCCCTGGTGGCCAAGCGGCGCTCCTATGGGGTGATCGTCTCCCACCTCACCCCCCCCTTCACCGACGCCGGCCTCTACGGCGAGCTGGAACGGCTCCACGAGCTGATCCACGAGTACGAATACATCGAGGACCTGCCCATCCAGCACGAGCTCCGCCGCACGATCACCGACATGGTCCGCGATCTCGACCTGGCCGCCGACCTTCGGCTCGATGCCGATACGCTGGCCACCACGTTGCTCGACGACGCGCAGATCCTCTACCTGCACGACTACCTCCACGAGCTCAAGGACCGCCACATCCCCGACGGCCTGCACGTCATCGGCCGCGACTACCGCGAAGAGCAGATCCGCGATACGGCCGCGGCCATGCTCGGCTCCCGGGGCTGGGAGACGGTCGAGGCCCTGCTCGCGGCGGATGCTGCCGGGGCGGTCGACGTCGCCGAGGAGCGGAGCATGCTCATGCGCGGCCTCCTCGACGCGCTCCGCGAGGGGCGGCTGACGGTGCCCGCAGAGCAAGGCCACAGTGATACCCCGGACCTGGAGGAGCCAGACGAGGCAGACGCATTCTGGACGGCGGCACGGGTGGAAGCGCTCCTGGATCATGCCGACACCGACCTCCGCGAAGCCTTCACGGCGCTCCTGGACGCGGCCGTAGAGAATGCCGCCGCCCTGGAGGCCTCGCCCACGGCGGAACTCGACGGCCTGGCGACGGCGCTGACCGGCGGCTACGTGGCCCCTTCGTCGGGGAGCGACGTGCTCCGCAACCCCCAGGCGGCTCCCACGGGCAGGAACCTCTACTCGATCAACGCCGAGCAGACGCCCACCGAGGAGGCCTGGCGCGTGGGGATGACCATGGTCGACCAGATCCTCGCCGACCACATGGCCGGCAGCGGACAGTACCCGCGGCGCGTGGCCTTCTCGCTCTGGGGCGGCGAGTTCATCCGCACCCGCGGCAGCTCCATCGCCGAGATCCTCTACCTGCTGGGCGTTCGCCCCCAGCGCGACAACCGGGGGGTCGTCTACGACGTGGAGGTCATCCCCGCCGAGGAGCTCGGTCGCGCGCGGATCGACGTGGTGGTGCAGACCTCCGGGCAGTTCCGCGACGCGGCCGCCTCGCGGATCACGCTCATCGACAAGGCGGTGCAGATGGTGGCCGAGCTGGGGGAGGAGCCCTACCCCAATTTCGTTCGCGAGAATACGGGCCAGGCGGAACAGGACCTGAAGGAGCACGGCTATGCGCCGCGCGAGGCCCGCGAGCTGGCCACGGCGCGGGTCTTCGGCGCCGCGGGCAACGCCAGCTACGGCACCGGAATCATGGGGATGGTCGAACGGGGCGACACCTGGGAGACGGAAGAGGAGATCGCCGATCGCTACCTGGCGAACATGAGCGGCGTCTACCGCGACGGGGCCACCTGGGGAACGCCCAAGCCGGGCCTCTTCCAGACGCAGCTTGCCGGGGCCGAGATCGTGGTCCAGCCGCGGTCGTCGAACACCTGGGGCCCGCTGAGCCTGGACCACGTCTACGAGTTCATGGGGGGGATCTCCCTGGCGATCCGCTCCACCACGGGCAACGATCCGACCGGCTACTTCAGCGACCTGCGCGATCCCTCCCGCCCCCGGGCCGCCACGGCGGCGGCGGCCATCCGCGAGGAGGCCCACACCCAGGTATGGAACCCGCGCTTCATCGCCGGCATGCAGCGCGAGGGCCCTTCGGCCGCGGCCGCCTTGACCGAGAACGTCCGCAACATGTACGGCTGGAACGTGATGCAGCCGGCGGTCATCGGCGATGCGCTCTGGGAGGAGACCTTCGACGTCTACATCGACGACAAGCACGGGCTGGACATCCAGGCCTACTTCGAGGACGTCCACCCCGCCGCGCTCCAGGACATGACGGCGATCATGCTGGAGACGATCCGCAAGGGGATGTGGAACGCCTCGGACGACGTCGTCGGGCGGCTCGCCGAGCTGCACGCCGAACTGGTGGCCCGGCACGGGGCGGGCTGCTCCTACGAGACCTGCGGCAATGTCCGGCTCCACGAGTTCCTCGCGGCAGCCCTCACGGCCCCCGGCTCCGAGGTCGCCCCCGAGCTGGCCGAAAGCTATCACGCCACCCTCGCCGCCGCCCTCACCTCCGCCCAGCCGCTGCCGGAAGTCGAAGGGATGGAGCTTCGAGAGCAACAGACCCTTGCCGAGACCCTGACCCCCGAGGTGCAAACGGTGGCCACCGCAATCCTGGCCGGGTTGATTGTGGTCGCCGCCTCACTGGTGATCCTCACCGGCCTCGGCTGGCGGAGGTCGCCGATGCTCCGCAGTCCGTAGCCCGCGTTGTATGAGACGACGTGGAGGCGAAACACGAAACCATGTTCCGGCTGGCGTGGATCATCGTGGGTGGGGCGGTGCGTCGCCCGCCCCACCCATCGATGGGAACGCCGGGGGGCCTACCGCGCGGCTGCGCGCGCCTCGTCGCGGAGCTCCTCCGCGCGGTTTCGCACCCCTTCGTCGCCGATGCCGGCACCCAGCACCCTCTGCATCGCCGCGGCCACGGCCTTGGGCTGGTCCTCCGCCAGCCGTCCGGCGATGTTCACGGCCGCCCCGGCCGCCGCGTCGCGGAGGGCTGCATTGTTGAGGTGCCTGGTCGCCAGCTCCAGCGTCTGCACCGAGGGGATCCGGATCAGCACGTCCAGGGCCAGCCGCCGCTCCTCGTCGCGCAGCGCGGCCCCCATGGCGGAGTGGAACATGGCCAGGCGATCGGCGTCGGAGACGACGAACTGCCGGGCGATACGGAGATAGCCGCGCAGCGCGCGGATCTTCAGCCGGTCGTCGGCTGCGTTGCGGGCCATATGGAGCAGCGCGGGGGCGGCATCGGGGGTCATCCATTCGCCCAACTGCTGGGCCGCCGCGCCTTGGACGGAAGCGTCCGGCGATCTGGAGGCTTCGACGATGGCGGCCAGCGCCCCCTCGCCGCCCACGGCGCCCAGCGCCTCGAGGAGCTTGGCCTTGGCCGGCGTAGCGGCATCCGCCATCGCCGCTGCCAGCAGCGATGCGCAGGCATCGCGGTCCGGCATGCGACCGGAGGCCGCCACCAGCGCGTCGCCCACCGCCGCCAATTCCTCGGCCGAGCGGGCACGTACGGTCCGCTCGATCAGCAAGGGGAGCGAGGCGAAATCGACCGTCTCGCCCAGCGCCACGAGGGCTGCCGCGCGCACCGCACCATTGCGGTCGTCGGCGGCCTCGAGCAGCTCGGGTACGGCGGCCTCGATCCTGCGGCGGCCCGCCAGCTCGATCAACAAGACCCGTGTGGGGATATCGGCGGTGGTCAGCCGCGAGGTCAGATCGGCGTCGACCTCGGCTCCGGGGAGGTCCTCCAGGGCAATGAGGGCGGCCTCGGAGATCTCCTCATCGTCTTCGGCAACGGCAGCCAGCAGCGCCGGCACGCAGGAGGCGTCGCCCTGCCGCCGGATCGCCTGGATCGCCGCCATGCGGACGTTCTTCGGGCCGGTCTCGGCCGACTGCGCCAGCACGCTCACCGGCGGTAGCTCCTCCCGGTCGATGAGGGCGAGCAGCAGCAGCGCCTGCCGCTGCGGCGTCATCGCCGCCAGCTCGGCCACCAGGGCGTCGGTCGCCTCCTGGCCGGGCAATTCGCGGGCCACCCAGAGTCCCAGGCCGAACCACTCGCGGTCGTCCGACTCGAGCAGCTCGAGCAACTGGGGGAGGCCGTCCGCCTTGCGGGCGAGGATCGCGCCGCGCGTCGCCTCCAGCAAGCGCTGGCGGGGCAGGTCGGCGGCGCGAACCGCGTCGAACAGTTCGATGGCCGCGGCGGCATCGCCGGAGCGATCGTATTCCTCCGCGCACAGGATGCAGCCCTCGGCCACTGCCGACCGGACCTCTTCCGGGGCGCTGGCCATGCCCTCGCCGTTGAGGAACTCGCCGAGCACACCGGCCGCCTCACCGTTGCCGATACGGCCCAGGGCTACGGCCGAGGCGGCGGCGACCTCCGCGTCGGCGTCGCTGAGTTTCTCCGCCAGGATCTCCACGGCCGCGGCGTCGCCGCGCATGCCGATGGAGTTGATCACGCCCACCAGCAGCATCCCCTCCAGCTCCGTGGCCGCCTCGCGGAGCGCACGGTCGGCGGCGGCATCGGGGATGGCCTCCAGGGCGATCCGCGCCCAGGCGGCCAGTTGCTCGTCGGTCAAGAGTGCGGCCAGCGCCGGCACGGCTTCACCATCGCCGAAGCGGGCCAGGTGCTTGCAGGTGATCGCCTTCTCTGCCCGGGGCGCATCGGGCGACTCGAGCACCGCAATCAGACGCGCTTGCCTCTCGGCCGCCGTTTCCTCGGCGCCCACAACGCCCACCGGTTGGAAGGCGAATACCGAGAGCGCCGCTGCCAGGCAGGCGGCCCCCCGGACGAAACATCGACACCTGGACATATTTCGATTCTCCGTGAAGTGCAGTATGGTTCTCTCAGTTCGTCTTCAAACGGACCCACGCATGCCGGCGGTACACCGCGAGCGGCGGCACCGCCAGACTGGTGGATGCCATTACATGCGCCAGGGCTCGCGGAGGGCCTCGCCGCGGAGCCGGTTGGCCTCGTCGTCGCCGATGAATACGTGCTTCTCGGGATCGTAGTCCAGCTTGCGCTCGAGGAAGATGGCGATGTTGGCGGCGTGGCAGGCGATGTGCGAGTTGCACGCCACCTCGGCGTTGGCGACCGGCTGCGCGCGGCTCTTCACGCAGTCGAGGAAGTTGCGGACGTGGAAGGTGGCGGGGTAGCCGCCGATCTCGGCGACGCGCCTCCCAGCCAGCAGTGCGGGCGAGCTCACCTCGAGCCGCCCCGAGTCGCCCGCCTCGACCCAGCCCTCTTCCCCCTCGAACCGCACCGGGCACGAGCCCAACGGCAGCCAGCCGTCCTCGCGGATCACCAGCTTGGCACCGCAGGCGTAGAAAGCGATGGAGCGGTTGTCGGGCGTGCGGGGGTGGTACTCGATGGGCGCCGTGTCGTCGGCGTCGGCGGCCCACTGGCAGAGATCGACGCAGTGGGAACCCCATTCCAAAACGCCGCCGCCGACCATGCCGCCCCCCTTCTCGAACTCGCCGCCCCGGTTGGCGATCTCTTGATGGTACGGGCGCCAGGCCGCGGGGCCGAGGTACAAGTCCCAATGGATCTCTTCTTCCGATGGCTGGAGCTGTTCCGGCAGCCAGCCGCTCGTCTTCACGGAATTGTCCCAGGGCGACGGGTGCGCGTGCACCGCGGTGAGCTTGCCCAGCCGGCCGGTCCGCGCCAGGTCGACCGCGAAGGCGAAATGGGGCAGGCTCCGCCGCTGCGTCCCCGCCTGGAAGACCCGCGCCGTGCGGCGGAAGGTCTCCGCCAACAGCAGGCTCTGGGCGATGTTCCGCGTGCAGGGTTTTTCGCAGTAGACGTCCTTGCCCGCCAGCGCGGCCATCATCGAGGCCGTGCCGTGCCAGTTCGGCCCCGTGGCGATCAGCACGGCGTCGATATCGTCGCGGGCCAAAAGCTCGCGGAAATCGACATAGGTCGCGCAGTTCGTGTTGCCATAGTGGGAGTCGGTGACGCGCTTCACCTCCGCGCGCTGTCCGGCCTTCGGGTCGGCAATGGCCACGAACTGTACGTCCGGCTCGGGCAGAAAACAACTGAGCATGTACATGCCCCGGTTTCCCAGCCCGATGCCGCCGACGACGATCCGGTCGTTGGCGGCGACGGCATTTTCCCGGCCAAGGGCCTTGGCGGGAACCAGCGTGGGCGCGGCCCAGGCGGCGCCGGCTGCTGTTGCCGCGGCGAAGAACCTCCGCCGGGAAACGTTCTTATTCCCCTGAACCTGCATGGAAAACTCCTGAGTATCTAGAAGGCAGAAACATGATGGTAGCCAACTCGCACCTATTGCGACCCCTCATAAGCAGGATTCTGGCATCCCCACCGGCCACCGTCAAGCGCGCCGTTTCGCGCCCACTATCCCTCCCCACATGACGGGGCCATGTGCAGCCGGGTGGCTCGGCGTCGTGCGGCTCATTCGCCGAAGGCCATCAGTTGCGCGCAGGAGGCGAACGACTGCGCGGCATTGTCGCCGCTGGCGGGCTTGCCGATGACGCGGATCGCCACCGCCGGCGTAGGCGGGAAGGTGGCCGTGAACCGCATGCCGGCCCGAACACCCCGCGGGTCAGTCGCCGTGGCGTTGGGATAGCCGTCGAAGACGCCCGCGTCGATCCAGGGGCCGTCGGCCGTGCGGCGGACCTGCAGCCGAGGCTTCCCCGCGGCCGTGTCGAACCAGCCGCCGTCGTGGAAGGTGTCGCCTGCCACATACTCCGCCCGCCGGATCGTCACCGGCTCGTCGATGGCGATCTCGAACCAGGCCTCTTCCTGGTAGGTGCCGTCGAAGGTGACGCGGAAGCTGCGGAGATCGCCGTCGGCGATGCTCCCCTGCACGTTCCCCTGGCGGCTGTACGACTCGCGGCCGAAAGCAAACAGCCCCAAGGCCTCGCCTTCGAGCTCGCCGCCCGGTGCCCGCAGCCAGACGGCGAACCGGCTGCCATCCCACGAACCGGCATCGAAGTAGGGGCGGAGCACGCCGCGCACGCGTCCCTCGTTCCCCCGTGCCGCGGCTGCCACGTCGACCAGGTCGCATGCCCAGAGCACCTGCTCGGGCCAGGAACGCCGTTCCGGCGCCGGCTGGGGCGCCAGGTCGAGCTCCTCCACCACAAGGCTCGGCAGCGCCACGTGCAGGGCAGAGCGGATCTGGGGATTGTCGGCCTCGTCCACCGCCAGCACCAGCGGGCCCACCGTCACGGCGGCGCGGCCGGTGTTCGACCCCGTGCCGACATGCACCCGGGCCGCGAACGGGAACGAAAATTCGACGACGTCGCCCCGGCGCCAGCGGCGATCGATGGCCAGGTAGCTCCCCGGCTCGGCCGGCAGCTCCTCGCCGCCGATGGCGACCCGCGGCCGATCGGTCCATCGCGGGATGCGCACCTTGAGGCGGAACTGGGCCTCGCCTTCCGGCTCGACGGCGATCGTGCCCTCGCCGTCGCTGGGGAAGCGGCTCGTCAGCGTGATCGTCACGGGCGTGCCGCCCCGCTGCGTTCGCCACTGCGCGGGCGAATAGGTGTTGATGCGAAAGCCTTCGTCATCGGCGACGCCCAGGAACGTCGGCGTCAAAGCCAGGGCCCGCGGGCCCGAGGAATTGCAGCAGTCCATCCCCCGGGTGCCGGGCGATTCGGGGCGGAAGGGCTTGCGCCCTTCCAGGGGAAGGTAGTAGCCGAATCCGGAGCCGTCGGGCTTCTGGGCCCCCAGCGTCTGGTTGAAGAGGACCTGCTCCAGGGCCTCGGCGTATTTCTCCTCGCCCGTCAATCGCAGGAGCTGCCAGCACAACTGCATCCAGGTGGTGGTCACGCACGTCTCCTGGATGTAGGCCTCGTGGTGGTTGGGCAGTTCTCCGTCGGGCTGGAAATGCTCGCGGGAGCTGGAGCCTCCGGTGAGGTAGAGGCGGTTGGTGCGGACGTCTTCCCAGGCGTACTCCGCCGCCTGGAGGAAGGGCGTCTCGCCCGTGGCCCGGTACAGTTCGCAGAGGCCCACGTAGTTGGAGAGCATCTCGTAGGCCTTGCGGTTGCCCACCGCGAGGACGGTCTTCTCCCGCAGCATGGCGGAGAGGACCTCGGGGCCGTTGGGCTCGTCCCAGGAGCTGACGATATAGCGGGCGAAGTCCAGGTAGCGCTCCTCGCCCGTGGCGCGGTAGAGGAGGACGATCGGCTCGAGCACCGA
>SLBP01000097.1:0-14600 GCA_007126245.1 Planctomycetales bacterium
CCCTTCGTCGAGTACCAGAGAGTCTATGATCGGTACGACTTCCGTGAGCCGTGGGACGGCCCCGACAATCGTCGCCTCGCTCCGGAGATCCCCTTTGGGTACCGATGTCCAACCCTGAAGCCCGCAGAACGCGACGGCTGGCCGATGACACGTTATCTGGCCCTCGTCGGCCCCCACACCGCCTTTCCCGGTGCCCAGGCGCGCCGACTTGATGAGTTCGCCCATCCGGCGGAGACGATCATCGTGGTGGAGAGCTTCGAGAAGTCCGTCCCCTGGACGGCACCGGAGGATATCTCGGTCGACAAGGCCGCCCTGGTCCCGCCGGCCGAGGTGAGCCTGCTCGGTTGGTGGCTGCGGCTCGAGCCCGCGCGCGATGCCCCCTACCATGGCCTTACGGGCCGCGATCTTCCGGGACGCGCGTCCCCGCACTTGACGGCACAGAGCTTCGTGATTACGCTCCCGTTCCCCGTCTGCGGGGCATCGCCGTGCAGCGGGAGTGGCGGGGAGAAGAGTCCGCGGGGAGAAGAGAACGAGCACACTGCGCGATCTGGAAAGACAGTTGGAGTCGCTTACCCGCGCGGAGAAGGCCCAGCTCCTGCAATGGGTAGCCCGCGACATCGGCGACGCGTTTCCCGGCATCGAGAGCATCCCGCGGATCTGCGGCGGAGAGCCGTGCATCGTGCGGACGCGGATCCCGGTCTGGATTCTGGAGCAATCGCGGCGGCAAGGGGTCTCCGAAGCCGATCTGCTGCGGGGCCACCCGACGCTGCGGGCCGAGGACCTGGCGAACGCCTGGGCGTATGTGCGCGCGCACCGAGCAGATATCGACCGGCAGATTCGCGAGAACGAGGAGGCGTAGCCGGTGGCCCGATTATCCGCGAACGAGGACTTTCCCTTACCCGTGGTTGAGGAACTGCGCCGGCTGGGTCACGACGTACTTACCCTCCAGGAAACCGGAAGGAGCGGCCAGTCCGTCGAGGACGAGGTGGTTCTGGAGTACGCCGTACCATGAACCGCAAGCACTTCATTCGTCTTCACGCGGAGAGGCCAGATCACCACGGAATCGTGGCCTGTACGGTGGACGCCGACCTCCCGGCACAGGCGGCGCGAATCCATGCCGCAATCACTGAGGCGGGCAACCTTCGCGGTAAACTGATCCGAGTCAGCCGACCGCCTCCGTGTATCGGGGAGACGGGTTTGCGTTGAACGGCGGGCTGGATCTCGACGCCGCTCATCGTCGGAAGGATTACCCGGCGATCGCCGGAAAGCACACGTGGAGTCTTTCCGACTCTCTCCATGGGTCGATGTCTATCTCCTCCCCGGAATCCCCGCCCGCGTTTCCGCCTCCCGCGCGCGATCGAGGAGGGTGTGCAAATGCCGGGAGAGGGTCCGCCGCAGCGCTGCCTTTTCCTCGCGATTGGAGATGTTCACGTCCTCTTGCGGGTCCAGGTGGTGGTCGTAGCGCATGTGGGCCTGGAGCCGGCCCGAGCCGGTGAAGTATTCCGTGTAACGGTAACGCTCGGTGCGGAGCGTCGCTCCCGTCCGATAGCGGCCGCTGGCGGCCGACTCCCAGAGCTGCTCGGGGTCCTCCAGCGGCGGCACAAAACTCGTACCCACCAGGTGCTCGGGGGCGGGCAGGGCCGCCAGTTGGCAAAGCGTGGGATAAGATGTCGTCGAATTCCGTCAGCCCGCGCGCCACGCCGCCCCGGGCGACGCCGGGGCCGGCGACGATCAAAGGCGCCTACGCGCACCCCGGTGCCCTGCAGCAGCTCCGCGGCACGCTGGACGGCGTAGGGCTTGATGCAGACCGAGGCCGTGCCGAAGCGGGCGGCCAGCTTGCAGCCGTCCTCCCGTTCCTGATCGCTCATCGCCGGGTGCAAGAGGGAGTGATCGATCGTCTTCGCCAGTTGGGCGTAGGTCGATTTCCTGAGCCGTACCCAGAGGAGATGGATGGGGGATTCCTGAACTTTCCAGACCTTTTCGCGCTGGCTCCCGGAGGGACGGACTCGCTTCGTTGCTTCCCCTTTCGGGCGCCGGCGAAGCCGCAGCTTTCTGCCATGGTCGCTCAAGGCCGAATGCCAGGCGCCAGCGCAACGCAAATGCCTATTTTGCCGGGAGTTGCGGTCCCGGCAACCGGTTGGGCGCGGAGAAGAGCCATTGATCCTTCGGCCCGGATTACCCTTGTGGCTCAACGATCGGCAGCTGCGATATCATCCTACCCGCCTGCAGCAGGCCGTGGAATTGACCGCCCGGCTGGCGACACGATGTTGCGCGGCAACACGCACCGTCCGCACTTACCGGCGCCGTGCCCAATCCGGGACCCGGACGTCGGCAGCCGAATCCGGTCCCGGTGTGTAGGGCTTCAGGTCCAGCACGGGCGTGCCGTCGAAGGCGTCGATGGCTTCCACCTCGACCACGTTCTCTTCGATGGAGACGATTCTGCAGAGCGTCAGGGCGATCAGGTTGGGCCGCACGGGAGCCCGACAGGCGAATACGCCGGTGAGTAGCCGTTCACGGATTTCGCGAGCCGCAGCGTTACGATGTCGGCGTTCCAGGGGAACGCCGCTGCATCGTACCAGGTCGCGTCCACCGCGTGGGGAAGGAAGGGAGCGCGTTCGTGCCTGGCGTGCCCCGGTTGCCCACCCGGGCGCCGCTTCTTCCTGCGCCCGCCCCCCCGTTTACTCTCCTGCCTCGGCGGCTTGACGAGGCCGCCGGAAGGCGGCTTCGACGAGGCCGAAAAAACCCTTCTTCGCCCGCGCCAATTCCGCTTCCAGCTGCGCGATCCGCGCATGCAGCGGCGCCGTCGCTTCCTCGATCAGACGTTCGACGTCTGCTTTCGTGAAGCGTCGTGCCATGCCCCCCGATACCAGCTGCCCCGCCATTCCACCAATACCAGTTCCCGCCAGAAACCAGTCAAAACCGTGAACGGCTGCTTCTCTCCGCCGGTCGCTTGCGGTCCCGAGCATCGTGGGCCGCTCGGCCCCAGGCGAGCCGCTCGAGCACCCGTGGCAGCAGCATCGCCAACGCGCGGGGGATCCGCACCTGGCGGACCAGGGCGGCGACGGAAACGATCAGCGCCAGCACGAGGCCGGCAAGGGCAAAGGCCTGCAATCGCTGGGTCTCCTTCGTGCGCGGCCCTGGGGCCGACGCCCGGCCAGCGCCGGGGATTCCCGTAGCCACGTTCCACCGACCCCATCGCGGCGCAGGCCGGTCCGCCGCGGCAAGGCGTTGGCAGGCGCGATGCCCAGGTCCCGTGGCGGAGGCCCGGTCGCGCCGCGAGAAGGCCCCATGCCCATCGCCTGTCGACACCCTCCTCCTCCCGCGGCCGAGGCGGAGGGGCACGCCCGACGACCAGGGCAGACTCCACTTCGGATTTCCCAAGGACCCGTCGATGGGGATGTCTGCGGGACCTCCTGGGAGGTGATCGCCGAGAACGGGTAGCGCAGCGGGCCCTTCTTGGCCGAGCGGCGCACGCAGGCGCGAGGGTGGTCAGGGCCGCGGAACGCGATAAACTGAAACTGAATTGGCAAGGGTGTGATTTCCACGGCGCGTGATGGGACAGGTCACCTATGGCTCAGTACCACAACCCCGAGGTGCAGCAGCAGCTCGACGAGCTCCAGTCCCGGCTCAAGGGTCCGAGCGTACGGGCGTTGATCCTCGAGCGGGTCTTCTCCGAGGCGGACCGGCAGCGGGTCGATGAAGACGAACTGGAAACGACGCACATCGCCCGCATCTGGGCGAGGCTCCGCACGATCTCCGTGACACGGGCCGTCCTCGACCTGACACGCCGGCTGGAGCTGCTTGCCCAGCTCGACTACGAGCACCTCCTCGAGCAGACCGGCGAGCAGGGATCGGCCCAGGGCATTCCCGATTACCCGGTCTGGGACCGGGACCGCCGCACCCTCTTCTTCCGGAACCAGCCGGTGCGGACCGTCCGCAGCCTCACGGTGGCCACGCACGTGGTGGCCATCCTCGATGCCTTCCAGAGTCTGGGCTGGCCGCACCGCATCGCATCCCCGCTGGCGGACCATGCCGACGCGCAGCGGCTCCGCGAGGCGGTCGCGAACCTCAATCGCGGACTGACGCGGATTCGCTTTGCAAGCGACGGCAGCGGCGAGGGGATCGAGTGGCGAGTCCACCGCGGCCGGTGAGCGGGGCGACCGGCACGAGCGGCGCCCCGATAGGTCGGGCCTTTGGGAAGGAGACACGCTGCCGCGAAAAGGGGAGGGTGATCGCGCATCGCCAAAGAGCGGCGTGGTCGGTGCGGGAGGCCGCGCGGGTGGAGGCCACGCCGCCGGGCACAGAGCGATCGGTGGGGAGGCCCCGGGCGGCGCGGCAGTCTGTTGCCGCGGATTGGCCTTCGCACCGTGACGGGGTGGGCGGTAGCCCCGTCCACACCTGACGGTGTACCGCGCGCTTGAGGGCCAGGTCCCGGCAGTCCGACTGCCGGGTCTCCCGGCGCGAAGCGTTTTGTTGCAGCCCCGCAAAAGACCGTCGCCGGGGGATCGTCGTCGTCATCTCCAGGGCCCGCCGCCTCGGCACGCACCATCACGATCTCCAGGGCCCGCCGCCTCGGCACGCACCATCACGGGCGCCTACGTCGCGCACACCACCCCGGGCACGCTCGACGGAAGCGCAGCTCCGGCACGATGTGCCCCGCCGGGCTACGCGATTCGAGACAGGGGCCGAGCGGCCACACATCTACCGCGCTCCGCCCGCGGCCGTTTCGGTCGGGCGTCTGTTATTTTGGATGAAGGCCGGTCACGCGCGAGCGATCGCCGTGCCGAGTGACGCCCTCATCGTTTGACGTAGACGTAAAGGAACCATCGTCGTGTGTTTGCTGGTATCGGAACCGGTCCTCGAAGATTTTGTCGAGCTCCTGGCGCCCTTTGAACTCCCCGATCCCCTCGGCTTCCTGCCGCCTTCCCCGGCGGTGCGGCGGCTCCCCGTGGACCTCGATGCGGCCATCTCGAAGTTGGCGGGGAACCACCGGTCCCAGGAGCTGGTCCACGCCGGGCTGGCCGTGGTCCATGAGGATGGTGGCCTCAATCCCAGTCCGCGCTTGGGGAGCGGGGGCGACCTCTGCTTGGTGGTGCGCAACGCTCGCGGCGAAGCGATGGAGATCCTCACGAGCCACGGCACCCTGACCGAACAGGCGTTGCCGCTCGTGGCAGCCTTCCAGGATGCGGCCGGGCAGACCATGAAAAAGGCCGCCTGCGGCCGCGGCCGCCGCCGGCTCTTCGTCTGCTTCAGCCTGGAGGATGCGGGCGTCCTGCGGGCTCTCGATTTTCCCACGACCATCGCCCGCGGACTGGACGAACTCACCCCGGAAAACCTCATCCAGTTGAGCCTCGCGCTGGGGCCAGAATGGGCGGGGAACTGGGGGACCGCTTTGGAGTCGGAGGCGCCTGTGCATTTACGTGACAACCCCGGGGTCCTCAATTTCGACGCCCTCGGCTGGTCCCCGCCAACGATGGAGGACTTGCCCCCTGAGCTCGCGGGGGAACAGGCCAGGAAGGCGGCGCGGATCCCCTGGCCGCAAGTGGTCCTCGTCGGCTGGTCGCCATCCCGGTGGAGCTCGGAGTTGCCCCCATCGCTGGCGCCGCTCTCCAAGTACCTCGCCCAGCTGGGGCGGGATTTGGGCATTCCTGCATCCGATGTCGCCTCCTGGTCGGTGACCGAGGAGGAGCTCGCGCGGCTGCGCGAACTGGCCGTCTATCGGCGAGGGTCGTTGATCTCCGAGGCCCTGCGCGCGCTGGCGAAGAGCGGCAGCCGCCCCCTCGTCCCGCCACCGCAGCAACCGCTATTCGAGCCACCGCAGAACTTTGCCGAGGCACGGGCCGATCTGCTTGACCACGTGGCGCCGCAAATGAGCGTCCCGGGTTGGCTGGCCTTCTACCAAGCGGGACGGTCGGGCTCCTATCCGCAGCACGCCATTGGTGCCCACGTGGCGCAGATGCAGTTCCGCGAGGTCGTGCAGCCGTTGATTGCGGACGCGGCCACCACACCGGACGCGGTGCAGCGGAGCCGCAAGGTGCTGCTGGCGGAACTGTTCACGACGGCACATAACGTCGCGCTGGCCACCGCCATGGAATCGACCCGCCTCCTGGCTGGCCTCGCCACCGGGCCCGTGCAGATCCCCGAGCTGCCGATCGGCGAACTCGTGGCCCTCTGCCGGCTGATCGGCTCGGTGACCAAGGACCTCGCGGAGCCTTCTGATGAGCAGTGACGCCCTTCGCCCCGCCCGGCAGGCGTGCCCGACGCTGGCCGCCCTCTCCCTGAGTGCCGAGGATTGGGGGGCCTTGGCCCGCCAGGGGTTCGTTGCGGGGGAGCGCCGCGGCGGAACGCTTTATTTCAAGCTCCGCTACCGCGATCCCCTCACCCGCCGTCAGCGGATCCGCGGCTTGGGAGCCTCCACCCGCCAGGCGGCAGCGGTCCGCGCCGAACTCGCCTGGCTCCAGCGGCCTGTCCACCGCGAACGGGAGGCGGTGCGGGGGGCGCGGCAGGCGAGCCATGCGCTGCGGCGGGCGCGGGAATCCGTCCGTCCCCTGCTCGCGCAGGCCGGCTTTCGGTTCCATGGCGCCGCTATCCGCCGGCGCCGCGGCCGCGGCGCCGGCGAGGTGGCTGCTGTCGACAGCCAGCGGCCGATTCCCCTCCCACCGGCGGAGCCCTGCGAGGCCGTGCATGCGTTGCCTAGGACCACGTTGCCCACTTCGTTACCTCAATCGAAAAGGTACCCTCCCATGCAAAACACCCCCCCGGAACCCCAGCGAACACCAGGCGATCCGTCCCTCGCCGAAGGCCGAGAGGGCCGCGACGGCGGCGATCCCCGCGCGGCCACCCCGCGCGGGGCGCTCGCGGTGGAGGCGGCAGACGGCAAAGACCTCGGCAGGCTCCAGCGGCAGCGGATCGCCGAGTACCACGCCTCGAGCCTGGAATTGGCCCATCCCCTCCGCGCCGCCCTCGGTGCCATGAACGCCCACCTCATGGATATTGCCGTCGCGCTCGCCGACCGCAACAGCGCCGCGATCATCGCGGCGCCCTCCGGCTGGGAACGGAATGGCAAGCTCCTGGGGGCCATCGACGTGCAACTGCGGGTCATGCGGCAGGTGGATCGCTTCGTCCAGCTCGACCTGAAGCTGGCGCCCCCGCCGAGTTCCCGAGGGGAGGCCACCGGTTGACCGAAGCGAAGATTTCGGCTTTTGATACCCACTAGCCCCCCCAAGGGCGGCACACCCTGCCCACGGCGACCTGGCCTGGTAAGCCCCCGTGTCGCGCGCCGTGGAAGGGGCGCGCGGGCAGCCGGCCTCGAGCGGGCCCCGGTTCTTTGGCAATTCAGAACCCGTCAAAACCAGGCGGTCCACGGCCGGGCCGCGCCTCGCGGCGGAGCCGTCCCCTTGTCCAGGGGGGGCGACTCCGCCCGCGGGGCACCTCGGCGCCGCGTGGCCTCCGCGACGGCCCGGCCGACCGGTGCTGAGCCGACCGGTGCTGAGCCGACCGGTGCTGAGCCGACCGGTGCTGAGCAATGTGGTCATCGCCCCGGGAGGAATGACGACCAGCTTCGCAGCCGATTGCTCGCCGCTCCGCGTCCTGGGGCGCTAATCCGCCGGATTGCGGGGAGGAGGGCCTTCGTCTGCCGCCGCGTCGGGAGGGGGGCGGACCTCTCCCCCCTCGTCTCGCTCCCGCGCGCAGAGGAAGGCCGCCAGGCCCGCGATCCCGCCATGCGCCTTCAGCAGCCGGCGACGGGTCTGGTGGATCTCATCCAGGATCTTGTCCCCTGTGGTTCCATGGCCATCCCTCACCGGCGCCACCGCGGAGACCGGAAGCCTCTTGCCGGTACTTCGGCCGCGCGGCCGTCACTGCGCACCATCACGCTCTGCACCCTGGCCGCCACCCTCGGTCCTCTGCCTGCGCTCTGCTGCCCTCGGGTTCCGGAACTCCCGCTCCAGGCGGTCCGCCTCGGCATCCTCGGCGGCCATGGCCGCGTCCATCGCCTCGCGGTTGGCGTGGTAGAAGGCCAGCGCGGCGTACACCTGGGCCAGGGAGAGGTGGCTGTACTGATCGACAACCTCCTCCACGGACCATCCCATCGGGTACCCGCCCACGATGCAGCGGACCGAGATTCTCGTTCCCGCGATCCGCGGGGAGCCCCCAACGATGCCCGGCGTCGAGGTAATCTCGAGGTAATCAAGGAGCCGATATCGATGAACTGGGTCATAAGCGGTGGTGTGCCCCCAGCAGCGCGACAAGTTCCCCCCGCAGGGATCCCCCCGCCTGCCGGCGCATGGGTTGGTGTGGTCGAGCCCCGCAGGGGGGCGGTCCAGGCACCGGCATCGTCGCAGCAGGCGGTCAGCTCGGGCGGTCAAGAGGATCACGGTAAAGATAACGGTCGTGGTGCCTCGAGGAATCGGGCAGGACTCCCGGTTCCGCGCGGCGACCGAGGTCACGGAAGACCTCCCACGCCTCCTCGGCCGATACCGGGGACATGACGTCGCCGACGATCTCCGTCCCCTGCAGTCGGGGAGAGGGGCGGCGCCGCCTGGCGGCCTCCGCCGCGGGCCGGTTGGCGGTGATGCGGATCTCCCCCGGGCTTACGGTAATGCAGACTTCCTCGCCCAAGCCCGCGGCAGCGAGCTGCTGCCGGTCGATCCAGACGCCTTGTTGCACGGCAACCGTTTGCGGATTCATCGCTCCCACCTCGACCACCGATCCTCCGGAAGGATTCTTTCTTCTGCCCTCGCGTTATTCTCGGTTGCACCGCGCCCGCCGACAAGCGGGGGAAGATCCCCCGGTCGAAATCCCCCCCCTCCACGTGGCGGCCTCGCACGGTGCCCCGGACAGCTCCGACGCCGCAGCCATCACCCAGCCATCCCCGATCGTGAGCAACACCACGTGGTTTGCCTGCCGCGGAGAACCGCACTCCCGGCGATCCCCACACCGGCGGCCTTACCGATGTCGGCGAGGCGAGGGCGCCGCGGCGGGTGGCGGACGGCCGGTGGATTGGGATTAGGGTCGGCCGGTGGATTCGGGACGCCCGGTGGGGAGCCGGTCGGAGGCGGCCCAGGCGGCGTAGGCGAGGGCCTGGCGGACATCGTCGGCCTCCAACTCGGGATACGCCGCCAGCAGCTCCTCGACCGACTTGCCCGCAGCCAATATCCGCAGGATCGTACTTACGGTGATCCGCATGCCGCGGATCGTCGGCTGCCCCTGGCAGAGGTCCGCATCGGCGGTGATGCGGTCCACGGAGGTCATCGGTGCCGCCTGCCGGCTACGTCCCCTGCCGAAGATCGCCGCGAGGCGGTCGTATTCGGCCTCCTCACGTTCCAGGTCGGCATCGATCAGCGGGCGGTTGGCGTGGTAGAAGGCCAATGCGGCATAGACCTCCGCCAGGGAGAGGCCTTCGTACTGGTGGGCGATTTCTTCGGGGCTGAGGCCGGACTGGTAACAGACGGCCACGGTGCGGACCGAGACGCCCGCACCGGCGATCCGCGGGCGGCCACCGCGGATGCCCGGCGTAGCGGTAATCAAGGAGCCGATATCGGTGAATCGGGTCATGGCGGCACGCGGATGCGCTTTGGGCGCGGCAGGTCCCTTACCGAGGCATTCTCCGTTGCGCGTTGCGCGCGGGCATCGTGGAGACCACGCGGCGCTGGCTGACCAGCCGTTCGGTGCACTCCGCTTGGATCTTTCTGAGGTGTTTCGCGTATTCCTGCAGGTCATGGCCGGAGCGGGCGCTGCACTCCATCGCCCGCCGACGGACCTCCTGCACGATCACGCTCTCGGTGGTCATGGTGCATTCCTCTACGGGACGGAGCAGACCGGTCGTCACGGGAGTGATCCGCAGCGGGGGTTTCCAACCCCGCCGGCTCGCAGAGACCTCCCGATCGGGGAGCGGGTTCGGCACTTCCTGTGGCTGCCCGTCTCCGGCCAGCCGCAGGTGCAGCCGCCCCGCCGCGAAACACGAATCACATCCTCCCGCGATGTCCCCCCATTGCCAAGCCGCGCCCCACCCTCCATTATGGCACGCCGCCGCCCGCCGGCCAGCTTCCCCGCCTCCAACCATGGAAAACCTGGAAACCCGAACCCGCACCTGGCCCCCTAACCCGCAGATGGGGTTGCCCGGCGCCGGCAACCATGAGAACCTAAACCTATCCGAGGAGTGCCTGCGTGCGGGTGGGCCCCTGCACGCCGTATGCTGCCAGAGACGGTCGCGTCCCCGGACGAGGTCGCGACCGCCCGCGCCCGCCGACCCCTGTTCGCCGCGCATCGGCGACGGGGAGCTGCCAGGGGTGGCCACGATGCCCCCCAAAAGCCCATGGCCACTGCCAACGCCGCCACGATTATCGAGCGCCGCTATTTTCACGGCAATCCCCCGATGCAGGCGCTTCTCGCCGAGGCGGAGGTTCACGCCGCGATCGCCCGCCGCATCCGCGAGCTCCGCAACCGGGCCGGCCTTTCCCAGCGTGCCCTGGCCGTCCAGGTCGGAACCACGGCCGCAACGATCGCTCGCCTCGAACATGCCGACTACCCGAACGGCGCGGTGGCCATGCTCCGCCGCATCGCCGCCGCCCTGGGCCAGCATGGCGCGATCCCGCTCCCCCACAGCGGAAATACCCCGTACTCCCCAGTGTTTCCAAATGCCAGGCCGCCGAGAGGGTAGGATTGGAGGGGGCCGCGTGACGAAGACGGACGCCGAGATCCGCCGTCAGGCGTTGCGGATCTTGTTTGAGCAACTCGGGCCGGCGGAGGCGGGACGCTTCCTGGCCCGGACCCATCGGGAGCGATTCGACGATACCGCCTGGCGGGCCGCCCAGTGGGAGGACGCGAGCGTTGCTGCCTTGGCCGCAAGAGCCCGCCGCCACCGTGCCGGAAAGGAGGCGCCTTAGTGGACGACTCAATGGACGATGCTTCAAGGGATGATGCCTCCACCGACAACGCCTCCATCGACGCCCCCATTGTCGAAGAGGTTCGCCGCGCCCGCGAGCGGCTTTTCCAGCTCTGCGGCGGCGACATCGATCAGCTCCTCGACCGGCTCCAAGCCGCCGAGGCCCAGGATCGCCACCGCCTGGTCGACCCGGAGGAGGTCGGACGACGCATGGCACGACCGGAAGGGGAGGCTGGCAATAGGGAACCGTGATGAGGAATCGATCGTGTTTCGTGCCACCGGCTACGGAAAGGCTGCCATGCCCAAGCTACCGAAGCTGATTGTGGAGATTCCCGATGACGTCACCGATGCCCTGCGGCTCCCGCCCGCGGAGCGCCAGGGCGAGCTCCGCAAGGAGCTGGCCTTGGCGCTGTACCAACGCGGCGTGCTCGCCCTGGGGAAGGCTGCGCGGCTGGCCGACGTCGACCGCACCGACTTCGAGCGGCTCCTGGGCGAGCGGAAGATCCCCCGCCACTACAGCGAGGACGATCTCCGCGAGGACCTCGACTATGCCTGCGGCCGCTAGCGCGTGGGGAACCGCCGGCATGCCCAGCGGTGAGAATCAGGTGACCCGCCCCCGCACGGCAGTCGGGAGAGAAAAGCACTTGGCCGTGAATAGCGCCTGCCATGCCCAAGCGACGCGAAAGACGAAAACGCCGGATCCAGCGCGGCCGTTACGCCGTGGAGGTGGAAGTGGAGGTCGTCTATCCTACCGAATCCTCTGCGGAGCCCTGCCTGGAACCGGCCACGGTGCATTGGCTCAACGAGGTCGTGCGCCGTGCCGAGGCGGGCAACCTCGGGTTCCTCCACGATGCCGGACGGGTCTTTCAGGTCGTCCCCCGCTGAACGTCTCGTGGATGGGGGATCGTAGAGATACGGCTGGATATGGCCACGGTGCCGGAGTTGCCCGGCGCGGTCACCGAGGGGCGCGACCTCGAGGAGGCCCGCGCCCGCATCGGCAAGGGGTCGAGTTGCTCTGCTGGCGTATCACCGGAACGCCCAAAAGGGGGCCCCGACAATTCCCAGTGGGAGACCATTTCCGTGGCGGTTCCCTTCTCGTGAAGCACCTCCTCGTGAAAAGATGGTGGTGGTCTCTCGCATGGAGAGGTGCATCGTTCAGCCGGGCGGATCGGTAAGATCAGGCGATTGGTCCCACCCGCGTTCGATCCGCCTCCGGCGCGTCCCGATTCCCCATCCCCCGATCGACACCATCCCCCGATTTCCCCATGCCTGCCATCACCGACATCGGCTCCCTCATTGAGCGGACCCCCGGCATCTGCGGCGGCCGGCCATGCCTGGCGGGTACCGGTGTGTCCGTCCTCCGCATTGCGGGCTGGTACAAACGGGGGTGGACTCCTGAGGAGATCGCCCGTCGCATCGGAGGCGTCTCCCTGGCGTCGATCCACGCGGCGCTGGCTTACTACCATGCAAACCGTGAGGCCATGGAAGCCGAAATCGCCGCGGAAGCGGCCGAATACGATCGCCTCGCGGCGATCCACGGCAACGACCGCAGTCGCCAGCGATGAGTTTCGTCCGCTTCCAGCTCGATGAAGATGCCAGTGGATGGGGACGTCTCGGCAAGAATCGTGCCGATCGGAACGCCTGCAAGGCGAATGGAACCGTTTACGCGCCGCTCGATCCGCCACCCAAGACGGTAGACCGCAGACGGAATACTGCGCCTTACGCCCTCGGCGCGTCCCACGGCGAACGGACGACCCCCATGAATACCTTTACCCTGACAACCCGGCTCGGTGATTGCGGTCGGCGCCATGGGGAGGTCCCTAACGCCGATGGCCCGCAGGAGGTCGATGCCGTCATCGTCGTCGCGCCGCACGAAGACCGGCCGCGGCGTCCCGACGGGGATGCAATACCTGGCCGCCTCGGTCTGCCCCCTTTGACCGAGGATCCTGTCGCCTGGCAGCGCGCCCTCCACGCTGAGGGGGGCGGATGCCCCGATCGCAAGGAGCGGCTGGGTAGGTGGATCGGTCGATCGGCCTCATCCTCGTTCAGTCCGCCTCCGCCGCGTGCCCATCGATTATTGGGGGCTGCATTACGCATGCCCCCTCGCGACCCACGGAAATCGCCGACGGATGACCCATTCCCCCGCATCCATGGCGCATTTCCCTTGCGTCGGTCCATGGGGGCGGCCGGCCTCCGGCTTGCTGGCGCGCCGTCCCGGATCGTAGCATGGCGCGGGGAGGTCGAGGCGAGGAAAATCCCCATCCTCTGGAAACTCCTTCATGCTTCGCGACGACATCCTTCAGCGACTCCGCGAGTGCCGCTCCGAGATGGCCGCACGTTTCGGCGTGCGGCGCTTGGTGTTGTTCGGCTCGGTTGCGCGCAACGAGGCGCGGGCCGACAGCGACGTCGACCTCCTCGTCCGCTTCGAGGGTCGTGCCGATTTTGACCGCTTCATGGGGTTGAAGCTCTATTTGGAGGACCTCCTCGGCAGGCGCGTCGACCTCGTGACCACTGCGGCCCTGCGGCCCGAGATCCACGAAGCCCTGGCGCACGACGCCATCGATGCCGGGTGACCCCCGCTTGGAAAAAGGAGGGAGAGTGAGTTCGAAGTATTGAAGACCGAAGCGACGACCGGCAAGTGACGCGTTCCCCCGATCTCACCGAACCATGCCACGCGCCCCCGCCGCGTCGCGGCCCCACGGATCGACACATTTCCCTGTCCCCGGTCGGGGCGGAGCGGGTAGAATGGTGACGGTCTCTGCGGGCAGTGGCACAACCCTGTCCTTCACCGCATACGAGAACCACACGCAATGGCCAAAGTCGTCCTCGACGGCGAGGCCCTGGCCAGGCTGGCCGGGATTCGTGAGACGGCCGTCGTCTGTGATGCCGCGGGCCGGGCCGTGGGCTATTTCCAGCCCCTCACCCCGCCCACCGGAAAAGGGAAAGACGGCACCGAGCCCCCCTTTTCCGAAGAAGCGATCGAACGCTTCCGCCAACAGCGCCGCGGCCGCCCGCTCGCCGAGGTCCTCGCCGACCTGGAGCGGCTCGCGTGAGCTACCGGGTTGCCTGGACAGCCAGCGCCCAGGAGCACCTGGCGAGCGTTTGGCTCGCCGCCGGCCGACGTGACGCGAGTCCCTTGCCGATGGCACCGAGGTGGAAGCCGTCTGGGCCTGGATGACGGAGAGGCATTGCGCAGTCCTGGTGACCGTCTTCTTCCCCGAATAGCCGATACCATGCCGGAGCGACGCGAAAAACGAAAACGCTGGATCCAACGCGGCCGTTACGCGGTGGAGCTCGAGGTCGATGTCGTCTATCCCACGGAGTCGTCTTCGGAGCCCTGCCTGGAACCGGCGACGGTTCGCTGGCTCGATGAGGTCGCGCGCCATGTCGAGGTGGGCGACCTCGAGTTCCTCCAGAACGCTGGCCGGGTCTTCCAGGCCGTCGTTCGCTGAACACCCCCAGAAGCAGAAGAGGAGATAGGGAGAAGAGGAGACGGGGAGAGTGAATGGTGGCTGGTAGCCGGTGGGGGCATCGGTCCGGGTGGCACGGCCCTTTGAGCGACGCGCAGCGTCGCGATAAGGGCGTGGCTGGGCTCGAGTCACTCCTCCCGGCCCTTTTCCCCTGGCCGACGACCACCCCGGTCCCTTCCCCAACCCACGACTGAAAACACCCTTCCCGCCCCCGGCCCCTCCCGGTCTACATCATCTGCACGGCC
>SLBP01000089.1:0-38322 GCA_007126245.1 Planctomycetales bacterium
ATGCTGCGGGGAACTCGCGGTTTCCCGGCTTCCGCGAGGCCTCCTGGGAAGAGGCCCTCGACCTGGTGGCCCAGCGGCTCGCCGCCGTCCGCCAGGTGCACGGCCCCTCGGCCGTCATGGGAATCGCTTCCGCCCGCGGCACGAACGAGGAGACCTACCTCTTCCAGAAGCTCATGCGCGCCGTGGTGGGGACGAACAACGTCGACAACTGCGCCCGCGTCTGCCACAGCCCCTCGGTCACCGGGCTGGCCGCCGTCTTCGGCAGCGGGGCGGCGACAAACTCGCTGGAAGAGATCGACGAAACCGATCTGCTCCTTCTGGTCGGCTGCAATCCCGCCGAGGCCCATCCGGTGATCGGAATGCGGATTCGCCGCGCCGTCTCGGAGAGGGGCGTGCGGCTGATCGTTGCCGATCCTCGACGCATCGCCCTGGCCGAGCTCGCCGAAGCCTGGCTGCCGCTACGGCCGGGGACGAACGTGGCGCTGCTCAACGGGCTGGCGCACGTGATCCTCCGCGACCGCCTCCACGCCGCCGACTTCATCGCCGCGCGGGGCGAGGGTTTCGAGGCCTTTGCCGCCAAGTTGGCAGAGTATCCGCCCGAGCGGGTGGCGGCGATCACCGGCGTAGCGCCGCACGAGCTGGAGAGGGCCGCCCGGCTCTACGGCCAGGCGGAGCGGGCCATGATCCTCTACGGCCTGGGGGTGACCGAGCACAGCGACGGCTCGCACGGGGTGATGGGCTGCGCCCACCTGGCCCTGCTGACCGGAAACGTCGGGCGGCGCGGCACCGGCGTCAATCCCCTCCGCGGCCAGAACAACGTCCAGGGGGCCTGCGACATGGGGGCCTTGCCCAATGTGCTTCCCGGGTATCAGAACCATGGCGACGAGGCGGTGCGAGCGAATTTCGAGGCCGCCTGGCAGTGCCGCCTGCCGACGGACCGGGGCTGGAAATACACCGAGGCGTGGCCCTTGGCGCGGCGGGGGCGGATCCGGGCGGCGTACCTCGTCGGCCACAATCCCGCCCAGACCGATCCGCACACCCAGCGGGTGGTGGAAGCCCTGGAAGCGATGGACTTTGTGGTCGTCCAGGACCTCTTCTTCACCAAGACCGCCCAGGCCGCCGACGTTGTCCTCCCGGCCGCCTCCTTCGCCGAAAAGGAGGGGACCTTCGTCAACGCCGATCGCCGGGTGCAGCGGCTCCGCAAGGCGGTGGAGCCTCCCCCGGGATGCCGGACCGATCTCGAGATCTTCCAGGCCCTCTCCGCGAGGATGGGCTACCCCATGCCCGCCCATGGCGCCGCCGAAGTCATGGATGAAATCGCCGCGATGGTCCCCATCATGCGCGGGATCAGCTACCGGCGGCTCGACCAAGAGCCCCTGGTCTGGCCCTGCCTCGACGACAAGGACCAGGGTGCCCGACGGCTCTATGAGAAAGAGTTCCCTCGCGGCCGGGCGACGTTTCAATGCATCGATTACAGCCCCCCCGCGGAAGAAAGCAGCGACGCCTACCCCCTCATCCTCACCACCGGACGGCGGCTGGAACACTACAACTGCGGCTCCATGTCGCGGCGGACCGCGGGCTTGCAGGCGTTGTGCCCCGAGGAGTACCTGGAAATCCATCCCGACGATGCCGAAGCACACGGCATCCGCGAGGGCCAAGAGGTCGAGGTGGCCAGCCAGCGGGGGAGATTGCAGGTCCCCGCCCATCTCACTGAGCGTTGCTCGCCAGGGGTCGTCTTTCTCTCCTTCCACTTCGAGGAAATCCCCACCAACGAACTCATCGGCGACCACCTCGACACCATGGCCTGTACGCCCGCCTACAAGGTCACCGCCGTCCGCGTCGCGCCGCTTCCGACCCCCGCATCTGGAAACGGTCCGCAGTAGCCGAATTCACAAGCTATTGCGCAGGCTCGACTTCAGAAGAGCCCCACGATCTCTTCGTCTTCGTTGATGTCGATCGCCTCGGCCGCTGGTGATTTCGGCAGGCCGGGCATGGTCATGATGTCGCCGGTGAGTACGACGACGAATCCCGCACCCGCGGCGACGCGGACGTCGCGCAGGGGGACGTCGAAGCCCTTGGGACGGCCCTTGAGTGCCGGATCGGTGGAAAAGGAATACTGCGTCTTGGCCATGCAGATGGGCAACTCGCCGAAGCCCGCCTCTTGGAGAGCCTGGAACTTGGCCCGCAGCGCCTTGTCGGCGAGGACGTCGGTGGCCCCGTAGATCTCGCGGCAGATGATCCCCACCTTCTCCCAGAGGGTGCAGGTGTTGGGATAGAGAAGGGTGAAGTCGGCGGGGGTATCCTCCACGACGCGGGCCACCACGCGGGCCAGCTCCTCGGCGCCGGCGCCGCCGCCAGACCAGTGGTCGGCGGGGACGATCTCCACGGAGAGATGGCTGCACTTGTCCTGGATGAAGCGGATCTCCTCCTCGGTATCGGTGACGAAGCTGTTGACGGCCACCACGGCCGGAAGCCCGAAGCGGTGGATGTTTTCGATGTGCTTCTTGAGGTTGTCCAGTCCCTTCTCCAGGGCCTCGAGGTTGGGCTGGTGGAGGGCATTGAGAGCCATCCCGCCGTGGTGCTTGAGGGCCCGCACGGTGGCCACGAGGACGACGGCGTCGGGGGCGATGCCGGCCTGGCGGCACTTGATGTTGAGGAACTTCTCGGCACCCAGGTCGCCGCCGAAACCCGCTTCGGTGACGGTGTATTCGGCCAGCCGCGTGGCCAGCCGGGTGGCGACGACGCTGTTGCAGCCGTGGGCGATGTTGGCGAAGGGGCCCCCGTGGATGAAGGCCGGCGTCCCTTCCAGGGTCTGGACGAGATTCGGCTTCAGGGCGTCCTTGAGGAGCACCGCCATGGCGCCGTGACACTTCAGGTCGGCGGCGGTGACCGGTTCGCGGCCCCGCGTGTACCCGACGATGATCCGTCCCAGCCGCTCCTTGAGCTCGGCGAACGAATTCGAGAGGCAGACGATCGCCATCACCTCGGAGGCCACGGTGATGTCGAAGAAGCTCTCGTGGGGGAAGGAGTTATTCGGTCCTCCCAGGCCGACGACGATTTTCCGCAGGGCGCGGTCGTTCATGTCCAGCACCCGCCCCCAGACGATCCGCCGCGCGTCGATACCCAGGGCGTTGCCGTGGTGCAGGTGGTTGTCCAGCGCCGCGGCGAGGAGATTGTGGGCCATGCCGATGGCGTGGATGTCGCCGGTGAAGTGGAGGTTGATGTCCTCCATGGGGATCACCTGGGCGTAGCCGCCGCCGGCAGCGCCCCCCTTCATGCCGAAACACGGTCCCAGCGACGGCTCCCGCAGGCACACCGCGGTCCGCTTGCCGATCCGGGTGAGCCCGTCGGCCAGGCCGATGCTCGTGGTGGTTTTACCCTCACCGGCCGGCGTGGGCGTGATCGCCGTCACCAGGATCAACTTGCCCGGCGGGGAATCGGACCACCGCCGGGCGGCGTCGAGGGGTATCTTGGCCTTGTACTTCCCGTAGTACTCCAGGTCATCCTCGTCGATCCCCAGCTTGGCGGCGACCTCCCGGATCGGGAGCATCTCCGCCGCGCGAGCGATCTCGATGTCGGGGGGTAGCGCGGGCGTTACGGCGGGTGCAGAAACGGTAGTCGCCATGGGAATTCTCCGGAAAGCAGATGGATAGAATGGGGTTCAACCGGCAGGCCGGCGGTGAGGCCTGGTCAGGAGCGGAGCTTCTCCGCCTCGGCGGGGCGCGTGGAGGTGATCGTCGATGCTCCGGGCGGGGCGGGGGTGGTCGGCGCGGCCTGGCCGTTTCCGCCGGGAGCGTCACCGGCCAGGTGATCGCGCTCCAGAAAGCGGTTCGCCCACGAGGATGTGTGGAGCAGCTCGGCGCGGTAGAAGACCGTAGGCCGCTCGAACATCCCCTCGCTCTCCCCGTAACGTTTCATCCGCCGGTAGGCGCGGACCCAATAGCAGGTCTTGTCGCCCAGCTCGCAGCGGCCGTCGCTCGATCCCCCGCAGGGTCCGTTGCGGGAATGCTTCGAGCAGGCAAACATCGGGCAAAGGTAGGCTCCCTCGGGGAGACTGCAATCGCCGCAGTCCTGGCAACCGTAGGCCAACGCCTTGACAGTCCTCTCCAGCAGGTAGGCCCCCCGCGAGAGCCTCCCCGGCTTCTTATCCCAGTGGCCGTAGAGCCGTTGGAGCGCGGCGTACATCCTCCGCTCGGGATCGAAGAGCCAACGGTGCGCCACCCGCGAGAGCCGATAGCCGAGCGTGACTTCGCCGTTCCCCTCGCGACGCTCCAGGGAGCGGAGGTACTCGGCGTTGATGCGCGTCGGATCGCTCAGCCCCGTATTCGGGTCGTGCTCGAAGAGGAAGAATTCGCCCGGGTGGGCATATTGGATTTCTTTGAGGAAGTCGCGCCAGTCGTCCGCGCCGAAACCGCGGGCCATCTCGATGATCCGGCTGAAGGTCTCGGGCTTGGCCATTCCCCCTAGGTAGCCCCCGGCAAAGCCGAGGCCGCGGAAGACGGCCAACTGCTTGGCAGCCAGCTCGATAAAGAACTGGCGGCCCTTGTCGGGGCCGGCGGCGTAGCGCTCGGCGTCGGCATGCAGCTCGTCGCTGGCCTCACAGCCGGGAAGCTTTCCGCTGTGGAAGAGGCGGACCACCGTCCTGTTCAGCAGGTAGACGTTGCCCACCACGGGCACGTCCAGGCCGCGGGAGGCCAGGAGCAGTTTCACCTCGTGGAACTTCCGCATGTCGTAGCCGAGTTGGGGGATCACCCACGCGGCGCCCGCAGCGATCTTCTCCAGGAGCTTGAGGTACTGGGGCATGAGTTCGGCCTCCTGCCGCTTGAAGGGCGAGACGGCACAGCCCGCAAAGAAGCCCGTGGGGGGGAGCACCTCCAGCGCACCGCGCCGCCCGGCAATCTGCAGCCCCTCGTTCATCGATCGCAGGAGGACGATCAGGCCCAGGGAATCGAGGTCGAAGACGCCCGACGCCTGCCCCCGGAATCCCCCCGCCGGATAATCCCCGGTCAGTGCCAGGAGATTCTCGAATCCCTCGGCGGCGTATTGCCAGGCAGTGGCCTCCAGGCCGTTGCGATTCCTGTCCTTACAGGTCAGATGGATGACGATTCGGGAGCGATGCTCGGGGAACAGCCGGGCGAGCCCGTCCGGGGGGAGCATGGGGACGCCCCCCGGGCTGTCGGTGATGGAGATCCAGCCCACCTGGGGATCGGCCAGCAGAGTTCGGGCCGCGGCGGCGGCTTCGCTCCCCGAGGGCCACCTCGGCAACCCACGGCTCGTGACCACCTCGACGCCATAGCAGAAACGGTTGCCCCTGAGCATCTCCCGGTAAGAACAACTCTCGCTGGCGGTGGCCATGGCTGACCCCCCTGTGTCTGACGGGTTCTACACCTCAGCGGCCTGAGCCTCGCTGGGCAGGCCCTTCTGCATCCTCCACGCCTTCACGTACTCGTCGCTGTAAAGCTGCCGTCCCAGAAGGATCTCCGCAGTGATCATGGCCTCGACGAGGTCCCGGTCGGCGGCGTCCACGATCGCCGCATCGAGGCCGGCGGCCAGGCACATCACCAGGAAGGTGCGGTTGAGCAGCCGGTTGTTCAGGCACTTCTGGCTGACGTTGGAGAGGCCGACGATGAACCGCGGCGGCGGGTCGTGGACCATGGCCAAGTGGCGGATGGCCTCCACGGCGTGGATCTGCTGCTTGGGGGCGGCATTGACCGGGAGAATGATGGGATCGAGGTAGATGTCCTCGATGGGAATGCCGGCCGCGAGGGCCGTCATCAGGAACGTCGCCCCGCACTCGATCCGCCGCTCCACGTCGCCGGGCACACCCTCCTGGTCCATAGTCAGGCCGATGATGGCCGCGCCGCTGGCGGCCGCCAAGGGGATGAGCTTGTTCATGTACTGCGGAGCCGCCGTGCAGGAGTTGATGACCAGCTTGGTGCTCGGGAGCGCCTCTTTGACCCGCGGCACCACCTCGACGAGCAGGTCGGCCTTGGCGCTGTCGACCGAGAGCGGCTTGTCGGTGATGGCGTGGACTGTCTCCGCGAGCCAGAGAAAATTCTCTACGGCGTTGCCCTTGCTGGGACCCACGTTCAGGTCGAGCACGTCGGCCCCTCCGGCGAGCTGCTCTTGGGCCAGGCGGTGGATCACGGCGGTGTCGCGTTCGGCGATGGCGCTGCGGACGTCGCGGTACATGCCGTTGATCCGTTCGGCGAAGATGATCATGGGAATGGGACCTCCCGGTCGGTGTGCGAGTGAATGACAATGGCCGCGGCGTCGCTCCGGCGGCGGCCGCCCTCGACGTTTCCTCGTGTCAGGTTGCCGCCACGGCGGCGTCCGCAACCAGCTCCGCGATCAATTGGCGGACGGCGGCCACGGCCTGGGGATGGCGCATGACCAGCAGGTCGGCGCCGCCCTGGAGCAGGGCGCCGGCGGTGACCGCCTCCCAGGCCGGCCCCCACAGACCGGCCGCTTCGTCGCCGACGCGGGCCTCCTTGGTCCGCCAGGCCTCGTAACCCACATCGAGGATCACTGGCTGGGCCATCAGACGGTCGCCGCTAAGGGCCGCCAGGCGCCCCCGCTCCAGGATGGAGTACACGTATTCCATGCCGTAACCCAACGCCGCGGTCGTCGGGTAGATCACGATGTCTTCCAGAGGGAAGCCCGCATCGCTGATCAGGATATTGACCTGTTTCGCCTTGTTGATGTCGCATGGCGAGAGGGCGATCAGCTTGTGCCCGTAGCCCTGCGCCGCCGCCGCCAGGGTGCGGTAGTCGGTCTCCGTAGCCGCCCCCAGGAGGCACTTCTCGCCCTGGGCCGCCTCGGCCACGGCGGGCATCACCTCCTGGTCCTTGGCCGGCACCTCGCAGCCCCAGACGATCAAAGGGAGATCCACGGCCTCGAGCACAGCGCGGACCGTGGCCACGGCCTCGGTTGCGGAACGGTCGCCCTCGTCGGGATGCGTACCCGCAAGGCGGAGGTTGATCAGATCGGCTCCCAACGATTTGGCCCTTTCCGCCCAAGCCGCCGGGTCCGACCAGACGTCGCTGTAGACCTCGGCCAGGGGATCGGGCCAGCCCTGCGGCGGGACATCGAGCACGTCCAGGGCAATCGCGGGAGCAAAGGGCGTTGCTCCGTCGATGTCGAGAAAGGGGATGCCTTCCGCGCCGCCGACGGTTACGGTGCTTCCCCGCGTTCCTCCTTCGGCCGGCTTGGCGCCGAGGGAGACCGTGTTGATCCGCCGCGACCATCGCGCTTGCACATCCGGTACGCTCATGTTGGTTCTCCACCGCGATTGCGAGTCATCGATCCCAGCCCGCCGGCATTCCCGAGCCTCCCGCCCAAGCCACATCCGCGTGGCTCCTCCCCGCCGTACCGGCGAGCAGCGCGTCGGCCACGCGGCCGGCGGCGACCACGGCGGGCGCGGTCGACGGGAGGCCGAACACGTCCTTTCCTGCAGCGCCGGTACGTTCCACGACGTTGTCTTGGGGCACATCCGGCAGCCGCTCGGCCGCTACCGCCGCCAGGGCCCGTTCCACCGCCGCGTCCACCCCTTCCCCGACGCGATTGACCAGAAGCGTGCGGCGGCCGATGCGGACCGGCAACTCCTGCGAGAGGTCCACGATCCGCCGCACGGCGCGCAGGGAAGGGAGCGTGGGGTTGAGCACCGCGAGGAGGACGTCCACGTCGTTGGTGGTCCGCCGCGAGAGGTGTTCCATGCCGGCTTCGTTGTCGACGACCACCGCCGCGTAGTTGCGTGCCAGGCCGTCCAGGGCGTGGCGGAGCAGGTTGTTGGCGGCACAGTAGCAGCGCGGCCCCTCCGGCCGTCCCATGGTGACGAGGTCGAACCCCTCCCCCTCGGCGACGGCGCGCTGCAGCTCGTCCTCCAGCGCGCGGACTCGACCGGCGCCGCTGGAGGGTGAGCCCTCCGGGCGGGAGCCGAGCTCGCGGATCTCGGCAAGCGTCCGACTCGGCTCGATTCCCAGCGCCTCGGCGAGGTTGGAGTTCGCATCGGCATCGACGGCCAGGATCGGCCGCAGCGCCCGCTCGCGAAGCGCGCGGATCAACAGCGCGGAGAAGGTCGTTTTTCCCACACCCCCCTTGCCGGCAATTGCGATGGAGAGGCTCACTCTCTTGCTCCTGAAAAGGTCTGGATCAATCCTTCGCCCAAGGAGGGTGGCCCCCCGTTTCCTCCGGCCACGGAAGGGAAACGCGCCAGGTCAGTATGGGGAAGGAAGCACGCTGCAGTGAACCGCTCCAGGTAGGCGGGATCGACCATCAACTCCCGGTAGGCCATCCGCTCGCGGATGGCGCCCGCCTCGGCAAACCGCCGGCGGCTGAGCAAGGCCAGCCTGGCACCGGCCAGCGCGCTGTTGCCGATGAAGTGGAGCCGCTCGCGGGGTACGTCGGGCAACAGCCCGACGGCGATCGCCCGCTCCAGATCGAGGTGGTTGCCGAAGGCCCCGGCGATGTAGACGCGTTCCACGTCGCCGAAGGAGAGGCCCACCATTTGGACGAGCGAGTCGGCGGCGGCATAGATAGCCCCCTTGGTGCGGAGGAGATTCTCCACGTCGCCCTGGGTGAGCACCACGTCGCGGGGACCTCCCGACTCCTCCGCCCGCGCGAGAAGGCACTCGCCGGTGCCGTCGTTTCGGGTGCGGAACCGTTTGCCGATGCGGTCGGGTTGGAAACGGCCGCTGCGGTCCAGCCATGCGGCCCTGCGCAGCTCCGCCAGGGCATCGACGAGGCCGCTCCCGCAGAGCCCCACGGCGGGCTTTCGGCCGATGGTCGAGAAGGTGATCTGCGCCTCGCGGGGATCGACGTGCACGCGATCGATGGCCCCCGCGGCGGCCCGCATCCCGCAGGTCACGGCGCCCCCCTCGAAGGCCGGTCCGGCCGAAGCGGCGCAGGCCACGGCGAAGTCGCGGTTGCCTAGGACGATCTCGCCGTTGGTGCCGATATCGATCAGCAGGGCGATCTCCTCCGAGAGGTGCAGGCCGCTGGCCAAGACCCCCGCCGTGATGTCGCCACCCACGAAGCTGCCCACCATGGGCATCGCGTAGAGCAGGGCCCGCGGATGGAGGCGGAGCCCGATTTCTGCGGTCCGCAGGGGCGGGGGGCTACCCACAACGGGAACGAAGGGGGCCCGCCGGATGAGATCGACCTCCCAACCCAACAGCAAATGGAGCATCGTCGTGTTGCCGGCGACCACGAGACAAGGGATCTCGTCCGGGGATATGCCCCCGCGTTCTGCGAGATCGGCCGCCAGCACGTTGAGGTCTGCCACCACGGCCTGCTGGAGCAACTCGCTCCCGCCCGGCCGGCGGGCGTGCTCGATGCGGCTGATGACGTCGGCGCCGAAGGGGATCTGAGAGTTGTATTTGGCGGCGGCCGCCGACGGACGGCCCGAGCGGAGATCCACCAGGTGCGCGACGATCGTGGTCGTGCCGACGTCCACTGCCAGGGCGCAGCCGCCCGCCGATCCGTGGCCCGGATCGAGCGAGAGCACCTCGTCGGCCTCACCCCGGCTGCTCAGGACGGCCGTCACCCGGCCGTCCCACTCCCACGTCCAGGACGACCGCTTCTGTTCCAGCCGCCGCAGCACCCGCGGCAGCTCCTGTAAGATCTCCCCGTCCAGCTCGATCGGCCGGGAGTCGACCTTCGCCAGAGTCCCCAGGAGCCGTTCCGCGTCGGCCCGTGGGTCGTCCAAGGTAGGTGCGGGGAGGCCCAGGTGGTGGGTGCGCGCGAGAGGGTCGAGATCGGCGGCCGCCACCGGCATGGTCGGCAGCTCGTCGCAGTCGTCGATACGCGGGCGGTCTTCGGTGAGGCCCAGGTATCCGGTGAGTTGCGTCTCGGGGGGAATTTCGACGACGACGTCGGTTTGGGGAATCGCTTGGCAGGCCAGCACGTACCCTTCGCGCACTTCGTCAGGGGTGAGGTGTTCCGTAGGCGGGGCAGCGGTACTCCCCTCACGAATCACCATCCGGCACTTGCCGCACGTCCCCTGGCCGCCGCAGACTGCGCTTACCTCGAGACCCGCCGTCTGCGCTGCGTCGAGAAGCGTCTTCCCCTCCGCCAAGACGGCCCCGTTGTCCTCGGGCAGGAATCGGACACGCGGTGCGGGCATGGAACGGTTCCTTCAGTGAGTCAACCGCAGAACGGTTGGGGTTACGGGTTCAGTGCCCCCCGGGTCGACCACTCTCGTTTCAGGAAGGCCGGCAGGCCGGAGGCCTCCTTCGGTCCCACCTGGACCTTCCACCCCGATTCGTCCTCGACGCCCGCCGAGAGCACCGCCACGAAGCCGGGCAATACGACTTGGCGGTGTTCCAGGCGGCCGTCCAAAGCCGATCCCTGCAGCGCCCGGGCGATCGACTCCGCGTTGAGCTTGTCCGAGGCCCAGGCGGTGAGCACCGAGGTCCCCTCCGTGTCGATGGCGAGGATGTAGGCGGGGACGCGGCTCGCTTCGACTTCGCTCTCGACGGAGTAGTAGGTCAGCGAGAAGTTCGTGGTCACCAGAAGCGGCGACTCGGCGCTCACTTCGCCGACTTCGTAGAGCCGCGGCTCGACGGCCACCGGCTTCTGCGGGTCGGTGTAGATGTCCTGGCGGGCGGTGAGGACGGGGAGCAGCTGCCAGGGCTCGACGCCGTCGGTCACCACGATGCCCGCGTACTTCGCCGTGTAGACGCTCGCTTCAACCGCCTGCATGAGGGGGTCGGCGTCGCTGGTCAAGGCGATCGTCGGATAACCGAGGGGGCGGTAGCCCTTGAGCGCCGCCCGGCGGATGGCGGTCAGGGCCGCCAGCGTCGCCTTGGCACCCCGGCTCCCGGGGTCGAGCACGATTTCTTCCACACCCAGGGCGCTGAGCTTGGGTGTCAATGCGGCGAGGGCATCCTGTCCGTCGCCGCAAACGGCCAGCGGGCAGGATGCCTCCCTGGCTACCTGTACCCCCGCTTCGGCCGCGGCGGGATCGGCTATGTAGAGCAATGGGCGGCTGCCGGCGAGGACCTCCACCGCCCGCCGCAGGGGTTCCACCTTGGAGGCCATGAGGACGCAGGGCAGACCCGATTTCTCCGCCACCAGGGCGGCCGCCTTCTGGAAGCGGGCGGCATCGCCGGATTCGTTGTCCACGGCCACGAGGTTGACGGCGATCGTCGTCCCCACGCGTTCGAAGACGAGGCGGCCGATCGCCTCCGCGCGCGCCGCGATGGCGGATTCGTCCAAGGTGTCGGAGATCCGCACGGCCACGCCCGGCGGGTGATGGAATTTCTCCTCGTGGCGATAGAGCTGCGTCTCGTTGCCGATCTTCACCTCGCTCTCGCCGCATCCGATGGTCACGAGCTGGATGGGCGGTCGCGAGGCCGACTCCAGCGCTGCCGCAGCCTCCGCTGTGACGTGGGGGCACTTCTCCAGGGCGACCTGCTTGGTGGCCACCTTCATGGCGAAGGCCAGGCAGGTGGGAAAGCCACAGTCCCCGCAATTGGTCCGCGGCAGATGTTTGTAGATTTCCAGGCCGGTAAGCGCCATGCATTGATCCTCATCTGGTAATGAATTCCTGCGCAGCTCCTCAAACGAGCGGAGCCAGGCCGGCCGCGGGATGCCCCACCCGCGCCACGTGCTCGAGCACTTCCTCTTCGCTGAGGGCGTTCTCCTCGGTGGCGATCTTGTCAACGAGGTCAGGGCAGCCGAGCCGCTGGGCCTCCTTCTCCAGCTTCTCGCGGATGTCCTCCTTCAGCGAACTGGTCATCCACACGATCCGCTGCACGCCGCCGTCGGCGGAGAGGAACTTGGGGCTGGAGAGGTAGAGGCGGCCGACGCCCAAAAACCCCGGTGTCTGCGCTCCGCCGCCGGTGACCGAAGCGAGGTCGCCGAACGTCATGCCGGAGGGGGTCATCCCCGTGTACTCGCGGTTGACGATCATGATGCCGTTGGCCAGGGGGAGCACGGCGACGATACACTCGAAGCAACCGCAGCTCGTCATGGGAGCGTCGAGCAGGCTGTAGGCGCAGAAGCGATCGATCTTGCGATTGGAGAATTGGTGGACGAACTTGTTGACGCCTTCCCACTCCCCCTTCGCGGCGTCCAGCGTCCGCCGCTTGGCGATCGGCTGGTTCGGGCCGGTGGGGTTGATCTCGTAATTGGCGCGGCCGTCCAGCCAGTTGTAGGCCCCGCACAGCCCCAGCCGCTGCGGGGTGATCACGCAGACGTGGTCCGGGGCATAGCTCTGGCAGATCGTGCAACTGTAGAAGGTGTCCACCGACTCGTCCGTCATGCCGGCCACCCGCTCGTCGCGGAAGCGGAAGGCCTCGGCCGCCCGGGCGGCCACGCCGGCGACGGTCTCCGGCTCCGTGCTGATCCGCACGGCCACCTTGTCCACGATGCCGGCGTACTCGTCGTGCACCTTGGCGTGGAGAATGGTGCCTAGGTGCTCGAGACGGAGCCCGGCGGCGAAAGCCTTCTTGCTGATCCGGCACCAGATGTGGTCCCGCTGGCCGGTGTGCATGAAGCCCATGGCGTTGCTGAGCCAGCGGTGCATCTGCCGCTCGATGATGCCTTCGAAGTCGCGCTGCATCTTGCGGCCGGCCGCCAGCACCTCGATGGCCAGCGGCAGCGCACCCCCTGATTCTACGGTGTCGATGTCCGGTCCGGTCACCTCGATGTCGCCGTCGCGGATTTCGTTCCCTTCGGCCATGCGGCAGTACTCCACGGCCGGCGAGTACTTGTAGCCGAACTGGAGGTGCATGTCGTCCTTGCGGACCCGCTCCCCCTCGAAGGCGGCCGCGTAGCCCACGGGAATGTCCATCGTCTCGACCCGCACCCGCAAGGCTCGCGTGTCGATGCAGGTGGGAACGAGTTCCTCGTAGTCGGTCTGCACCACGACCTCCTCGCGGACCGTCACGCCCGTGGGCCGGATCTCGGGCGTTGTCGGGCAGTCGGAGATGATCGGGTAGCCCATGAGGATGGCCCCGGCGCCCATGGCGTACCAGTCGTCGGGGATTTCGCCGAAAGTGATGCCGAAGGCGTTGATCCGCCCCTTCGTGTAGTCGAGGCAGGCCCGGCCCTCGCCGCGCTTGCGGCCGCCGAAGGTCAGCGCGCTGCGGATGGACCAGTTGAGCACGTAAATGCCGTCCAGCGTGTCCGGCCCCACGGGCACCACGTAGAGGTCCCAGCATTCCTTGAGCGAGGCCTCTTCGCCGAAGACGCCTCCTTCGATCATCTGCTCGCGGGCCGTCCGCCCCTGGCGGTTGGCGCAGAGGAAGGTGAGGAGGTTCCGCCTTTGCAGCTCGCGGACCACCTGCACGGCGATCTCCGTGGTGGGCGCAGGCCCGAGGATCAGGGCGAAGCCGGGCATCCGCCCGTCGACGAGCTGGATGCCCAGCTCCCGCATGATGGTGTCGGAGATGAACCCCTGCCAGCCCGGCGGGGTGGCGTGGCCGTTGAGCGTCCGCATCGCCGTCAGGGCCTCCTGGGCGAGCATCGTGGCCGCGCCGGCGTCCAGCCCGTCGCCCAGGTAGGGGAGCCAAAGGGCCTCGCCGGGCACCGGCTTGAGCAGCTCGCGGGCGTGGTCCACCTGGGCCCGCAAGTCGCCCAGGGTCTTCACTTCCAGACCCATGAGCGCGAAGGAGGTCGGCAGGTAGTACGAGGTCTGCTCGCCCCAGCCGATCCGCGCCTGCGGACCATGCTCGGCCAGGGCCTCTTCCAGGGCCCCCTCCGCCTGCTGCACCCACTGGTGGGCACCGCGAATCACTTGAGTGAAGATCTGCTTCGACATCCCGGGATGGTCTCCCTGCGGTGGTTCCTGAACCCTCGATACGGTTGTTTTGCTGGCAAGGCCTCGCCGCCTACTCTGCCACTGCCACGGGTTCGGCCTCCTGGGGCGCGTAGGGCACTGCGTACATCGGCGCCGGCAGCCCCAGGGCGGCCCGCTTGCCGTCGATCAGGTCGATCATGCGACGGGCGGCCTGGACGGCGTCGGGCTCGAAACTCCAGGTGGCCCCGAAGTGCTCCTCCGACGTGCGGGTAAGGAACTCGACCACGGCGTCGCTCCCCTCGACCGGCAGCGGCTGGCCGATCACCACGGAGATGCCGCTGGCCACGAAGTACATGCCGATGGCGATGGCCTTCTCGCTCATCCACTCCGGGGCCGCGCCGGCCACGGGGAGCTGGTCGAAGGAATCGCCGATGCCGCCCTCGGCGACCATCTCGGCGCAGGCGGCAAGAATCCGGGTGTTGTCCACGCAACTGCCGCAGTGGAGCACCGGCGGAATCCCTACCGCGGCACAGACCTCGCGGAGCCCTTCGCCCGCTTCTCCGGCGGCTGCCTCGGGAGTCATCAACCCTGCCTTGCCGCAGGCGATGGCGCTGCAGCCGGTCTGCACGACGAGGACGTCGTTGCGGATCAGCTCCCGAACCATCGCCAGGTGCGAGGCGTCCTGGGTGAACTTGGGGTTGTTGCAGCCGACCACCCCCGCCACGCCGCGAATCCGCCCCGCTTTGATGGCGTCGTTCAAGGGGCGGTAGCTGGGGCGATACCGCCCGCCGAGGATCGTGGAGATCACTTCGCGGGTGAATCCGGCCACCAGGGGTTGCTCCCTGGAAGGGATCTGGACCTTCGCCGGATCGCGCTCCCGGAAGGCGGCGACGGCCTCGCGGACGATCTCCCCTGCCGCCTCCCAGGCCGACTCCTCGTCGAAGGGGATGTGCTGCACGTCGGGAAATCGGGCCTTTCCGCTGGTGGAGATCACCCGCGTGTGGAAGCACTGCTGGAATGCACTCAGCGACGGGAAGACGCATTGCACGTCGACGAGCATCACGTCCACGGCTCCGGTCGTCAGGGCCAGCTCCTGCTGGAGGAAGTTGCCGGCGATGGGGACGCCGTGGCGCATGAGCACTTCGTTGGCCGTACAGCAGATGCCGGCCAGATTGATTCCTCGGGCCCCCGCCGCCTCCGCCTCGGCGAGCAGCTTGGGGTCGCGGCTGGCGGCCACCATCACGTCGGAGAGCGTCGGCTCGTGGCCGTGGACGAGGATGTTCACCTCGTCCTCTTTGAGGACGCCCAGGTTGACCCTGGCCCGCAACGGCTGCGGCTCTCCGAAGAGCACGTCGGAAACGTCCGAGGCGATCATCGACCCTCCCCAACCGTTGGCCAGGGCCACCCGCGCCGCCGCCAGGAGTAGGTGCTCCGGGTCGCTGTCCACGCCCATCGCCGTCATGTGCAGCGCGGTGGTCACTTCGCGATCGATCCCCCGCGGAGCGACTTCGGCCTGCTGCCAGTTCTTCCGCTGCTGGGAGGGCGCCCGGCCGAGGTCCGCCAGTTCCCCCTCCTGCTGGCCGAACTGGGCGAAGAGGAAGGCCGCCAGGTCGCGGGCCACGTCCTCGTCGCAACGGCCCTCGCGGGGAATGCCGTACTCGTCGGCCAGGGCGCGGAGCTTGGCCGGGCCGCGGATGCGGTAGGTGGGCGAGGTGCCTTCCGCCGCCAGGTGAAGCGTGCGAACGATTTCCCGCCCGTGGTCGCTGTGAGCCGCCGTGCCCGCCGTGATATGTCGCAGGAGGCTGCGCGCTACCACGGTATCGGCCGTGGCACCACACACGCCTACCTGGGGACCACGGCCGTCGTTGCCGACGCGGCAGGGACCCATGAAGCAGTGGCGGCAGCACAACCCTTCGCGGCCGAATCGGCATTGGACCTTCTGGGCTTCCAGGCGGTCCCAGGCGGTTGCCACTCCTATCCGCTCCGCCACCTCCAACATCGCCAGGGATGCCGGGTCCGCCGAACGCGGCTTCCGTTCAGCCATAGTCCGTTCCTCGTGTGAGTGTAGGTCGATGGGCGGTGGTAAGGCGGGAGCTCTCCGCCAGGACACTCTCAGCCCCCAGCGGCCGGAATCTTCTCCGCAAGATGTTCTTTCAGGGCCTCGGCCACCCGCGCGACCGCCTCGGCAAGCGCCGGCTCGGCTTCCTCGACGGCGCGGCCCTCGAGATCGGCCCGCGCCAGCCCCGGAGAAAACGGCAAGGCGCCCAAGAACGTCAAGCCGGGCATCGCCTCTCTGAGCAGCACTTCCTCGCGGCGTGCTCGGATCTGGTTGGCTGCCACGAGAACCCGCTGGATGCCGATCTGCTCGGCAAGCCCCTTGATGCGAATCGCTGTCTGCACGCTCCGCAGGCCCGGTTCGACGACCGCGAGCATCGCGTCCACGCCCCGCGCCGAGGCCCGGCCCACGTGCTCCAGACCGGCCTCCATGTCCAGGATCACGTCGTCCTCGACCTGCAAGAGGAGATGCTGCATCAGGGCCTTGAGGACGGTAGCTGCCGGGCACAGGCAACCGGCACCGCCCCCCTCCACCGTGCCCAGCACGAGCAGCCGAACGCCGCGGCACATGACGGAGAACCGCTCCGGCAGATCGTCGACGCGGGGATTGAGACGGAAGAGCCAGCCGCCCCCTGCGGCCCGCGCATCGGTGCGTTCGAGAATGAGATCGCGCATCCCGGCGATGGGCTGCGGCAAGGCATCGGGAGGAGTTCCCAGGGCGGATGCCAGATTGCCGTCGGGATCGGCGTCCACGGCAACCACCGAGTGTCCCTGCGACACCGCCCGCCGCGCCAAGAGCGCCGCCAGCGTCGTCTTACCCGCTCCGCCTTTCCCCACGATGGCAAGCTTCATGACCGACCGCTGCCACCCCTTTACCAGGTTGCGGGAATCCCCCGTCACTTTGCCGCTGGCCGGGTCCGATCCGCCGCTCGGATTTCTCCCAAACACCCCCCGTTCTTCCGGGGGACATTTGCAGCTGGGGTTATCCGATATGTGGCGGCCCGGGGCAGCCACAAGGCAACAATCCGGGGCTTGCTAGAAATGATTACCTATACGATACTGTTAGGATTATCTGTCACAAATGGAGAGCATATCGGCCGCCGTGCGGCGTTAGGTCCCCAAATGCTTGTATGCCAAGTGTCTAGCGATGCCTCGATCTGGAGAATCAGCCTACTCCGAGGATTTCCGCATGTCAAGCGACATATTCACCCATCGGCAGCCCGTCGGGCGGATGGCCAAGGGCCGTGTGTCGCAAACGACTTGACGACAAAGGTTTGCGACGCACAATAAGCGCCGGATTAATTGGAAGCTGGACCCCGGAAAACCACGAAAAACACCACATATTCATCACTGCGAGGGTGATGAATGGGCCGGTCTTTTGTGCTTGCGGATACTCCGCAGTCGCCCTACCATCGAGTACGAGCCGCCTCGGTTGTGTGCCGCGACCGGTCGTAGAACGCGCCCCCTGCCTACCGTGCGGGGCGCGGCCGATTCCATCATCGGAGCGTTCCATGCGTTGCCCCGGCCAGGACAAGCGTTCCTGGAAAGACGCCCTGGCGTACGACATCCCTTGCCCCCGCTGCGCCCGGATCGTGGAACTCTTCAAAGACGAAGTGGTGGGACGGTGCAGGAATTGTGACCACCGCTTCCCGAACCCGCGGGTATCACTCGGCTGTGCCGCGTGGTGCGCCCATGCCGAGGAGTGCATCGGTGCGGCGGGAGATGCACCTCCTGCCGCCGGCGAGCACGCCTGGGCGCCGCGACTGCTTCGCGCCCTGGAGGAAGACGTGCATCAAGCGCCGGACGCGCACCGCGCGTTGCTCATCTTCCAGCACGCCGCCGCGCTGCTCGCCGAGGAGGCGGCCGACGCGCGACGGGTGCTCACGGCCGCCCTGTTGGTGCCCTGTTATTGCCGCTCGAGTTGCACGTCCGCGGGCCGTACTGCCGGGAACGCAGACGCTCTCCTCCCGGCATTGAGGGGCCGCTTGCGAGAACTGGGCTTGGACGAACGAGGGGTCGCCGGCGTCCAAAACCTGCTCGCCGCCTACCGGGAGGAGGGCGCCGCCGACACGCCGGAGCTGCGCGTGCTCCGCGATGCGATAGTGCTGGCGGAGATGGCCGCCGCGAAGCGATCCGCCAGCCGCTGGGAGGGGGCGGCCGTCCCTGGCACCTGGGCCACACAAGGCGGCGAACGCCGAGCCCGGCTCCTCTTCCCGGACTGCTCGTGAACGGCCGCCGCCGCGCGGGCCCGCTCCCGGCGATAAGCCGCGCAGCGTCCGCACCAAGCTCGCGACAGCGCTCGTGGAATGATCGGTAATTAAGTGACCTATTGGTCGCAAAAACTCTTGACCTCATGGTATCGTTGTGGTACTGTCGCTTTCCAGGAGCAGCCTCCCGCAAAGTTGCTCCTTCAAGCGACGGCGCAGGTCGCGCACCTTCCTTCGCTTTGCGGAGAAGGGAGCCCCATGATCGACTGGAATTCTGGCGACACAAGCGGACCTTCGGGAAGGCCATTCGAAGAGCGGCCGATGAGTTGGCGCGCCGCGCTGCCGGTGGCCGCCGCCAGCGCGGACGAGGGTCGGCCTCCGATGGCCACAGCGCCTTTCGATGGGGACCAGGCCCGGGCGTACCAGGAGGCCTGGGCCCGGCACCTTGGGCTGGAGGTGGAAGTCACCGACTCGATGGGCATGAAGTTCCGCCTCATTCCGCCGGGCGAGTTCACGATGGGCTCACTGGCAGACGAGGCGGGCCGCCGCCAATGGGAAGGCCCCCGTCACCGCGTGCAGATCAGCAGGCCCTTCTATCTGAGCACGTTCCTGGTAACCCAGGAAGAGTATGAAGAGGTGCAGGGCGCGAACCCCAGCTTCTTCCGAGATCAGCGGCGCCCTCAGGGAGACGTCACCTGGGACACGACGATAATCGTGGAAGTGGTGCGCTCTTGGGAGGGCGAGCGACGGCCGGTGGAATGCGTCTCTTGGAAAGACGCGGTGAGCTGGTGCCGGCGGCTGAGCGCTTCGAAAGGGCCAACCTATCGCTTGCCCACGGAAGCCGAATGGGAGTACGCCTGCCGGGCAGGCTGTGCCGACAGGTGGTCCTGCGGCGATGCCTTACGGCTGGCGGAATACGCCTGGTTCGAGGAGAGCGCGAGCCGGACCACCCACCCCGTGGGCGAAAAGAGTCCCAATGCCTGGGGACTCTACGATATGCACGGGAACGTGCGGGAGTGGTGCCTCGACTGGTTCGACAGCAGGTACGCCGCGCAATCGCCCACGATCGATCCCCGCGGAACGCCTTCCGGGCTGGCCCGCGTGCTCCGCGGGGGTGCCTGGAACGCCGATGCGGCCGCCTGCCGCTCGGCGGCGCGCCATTACCACGCGCCAACGTATCGCGATTTCGCCACGGGCTTCCGCGTAGCATTCGTGCCTCCGGAAAGACCGGAGCCGAGTTGACAGCAGCGATTTGCCCTCCGAATGTCGCCCAGAGCCGGAAACCCGATCCTCGTCCAAGCACCTCGGGGGTCCAGACGAGGAAGAGGGTCTTGAGGAAGGACCCCGTCAGCCCCTCTTGGTCCCGGCAGCCGAGAAATGCCTCCGCGGCCAAGTCTCCTCCGTGACGTCGTAGACGCGCTTCACGGCGACCATTGCCAGGTGCTGCTCCAGGGGCTGACGATCCTTGACCGGAGCGTCGAGGAAGCAGAAGACGCCCGCCTCCTCGGACTGGTCTTCCGGGTTGTTGGTTACCTGTACGTTGATGAGGCGGTCGCCACTCTTGAATACGCGCCGCAGGCGAATCCGATAGGTGTAGGCCGCTACGCGATCGATCTCTTCCAGGATCATCACCGCCCAAAGACTCCGTTTCGGCGGTCGGCTTTTGCAGCGGCTCCGCTTCTTCGCCTTAAGCCCCCAATGGGGTAGCTCCGTGGTCCTGCCTCGAGTCGGCACCGGTTACAGCCCGTTGCCGGCAGTCCAGTGAGATAACAAGCTGGCTCCTGTTTCGGAGGAAGGGCCCAGCCTCGAGATAAGACAGCCGGCGAGGAGTCTTCCCCTTGCTCGCAAGACTGGGGCGTCTGCCGAAAAGACGATGTGGCGCCGTCGCCTTTGCCAGTCGTCGGGGGCGGTCACCCGATGGAACTGCCCTTGGGCATCTCGCCAGACGAGCAGGTCCATCTTGTCCGGGTAGAAGGGTGCCTGCGAAGAGGGCGCCTCGGCCGCTTTGATTGATGCACCCGCTACGGGGGGCACCACCGGATCACGCTCCTCGCCCAGGCCGGTCGAGATCGTCGTTACGGAGAGGAGCCAGGCCCAATGGCACTTCATACGAATACCCTCCCAGCTTGCGATCCGCCGGCAGGCGCCCATGGACGCCACAGGGATCTGGAATCGCTCCAATGCGCCGAGCCATTGTACCACCGCTGGCGGCCCCATAGTAGGGAGCCACGCAATGGAGCGGACCTGCCGAAACTGCGGTCGCGACATCCGGTACGCCTGGCGTTCCCCGCCTGTCAGCCGACGACGGCCAGTTGGACGCAGGTGCACTCGAGGCGGTGGGCCAGGAGCTTGGCGATCCCACTCATGAGGTGATAGCCCAAGAGGGGCGTTTCCTCGCAGAGCGCGCGGAGCTCGGGTGCCGAGATGGAAGCGAGGGAAGTCTCCCTGCGTGCCACCGCCGAGGCCGTCGTCCGATGGGGCTCCACAAGGGCCGACCAGGCGAGGATGTCGCCGTCGACGAGGGTATCGACGGTTCGCAGCTCTCCCCGGTCGAGAACATAGCGGATGTCCACTTCGCCGTGGAGGATGAGGTGGAGGTGGGCGGCCGGCTCCCCGGCGCCGAAGATCTGCACTCCGGCCGGCACGTGGGTTTCGCGCGTGTGCATCGCCACCGCCTTGAGGCAGGCCTCGTCGATCTCGGCGAAGTAGGGGTAGCGGCGGAGGGTTTCCGGAGAGATCATGGTCGCGTTCTCCGTGGTCGGGCCTAGGGATTCCGGCGGATCGTGCGGATGCGCCGGCCTTGAGCGTTGTATATGGTGATGTGCAGGGGCATCTGCCCGGGGAGGGAATGGGTGGCGCAGGCGAAGCAGGGATCGTAGGCGCGGAAGGCCATCTCCACGGTGTTGAGGAGGCCTTCCGAGACCTCGCCGCCTCGGATCATCCCCTTGGCGGCCTTCTCCACCGACATGGCCATCGGGGCCGCGTTGTGGTTGGTGGCGACGACGAGGTTCACCCTGGTGAGCATCCCTCTCTCGTCGGTCCAGTAATTGTGGATCAGCGTGCCGCGGGGGGCCTCGACCACGCCCACGCCTTCCTCGGGCGCCGCCGTGGGGACGTTGCGGATGTCCTGGCTGGTGATGTCGAAGTCTTCGAGGAGCTCTTCCATGCGTTCGGCGGCGTAGAGGGCCTCGATGAGCCGCGCCCAATGGAAGGCGAGCGTGGCATGCGCCGGCCTGCCGCCGAGGACGTCGTACATCCTTTCGTAGGCCGCTTGGGCCAGGGGCGTCGCCATGCCCTCGGCGGCGTTCAGCCGCGCCAGGGGGGCCACGCGGAAGATGCCGCTGGCCGGGCCGTCGACGAACCCCTTCCAACCGACGTTCTTCAAATAGGGGAAGGTCACGTAGCTCCAAGGCTCCACGTGCTCGGCGATGTGCTCGCGGTAGGCGCGGGGAGGGAAGCGGGCGAACTCCTCCCCCTCCGGAGTAACGACGCGCAAGTGGCCGTCGTAGAAGTTCACCCTGTTGTTCTCGTCGACCAGGCCCATCGAATACGTGCGGTGACTGAAGGCGTCGCTGCGGATCAGGTCCAGGTAGCGGTCGTTCTTGAGGACCAGGTCGTCGAAGAGCTCCAGGGCGAACTGGGCGAACTCGATGGCCAACTGGGCCGTCTTCAGGAACTCGGTCCGCTGCGCTTCGTCGATGCCCCGGGAGACGCCGCCGGGGACGCCGAAGACGGGATGGATCACCTTGCCGGCCACGGTCTCGATGAGCTGCCGGCACTCGCGGCGGACGCGGATCACCTTGCCGGCGACCTCCATGCCCACCCGGTTGATCACGCCGAGGATGTTGCGCTCCGCGGGAGGCGCCGTGGGACCGACGACGAAGTCCGGCCCGCCGAGAAAGAAGAAGTGGATGTAGTGGTCTTCCACCATGAAGGTGTTGTACACCAGCTCGCGGAGCTTGCGGGCGGGCGGGGGCGGCTCCACCTTCCAGAGGTCGTCGAGGCACTTGGTGGCGGCCATATGATGGGAGGTGGGGCAGACGCCGCAGATCCGCGGCGTGATGCGGGGCATCTCCTCCGCCGGGCGACCCAGGCAGAAGGTCTCGAAGCCCCGCAGCTCGGGCACTTGAAAGAAGGCCCGCTCCACGTCGCCGGCGTCGTCGAGGAAGATCTCGATCTTGCCGTGCCCTTCCAGGCGGGTGACGGGATTGATGGTGATGCGCTGGCCCACGCTAGACCTCCTCCCGGCACCGGGAATGATTCAACAGCGATGCGGCGAGACTGAAACGATAGAAGGTGCCCAACGGATCGGCGAGCCCGTCGGCGGAGGCCGCGGCCGCCGCCGGCGTGTCGGCCTCCCCGAGAGCCCCGAGCATGCCAAGCATCTTCGTCCCCTGGTCCCTCGTGCCCGGCGGCGGTCCGAAGCACCCCCGGCAGGGCATGTTCCCGTGCAGGCAACGTTCTCCGCAGCCGCTGCGGGTCGCCGGGCCCATGCAGAGGTAGCCCTGGGCGAGGAAGCAGGTCTGCGGATCGGGGATGCTCGTGGCCACCCGCCGGAATTCGGCGATCGAGAAGCGGTCCTCTTTGGAATCCTTGCGCGGGCACGACTCGCAGAGCGACTTCTCCGGAGCGAGCACCGAACCCTTTGGGGGAAGCGCGCCCGCGAGGATCGCCTCCACGGCCGCCAGCACCGATTGCGAGGGCGGCGGGCAGCCGGGCAGGTAGTAGTCCACCTCGATCACCTGGTCCAAGGTCCGGACCTCATCCCAGAAACGGGGGAGCTCCAAGTCGTAGCCGTTGACGCGGCTGGCCTCCTGGGGGAGGACCTGCTGCGGGTTGTCCACCGTGGGGGAATGAAGGTACTTGTTGGCGAGGATCGCCCGGCGGCTTTTGTCGTTGGCCAGCGCGGGAATGCCTCCCAGGTGGGCACACGATCCGAATGCCACGACCAGCGGGCACTTCGCCCGCAGGAGCTTGACCCAGGCCTCCTGCTCGGAGAGGCGGACGGCCCCGTTGATGAAGGCCACGCTCACCTCGCCTGGCTGCCAGGCCTCGACGTCCTTGAGCTTGTAGTCCAAGGCCACGGGCCATAGGACCACGTCCACGGCCTCGACCACCTCGAGGATGCCCTCGGCGAGGTCGACCACGGTCTCCTCGCAGCCCCCGCAGGAGGCGCACCAGTAGAAGGCGACTTTGGGTTTTTCAGCCATGGGCGTGCACCTCCTCCCTGTCTGCCGGCGCGGTACGGTACCTGGCGGGCGGCGCCCCCTTCCAGTGCAGCGGCCCCAAGGCGCGGACCTTCTCGGTAAGGTCCCGGACCACCGCGGCGAAGCGATCCCCCTCGGCGGCGGAGATCCACTCCAGGCGGACCCGCTCCCGCTCGATGCCGAATTGCTCGAGCAGGTTGGCGAGGAGGGGATAGCGGCGCATGGTCTTGTAGTTGCCCGACTGGTAATGGCAGTCCCCCGGGTGGCAGCCGGCCACAAGCACCCCGTCGGCGCCCGCAGCCAGCGCCTGGACCACGAAGGTGGGATCGACCCTTCCCGAGCACATCACGCGGATGGGAACCACGTTCGGGGGATACTCGATGCGGCTCGTACCGGCCAGATCGGCCCCCGTGTAGGAACACCACCGGCAGAGAAAGGCGGCGATCCGCGGCTCGAAGCGTTCCTCGGTCATGATCATGGCGCTCCTCTAGGCGAGGATTCCCTCCAGTTCGGCATAGACTTGGATATCGGTGAAGCCCCGCTGCCTGGCCACCCCGGAGGGGCAGGTGGCCACGCAGGTGCCACAGCCCTTGCAGAGCTCCTCCTGGACGACGGAGACGGCCCGCTCCGCATCGAAGGTGATGGCCTCGTAGGGGCACGAGGCGATGCACATCCTGCAGCCGGCGCAGAGGGCGGGGTCGATCTCCGCGGTCACCGGCTCGAGGGTCACCTTCCCCTCGTCCATGAGCGCCAACGCGCAGGCGGCCGCGGCGGCGCCCTGAGCCACCGTATCGGGGATGTCCTTGGGGCCCTGGCAGGCCCCGGCGAGGAAGACGCCGTCGGCGGCGGCCTCCACCGGCGCCAGCTTGGGATGCTTCTCGAGGAAGAATCCCCCATGGGCGCAACTGAGCGAGAAGGTGCGGGCGACGTCGGCCACGTCGGCGTGCGGAACCAGGGCCGAGGAGAGGACCACGAGGTCTACGGGCACGCGCCGCGTCATCCCCAGGAGGGTGTCTTCGGCAACGACCACGAGCTTCCCCTCTTCCTCGGGCGACTCGGCCACATCGGTCACCTCGGCGCACTTGCCGCGGATGAAGTGCACCCCCTCGTGGAGGAGCCGCTTGTAGAACTCCTCGTAGCCTTTGCCGGCGGTGCGCATGTCGATGTAGAAGTTGTACACCTCGGCCCCGGTCTTCTCCTTGACCAGGTGGGCGAACTTGAGCGAGTACATGCAGCAGACGCGCGAGCAGTACTCCTGGTAGTTCTCGTCGCGGCTCCCCACGCAATGGATGATGGCCACCGCCCGGGGCGGCTTGCCGGCGGTGGTGAGGATCTCGCCGCCGGTGGGGCCGCTGGCGTGGCTGAGGCGCTCGAACTCGAGGCCGTCGATCACGTCGGGCAGGCGGCCGTACCCGTAGCGGGTGATCTGCCGGGAGTCGAAGCGATCGAAGCCGGTGGCGACAATGATCGTGCCCACATCGACGGTCTCCACACGGTCCTCCTGGTCGTAGGCAATCGCGCCCGCGTCGCAGAAGGCCTCGCAGGCCCCACAGGTGCCGTCCAGCAGGCGAAGGCAGTGGTTCGTGTCGATGACCGGCTTGTGCGGTACTGCCTGGGGGAAGGGGATGTAGATGCTCGGCCGCCCGGAGAGCCCCTCGTCGAACTCTGAAGGGATCGGCCGGAGGGGGCGGGACGAGACCTTCTCGAGGTTGACGGCATCGGTGGGACAGACCGCCGCGCACGCTCCGCAGGCCATGCACAGGGGAGACTGCTTGTCGAAGGCGGTGGCGATCCTCTTCGTCACCCCGCGGGAGACGAACTCGACGGCGCCGACCCCCATCCGCTCCTGGCACACCCGCACACAGAGACCGCAAAGGATACAATCCTCGTTCTTCTTCGGGAACCGCGTATCCGCCACGCCCATCTCCCGGGCCATATCCCGGATCCGCGGGACCTCCGGGCAGCGGGCCAGGAGGAGCTCGATCATCATGCGGCGCGTGCGGAGCACCCGCTCCGTATCGGTCCGCACCACCAGCCCTTCGCTGGCCGGATAGACGCAGGCGGCCTGAAGCGCCGCGCCGTTGGCCTGCTCCAGCTCCACGAGGCAGAGGCGGCAGGCTCCGTAGGGGAGCAGCGACTTGTGGTGGCAGAGGGTGGGGATTTCGATGCCCAGCTTCTCCGCGGCCGCCAGAACGGTGGCGCCCTGGGCGACTTCCACCCGCTTGCCGTCGATCGTCAGTCCCACCATGATTCCCTCCCTCAAGCCGGCACGGGTGCCCCTCCGGGGATCTTCGCCACGGCATCAAAGCGGCAGGCGTCGTAACACGCGCCGCAGGTGGTGCACCTCTCCAAGAGGATGCGGTGAGGCGCCTTCCTCTCCCCCTCGATCGCGTCGTAGGAGCAGCTCTTCTTGCAGACCAGGCAGCCGGTGCATTTCGCTTCCTCGATGTGGTAATGGAAGAGGGCCTTGCAGACGCCCGCCGGGCAGACGCGATCGCGGATGTGGGCCTCGTATTCGTCGCGGAAGTAGCGGATGGTGCTGAGGACGGGGTTGGGGGCCGTTCCTCCCAGCCCGCAGAGAGAGGCGTCCTGGACCGCTTCGCCCAGCTCGGCAAGCAGGGCGATGTCGCCCTCGCGGCCCTGCCCCGCGCAGATGCCGGTGAGGATGGCGCCCATCACCTCCAGCCCTTCGCGGCAGGCGGTGCACTTTCCGCACGACTCCTCCTTGAGGAATTCGATGAAGTAGCGGGCCACGTCGACCATGCAGTCGTCCTCGTCCATCACGATCAGCCCCCCCGAGCCCATGATGGAGCCCGCCCGCGAGAGCGCCTCGTAGTCGATGGGGAGATCGAGCAGCGCGGCCGGAATGCAGCCGCCGGAAGGGCCGCCGGTCTGCACGGCCTTGAACTGCCGATCCTTGGCGATGCCGCCGCCGATCTCGAAGACGATCTCCCGCAGGCTGATCCCCATGGGCACCTCCACGAGGCCGGTGTTCCGCACCTTGCCCACGAGGGAGAAGACCTTGGTCCCCTTGCTCTCTTCCGTGCCGATGGCGGCGAACCAGGCGGCTCCCCGCCGGATGATCTCGGGCACCGTGGCCCAGGTCTCCACGTTGTTGATGTTCGTCGGTTCCCCGTGAATCCCCGACTCGACCGGATAGGGCGGCCGAACGCGGGGCTCGGGCGGCAGGCCCTGGAGGGAGGCGATCAGCGAGGTCTCCTCGCCGCAGACGAAGGCCCCGGCACCCCGCTGGACCGAGACGTCGAAGCGGAACCCCGTTCCCAGCACGTCGTCGCCCAGGAGACCGTACTCGCGGGCCTGGACGATGGCACGGGTCAGTCGCTTGAGAGCGAGAGGGTATTCGTTCCTGATGTAGATATGGCCGATCGTGGCCCCGATGGCGCGGGCGCCGATGAGCATGCCTTCGAGGACGGAGTGGGGGTCGGACTCGATGATGCTCCGGTCCATGAAGGCGCCCGGGTCGCCTTCGTCCCCGTTGCACACGACGTGCTTGGGCGTGCCCGCCGCCTTGCGGCAGAGCTCCCACTTCAAGCCGGTGAGGAATCCCGCACCGCCCCTGCCCCGCAGCCTCGAGCGTTTCACCTCCTCGACGATCTCCCCGGCGGCCATCTCCGTGAGGGCTTGGCGCAGCGCCCGGTACCCTCCCCGGGCGATGTACTCGTCGATGTTCTCCGGATCGATCAAGCCGCGGTTTCTCAGGGCCACGAGCCGCTGTTTGCCGAAGAAGCCGATGTCGCTCATAACGGGCACCGGTACGTCCTCGCCCGGCGGCGTGAACATGAACTCCGGCACCGGCCGCCCGTTCAGGCAATGCTCCTCGACGAGACGGGGGACGTCCCGCGGGGTCAGGAGCTGGTAGAAGATCTCCTCCGGCTGGACCACCATGACCGGCCCCTGGGCGCAGAACCCGTTGCAGCCGGTGACGACCACGGCCACCTCGTCCTCGAGATTTCGCTTCTGCACCTCGGCCTCGAGCACCTCGCGGACCTGGAACGACTTGTTGGAGACGCAGCCCGTGCCGCCGCAGAGCATGAGCCGCATGCGATAGCCGTTCCACCTGCGGGCCACTTCCGTGGTGATGCGTTCCAGATCGTCGCCGGTGATGCGTGGCACGATATTCCCCTTTCAAGTTGCGGCATACTTCTCGACGAGCTTGGCAGCCCGAACCGGGGTCTGGCTGCCGTAGAGTTCCTCGCCCACGGTGACCACCGGGGCCAGCCCGCAGCAGCCCAAGCACCGAACCCCCTCCAGCGTGAACCGCATGTCCGCAGTGGTTTCTCCGGTGCGCACGCCCAGCTCGCGTTCCAGCCGCTCGACGATCCGCGAGGCGCCCTTCACGTGACAGGCGGTTCCCAGGCAGACGCTGATGAGGTGTCTTCCCCGCGGCCGGAGGCTGAACGACTTGTAAAAGGTGGCGATCTCAAGGACCCGCTCCAGGGGCATGTGCAGCCGTTCCGAGACCCGGTGGAGGACTTCCGGCGGCAGCCAGTTGAGCTCGGCGGAGAGGTCCTGGAGCACCGGCACCAGGGCCTTGCCGTCTCCTTCATGGCCGGCGACGACGCGGTCGACCAACTCCCGCTCCGGCTCGTCGATGGGGAACGGGGGGCGCGGCAGGAAATCCCGGTAGGCCCGGTTCCGCACCAGGCAGTTGTCCACGCAGCGGCCGCAGCCGGTGCACTTCTCCTCATCGACGTGGCGGGCCTTGCGGCGGACCTGCACATGGAAGTTGCCCACGTACCCGGAGACCTTCTCCACCTCCGTGTAGCTCATCAGCTCGATGTTCTGGTGCTGCTCGACCTGGACCATCTTCGGCGTGAGGATGCAGGCGGCACAGTCCAGCGTGGGGAAGGTCTTGTCGAACTGGGCCATGTGACCGCCGATCGAGGGCTGCCGCTCCACGAGGTAGACCTTTTTGCCGGAACTGGCGATCCGCAGGGCGGCCTCGATGCCAGCAATGCCGCCGCCGACCACGAGGGTCTCGGGCCGCACGGGGACCTCCCGCTCCTCCATGTGCTCGTGGTGCCAGACGCGACGCACGGCCGCGGTCACCAGCCGGCGGGCCTTCTCGGTGGCCTGGCGGCGGTCGCGGTGGACCCAGGAGCAATGCTCGCGGATGTTCGCCATCTGGAAGAGGAAGGGGCTGAGCCCCGCCTCCTGGCAGGCGCGGCGAAAGGTCGTCTCGTGCATCAGCGGGGAGCAGGAAGCGACCACCACGCGCGTCAGGTCGTGGGCCTTGATGTCCTGCTTGACGACCTCCTGCCCCGGCTCCGAGCACATGTACATGTAGGTCCTGGCTACCACCACGCCCGGGAGCGCCGCGGCGTGCTCGGCCACCGCCTCGACGTCCACCGTCTGGGCGATGTTCATGCCGCAGTGGCACACATAAACGCCGATACGTCGCTCGTCGGTCATGAGACACCCACCTTCTCCGCGAGGAACGCCTCCACCGGGGTGAGGCTGTCGCCAAAGGCCAACTCCTGTTCCCCCAGTCCGAAGGCCAGGCCCGCCAACTGCGTGAAGTAGAGGACGGGAATCGTACAGTCCGCCTGGAGCGCCCGGCCGATGCGTCCCTGGTACCCCTCGAGGTTGAACTGGCAGAGGGGACAGGCCGTGAGGATCGCGTCGGCACCGCGCCGCCGGGCCGTGGTGAGGAGCTTGCCGGTGAGCTGCCGGCCGATCTCCGGCCGCGTGGTCATGGCCAATCCCCCGCAGCACTTGGCGCTCAAGGGGAAGGGGACCACCGTGGCGCCCAACCAGCCGACGAGGCGCTCCATCATGCGGGGATACTCCGGGTCGTCCAGGTCGTCGAAGGGACGGCTGAGCTGGCATCCGCAGTAACAGGCCACCCGCAGGCCAGAGAGGTCCCGCTGCACGCGGCCCCGGACGACCTCGGCCCCCACGTCGCTGACCAGAATGTCGAGGAAGTGGCGGACGCGGACCGTGCCGCGGTATTCCATGCCTCCCGCTCGCAGGGCGCGATCGAGGGCCTGCCGGAGGGCAGGATCCTCGGCCATGTACTTGTTCGTCTTCCGGAGGACGACGTAGCAGGCGTTGCAGATGGTGGCCAGCTCGCGGCCGGTCCCTTCTGCGATCGCCAGGTTGCGCGCCGAGAGCACGAAGGAGCGCCGCTCGCGGATGGGGAGATAGGCGGTGGCCCCGCAGCAGTTCCAGTCCTCGATCTCCACCAGCTCGATGTCCAGGCTCCGGGCCACGCTGCGGGCGGAGACGTCGTAGGCGCGGTTGCTCCGGGTCAGCGAGCAGCCGGGAAAGTACGAATAGGTCCGAACCTCGGTGGCGCTCATGGGGTCCCGTTCTCCTCGATGGCGGCCATCATCTTCCGCAGTCCCGCGATCCCCTTGATGGTCCTCGGCCAGAGCTCCAGGCGGCCCTTGGCGAAGAGCCTGGCGGCCAGGGGGAGCTGCCCGAGGGCCTTCAGGGGGTTCGTGCTCAGGTAGTACTTTCGCAGGAGACTGGTCTCCACGTTGCGGCCGTGGCGGTCCACGGTGTCGGCGAAGGCCTTGGCCAGGGCGGCCCCTTCGGAGTCCTTGGCCAGGCGCTTGTCGACCTCGAGGCGCTTCAGCTCGTACATCACGTCGGTAAAGGGGATCCCCGCCGGGCAGCGGACCGTACAGGCGTAGCAGGAGACGCAGAGCCAGACGGTGCGGGCGTTGAGCACCCGATCCAGCATCCCCGCACGCAGGGCGGCGATGATCTCGCGGGGCCCGTACTCCATCGCCGCGGCGGAGGGGCACGATGCGGAGCAGGTGCCGCACTGGATGCACTCGTTGATCTTCTCGCCGTGGGGTATGGCAAAGATGTGGGCGAGGAACTCGTCGCAGAGCTGTTTGGCCTCGGCGGATGCCATGGGGGACGGACCTTTCGGGTATTAGACGGCCGGGGCGCCGCGCCGGCCGCGGCCGTTAGTACAACGCCATCTCCCGCACGATGTGTTCGGCGAGGGCCTCGGTGGTACGGTCGTCCAGGGAGGCGAAGCCGCCGGCGGCGTCGGGCTGTACGGTGAGGGTGGTGATCTTGCCCGCCGCCTCGCCCGGCTTCACGTCGAACTCCGGTTTGGTATCCCGCGCCAGACTCCCGGGAAGCCGGCCGGTATCCCGCGTGACGAGCACCATGAGCCGGTCGTAGGCCGCCGCCGTTTTGAGGATGTTCGCTGTGGTCAGGGTGGCCACGCCCGGCGTGACCACCACGGGAAAGAGGTGCTCCAGGGCCTTTTTGGTGATCTGCCAGCCGAGGCCCTCGCTCCGCCAGAGGAGCCCCGGTGCGGCGAGCAGGTGCACCTTGTGCCCGTTGCGGTTGGTGAGCGAGATGCTGCTGATCGGCTCGGAAGGGACGGGCGGCTGGGCCGCGGGCGGCGGCTCGTGGCGCCGGAAGGCGGCCGCGAGGATGTCGATCAACTCGTCGTCGGCGAAGGGGGCCACGGCGTAATAGAAGATCTTCTGCTGCCGGTAAGCCGTCTCCCAGGCACCGCCGGAGGGAGCGACCACCACCACGCGCGTCGCCGGCGCCCGCCCCTTGACGAGTGCCACCAGCGGTGGACCGTCCTCGCCCAGCGACGTCGCATCGAGAAAGACCGCGGCGTGCTCTCGCTCTTCAAGAGCGGCCACCAGGTCGCCGCGGTCCGTTGCCCGCACAACCTGGCAACCCAGCGCGGAAAGCCGCTCCGCCTGCTCATACGACGCATCGGGGTCCGCATTGACCAGGACGATGCGGCGCCGGCGGCAATGGTGGGCCTCGTCCTCGTACTGTGTCGTGCAGAGGCGGGCGATCCACCCCTCTCCGAATGGGTCGCGGACCAGGGCTTGGGGATCCTTCAACAACTGATCGTTCGCTGCCACTATCACGCCGGAGACTGGGGCGGGTATGGTCTGCAGGGGGCGGTCGGCAATGGTTACTGCGGCCAGCGGCAGTCCCTGATAGACGACTTCGCCGATCCGCGGCAGGCAGACGCGGCTCACCTCGGCCTCGCCGATCCCCGGAAGCAGGGCGCCGAGGGTGGCCGAGCCGTCCACCTCGATCTGGAACCACGATTCGTCCCAAAAGAGCGTCTCGGTTCCGGTGGCCACGGCCGCCGCGCCGTTGGGTTCTCCAGACTCCTGCCCCTCTTCTCCTTCCGGCGCGCGGGTCGAGAGCACCCGTCGCACCGCCTGAGTGATCTCCTCCGAGGTGAAGGGCTTGGTCACGTAGTCGCACGCGCCCAAACGCATCGCCGCCGCGGCGTTGGGAATGCTCGGGTAGCCGGTGATGATCAGGACCGGAACCTCGGGCCGCTTCTGTCGCAACTGCTCAAGGAATTGGATTCCATCCATGTTGGGCATCTTGATGTCCAACAGGATGATGGTGTAGTCCCGCTCGATGGCCCACCGCAGCCCCGTGCAGGCCTGGGTGTTCACGTCGACCTCGAATCCCTGCCGGGAGAAGATCCGCCGGCAGGCTTCGCACACGACCTCTTCGTCGTCGACCACGAGCAGCGCGGGATGGTCCGCCATGGCTCGTTCTCCCGGAATAGAATCACCGGCGTCGTTGACCTTCCATTGCCCCCCGAGACGTGCCGGCTTCTACCGGCAGCAACTCGCGTACCATCCCAAGAGCTGTCCTGTCGTCGCCCCCTCGCCGGCCCGCCCGGAAACGTTTCATCCACAGAATGCATTTCACGGCAGAGACTTACGGCAGACAAATACCACCCGACGGGCAGATCGGGAGGGCGTCGAGAGCATGGGAGCTAATCCCCGAGGGGTGTATAGAAATCCGAGCGGCGTATGAAACACCATACACCCCACGGTGGACCGGTTCTGAAGGGGCGCCAGCGCGCGGTACGCAGCGGTTCGCGATCCGCGCCGCGGGCCTCATTCGTCGCGCCGCCCGTCCGCCGTCAAGCCGTGGCGCCGCAGGAGGGCGTGGAAGTTGGTGCGCTGCATCCCCACATTCTCGGCCGCCCGGGTTACGTTCTGGGAGCAGCGGGTCATGGCCGCGGTGAGGAAACGGCACTCCATGTCGGCTACGACGTGGCGCTTGAACGCCTTGAACTCCTCCCAGGTGCGCGGTGTCTCGGCGGGCATGGATGGGGGCCGGGCCGCGCGGATTTCCCAGGGAAGGTGCTCGAGCTCGATCACTACGCCGCCATAGAGCACGGCCAGGCGTTCCACGATGTTCCTCAGCTCGCGGACGTTGCCGGGCCAGGGATAGACCTCGAGCTGGTGCAGGGCCTCGTCGGAAAACCCCATCACCTCCACGGCCATCGCCCGGGAGAACTGCTCGAGGAAGGCCGTTGCCAACAGGGGGATGTCGCCGCTCCGTGCCCTTAGAGGCGGCAGGGTAACGGGCACGACGTTCAGGCGGTAATACAGGTCGGCGCGGAACGTCCCCCCCTTGACCATTTCGCCGAGACTGCGGTTCGTCGTGGCGATCAGGCGGATGTCCACCTCCAGTTCGTCGGTGGCCCCCACCTTGCGGAGGCGCCGCGTCTCCAGGACGCGGAGCAGCTTACCCTGCGTTTCCGGGCTCAGGTTGGCCACCTCGTCCAACAGGAGCGAGCCCTCGTGGGCCGCCTCGAAGAGCCCCTTTTTCGTGGCGATGGCTCCCGAGAAGGCTCCCTTGACGTGGCCGAAGAGCTCGCTTTCCAGCAAGGTGGGGGCCAGCGCCGTACAGTCGCAGGCCAAGAGGGGGCCCTGGCGGCGGCGGCTGTGGCGGTGGATGGCCCGCGCTACCATCTCCTTGCCCGTGCCGCTCTCGCCGATCACCAGGACCGTGCTCTCCGTCCCGGCAATGCGCCGAATGAGCTCGAAAACGTCGCGCATCGCCGCGCACTCTCCGAGCATCCCCTCAAAGGCGAGGTGCTTCCGCGGCATGACATCGACCTCACGAGAAGTCCGCGCCGTCCGCTGCCGAGGGCATAGCGGGCAGCGTGATCGTAAACGTCGTTCCCATTCGCACCGCGCTCTCCACCTTGATGGTGCCGCCGTGCTGGTGGACGATGCCGTAGCTCACACTGAGCCCCAACCCCGTCCCCCCTCCCACCGGCTTCGTAGTGAAGAACGGCTCGAAAACCCTGTCCAGGTGCTGCCGCTCGATCCCGCAGCCGGTATCGCTCACTTTCACCACGGCGGTCCGGTTCTCGGCAAGGGTGCGAATCATCAGCGTACCACCCTCGGGCATTGCCTCGCAGGCGTTGAGCGAGAGGTTGAGGATCACCTGCTGGAGGCGGTTCTGGTCCCCTTCCACCAGGGGCAGATCATCGGCGAGGTCCTCGACGATGTAGATCTTCTGAAAGGCCTCGCGCCTGCCGAGCAGCCGCGTGGTGCGCCGGATCAGCTCATCGAGGTCGAGGGGGGCCTTGATCGAGGGCGTTTCCCGCGCGAAGTCCAGCAGGCCCCGCACGATCTCGCGGACCCGCTTCGTCTCGCGAATGATGACTTCCAGGTCCTCCCGGTCCTGCCCGTCCATGTTCTCCTTGGTGCGGAGCATGTCGGCAAAGGCGAGCACGCCGGTCAGCGGATTGTTGATCTCGTGGGCCACGCCGGCCGCCAGGCGGCCCACCGAGGCGAGTTGCTCGCTGCGGCGCACCTGCTGCCGCGTCGTTTCCCTGAGCATCTCCTCCCGCTCGGCGACCGCCTGCGACATGCTGTCGATAGCCCGGCAGAGCACCCCCATCTCGCCTGGGGGGCGGATGCCTACCCGCGCCGAGAGGTCCCCGCCAATTACCTTGTGCGCCATGGCCACCACGTGGCGCACGGGCCGGAGCACCAGGGCATTGGCCATGGTAAGGAGGATCAGGCTGGCCAGGGTGGTCGAACCGACGATCGCCAGAAAGACCGCCATGATCGCGTTCCGCCGCGCCACGAAGGGGGACTGCAGGAGCCCCACGTAGAGCACGCCGATGGTTTCCCCCGCCGGGTCCCGGATGGGCTCGTAGGCCGTGATGTACCAGTCGTTCACCACGAAGGCGGGCGCGGCCCAGGTGCCGCCGCGGTCGAGAACCTCTTCGCTCACCGAGGCACTCAGCCTCGTGCCCACCGCGCGCGAGCCGTCCGCATGCTGCACGTTCGTGGAGATCCGCAGGTCGCCCAGAAAAACGGTCACCGTACCGATCACCTTGCCGTAATAGTGCCCGCCTGGGAAGACCTCCTCTTGGATGCTGTCGACGATGTCGTAGCGGCGGTTCAGCAGGATGCCGCCGTAGAGAATCCCCAGCAGTTCCCCCCCCGCATCGGCGATCGGGGCGGCGGCCGCAAGGACCATCCCCTCGCAGCGGAACCGGTCGGGACTGGGGCGCGCCGCCGGAGTGGGAATCACTTCAAAGCGGGCGCGCTCCGCCAACGCGGCATCCTCGGCCAAGAGGCGGTCCCGGCAGAAGACCACCGTACCGGTCGCCGGCCGCCGAGTGCGCAGCACTTCGGCCACCAGGGGGTCGGCCGAGAGGTCGCTCCCCAGGCGGTCGCCTTTCGGCCGGCAGATGACCGTCCCCTTGCCGTCGAGCAGGGTGACGAACTCCATGGGGCCGGCGCGGAGCAGGCCGTGGGCGCGGGCACGCAGCTCGGACTGGCGGCCCTCAGCAAGGGCAGCGGCCAGATCCCGGTCCAGCGCGGCGCCCTCGAGGAAGGCCGAAATCTGTTCGGCGTGCTTCTCGTAGGCGGCTCGGGCGGAGCTGAGGTTCCGCCGGACCCGAGTCTGCACCTCCTCGAGCCAGACGCCGCCCAGATAATGGAGGGCCAGGAAGGAGAGCAGGGCGTTCGCCACCAGGATCGCCGCCACGGCGATGGTGGTCAGCTTGAAGCGGATGCTCATGGCCGCACCAGCGAAGCGGTGCCAAGAACCGGATCGGTTGGGCACCTACGCAGTCAACCGCAGTCTCCCCCATCTTCCCCCCGGCGGCCGCGATTGGCAAGTAGCGGGCAACTCGCGGCGGACAACGAGGGTGGGGGCAGGAGGGGCAGGCCTCCGATGCAGCCGGGGCCATCGCGGGATGCCGCAGTCGTTCATCGCCTCCTTCGGCCGTTTCGATCTGGCTTTCCATTTCCCGAATCCGCGCCGCACCCGAGAATTGGCGGCCCCGGGGAACCTCCCTGCGGGTGGTCTCCCCGGCGAGCGACCGGCTCGAAGCCGAGTCGATCCAGGACTTGCTCCATCGTGATCTCGGCACGCAGCCTGGCGAAGTCGATCGCGGGCATAAGGTTGCTCCCTGTTTCGGCGGGGCCGGCCGAAACACACAAAGCGCTTCGGCATTTATCGTCAGCCCCTCCATGCCCACGGATATGGGGAATTCGAAGGGACTCTGCACGGCTATGGCGCAGGGGAAGTTAGGAGACTTCCAATGCCCGGGCCAAAGTCATATTGAGCAGCCCGCTCAATTCCTGGGGAGGAATAACCCTGCCGGCCCTCTGACCGTAAAGCTCGCCCCGCAGAATCGTCCCCACCACCGTCGTGGAGAAGGTGGCCCTGCCCGAGCCGACCGGCTTCGATATGCCCGAATGGCTTGTGCTCTCTTCTGGCGCCCTCAGGCTTGAAGAGTACGAACCGCTCCGGATGCCGAGCATCAGCCGTCACGAACTCGATACCGAGCCCGGCTGTAAGGGAAATTGACGGCAGACTCGTCCCGATGGGGAGTACCACAAACACCCGAGATCGGTAAACAAATCTGGCAGAACTTCCCACACCTGTGAAAAGTCCCAAAAAGCCCCACCTTGCGAATCAAACGCATTTCCACCACAAGATGCAAGACCGACACTGATGGGGGGAACAGGCCCGTTCGGGGTGACCAAGAGACGTTTTAAATGTTTTTCAATCGGATTTTGCGCGGGTGCGGACGGGCCTCAACCAAAAGCAGGGCGTAGATGCGAGATGATCGCGTACAGACGGCTGTCCCTCCTGCTCGCCGCCATACCGAGGCCAGTGCGCTGCGAATTCGCAAGCTCGCCGCTCTGGGGCGGTTCGGCAGCCTGTCGGTCAGTTAGCAGCACTACTCCCCGTGTGCCCCGTCTGCGATGACTTCCAACCCCGGACTGGTGCGTATGGGCCTGCTCCACCGCTCCCCGCCGCTGCGGCCCGGGCGCTGTGGGGGGCGGCGGTGCTCGCTCTGGTCTCGATCGCGCCGCGAACGGCGTCGATCAACTCGTCGTCGGTCACTGTACCGCGTCCCTTAGCGCGGGTCAATCGCCTGCGGATCCTATCGACCGTCGCTTTCGAGAGCCGCCAGACCTTGCCACCCGCGCTCCGGATGTGCATCATTCCGTTCCGCACTACCCGGATCTGCAATGCAGCGCCCACCCCCAGGCCGAGACCAGCCAAGCCCAGAGAAAAGATGATGGACTCCAGTTGGTCGGCCAGTTCGTCGTAACAGGCGGCGATCATTCTTTCCGCGATGATCTGCCGCGATCTCGTCTCGTTGGGATTGATCTGGTGGTGAGCGGCCCCTGGTGTCAAGGGAACGCCGAGCGAATCGATCCACTCCATAGCCTGGTCGGTGGGCCGCATCCGCGGAGGCTCCCGATGGTAGGCCGCGGTATCGGGCTCGGCGGCCGCCGGCGCGGATTGCACAGCCCGGGCCTCGGGGGGATAGCCGTTCTGGATCTCGAAGTGCTGTTTCCGCTCGGGCCCCATCTCCGCGGGCGACTCGTAGGTCGCCATGATACGGGGGTCCCTGGGCCTCGCCGGGCGACGGTCCTCCTCGTACCAATACTCCACGCTGTAGAAGACGCGCTGGTTCTGATTGCGGTTCTTGGCCTCGGTCTGTGCCAGCGCTTTCATCTCCTCAAGCCTTGGCGGATAAGTCGTTCGGTAGGATGTCGTCGCTGGAGGAGTCTCCCGATTGCCGCGGAAGAAGGATCTTTGATTGACGGTAACCGTCCCCAGGAGTGTGCCCGCGGGGATCGTCTTGGTTCCTCTGAATCTGCCGCCGACGCGGTGGCCTTCTTGAGGGGCGTCGGAGTAGACGCGCCATATGATTAGCCCGCGCTCTTCGTCAAAATCCGGGTCTACTCTTTCCCCGCTGGGGTCGACGTCGTTGACGGGGTTGTTGCGGACGTAGCGGTAGAGGTTGTGGTCGTTGCCGGCGAGGCGGATGGGGTCTTCGGAGAGCCAGCGGCCGGCGGCGGGGTCGTAGTGGCGTGCGCCGGCGAGGTAGAGGTCGAGCTCGGCGTCGCGGTAGTCGTGCTGGGCGGCCACGAAGGTCAGCGGCGTCGCCGACGTGCCCGCGTGCGACGCGGCGGCGCCGAAGGCGCGGTGCGCGTAGCGGTCGGTGACCGCTTCGTCCTCGTCGAGCAGGGCGTCGGTGGTCCCCAGGGCGTCGTACTGGCGGTAGAGCGTCTCGGCGCCGTCGTACTCGCTGATCAGCTCGCCCCACTCCTCGAGCGTCGAGGTGTACTGCTGCTCGAGCTCGCCGCCGTCGTCGAGCTCCTCGAGCAGCCGCTCGAGGTCATAGCGGAAGCGGCGGACCCCGGCCGGCCTCTCCTTCCGCACCCGCCGGCCGTCGGCCCGGTAGGTGAACGTTACCGGGCCGGCCACCGGCTCGGCGGCCACCATCCGGCCGTCCTCGTCCCAGGCGTAGTAGGTCACCGCCGCCGGCCCCTGCCGCTGCGTGCGGTTGCCGTCGGCGCCGTAGGCGTAGGTGGTGACTCCGCCGGCGGCGTCCGCCGTGAGCAGGCGGTTGGCGTCGTCGTATCCCCTTCCGCTGGAGGAAGTTCTCCACGGAGGCGAACGCCCCCCAGGGGAGCCCGTCGTCGTAGAGGCAGAGCCAGCGACGTCCTCCGTGGTCGGTGCAGGCCCCCAAGAAGTCCGAGGCAGTCTGCGGCCAGAAACCGCAGTCGCCCCACGCCAGCCCCACGTTCTGGTCCCGGATCGCCCCGCACAGCCCGGGCACGGCAGCGGCGGGGATCCTGCCCCCGATCCGGATCTCTGCCGAGAGGCGGTCAGCCATTTTCGTCCTCCTCTTCTGCGTTGGACAGGTCCTGGGCGATGGTCTCGACGACGGTTTCCAGCCCCTCGACGTAGGCCGGAGAAGCGACATCGATCCCGGCCACGGCATGGGCCACGATGAGCGACTCCAGTACGTTCACCGCGGCGCGCCCCGGCGCGCCCA